>JAIOQA010000409.1 GCA_021413675.1 Deltaproteobacteria bacterium | reverse complement strand
CGGCGCCGGCGACGTCCGCGCGCGCCGCCGCACCCTCGTCACGGGCTCGCGCTGTCGCGCCGGCCGCGCCGGTGCGCGTCGCCCCGGCCCCGCGCGCGCGGGCCTCGCGCCCGCGTCCCGTGCGCTCGTGACCACGCGGCGCGACGCCATTGGCCGCGCCGCCGACCGCCAGACCCTCGCGCGGCTCGGGCTGCTGGGCTCGCTGTACTTCGCGCAGGGGCTGCCGTTCGGGTTCTTCACCCAGGCGCTGCCGCTGCTCCTGCGCGACCGCAACTACTCGCTGACCGCGGTGGGGCTGTCGTCGCTGCTCGCGATCCCCTGGGCGCTCAAGTTCCTCTGGGCGCCGGTGGTCGAGCGCCACTGGTGGCCGCGCATCGGGCGTCGGCGCTCCTGGATCCTCGCGATGCAGCTGGCGGCGACGGTGGCGCTGCTGGCGCTCGCGGTCGTCCCTGGCGGCACCAGCTCGATGCCGGTGCTGATGACCGCGGTGTTCGCGCTGAACGTCATCGCCGCGACCCAGGACATCGCGACCGACGGCCTGGCGGTGGAGATGCTCGGCCCCGACGAGCGCGGCTTCGCCAACGGCCTGCAGGTCGCGGGCTACCGGGTCGGCATGATCGTCGGTGGCGGCGTGCTGCTGATCCTCCACGCGCAGCTCGGCGCGCGCGGCACGTTCCTCGCGATGGCCGTGCTCACGGCGCTCGCGAGCGTGCCGGTGCTGCGCGCGACCGAGCCACCGACGATCGCGCGCGTCGCGACCGCGCCGTCCGCGCGCCACTTCCTGCACCGACCCGGCGCGTGGCACGTGATCGCGCTGCTCGCGATCTACAAGGCCGGCGAGGCGTTCGCGACCGGCATGCTGCGGCCGTACCTGCACGACGCGGGGCTGTCGCTCGGTGACGTCGGCTGGCTGCTCGGCACGGTCGGCTTCGTCGCCGGCATGCTGGGCGCGCTGGCGGGCGGCGCGCTGGTCAACCGGCTGGGGCGGCAGCGGGCGCTGCTCGGCTTCGGCGCGGCCCAGGCCGCGACGGTCGCCGGCTACGCGGTGCTCGCGCTCGGCTCGCCCGATCGGGTCGCGCTGTACGCGCTGTGCGGCGTCGAGCACTTCGCCAGCGGCATGGCGACCGCGGCGCTGTTCACCTGCATGATGGACTGGAGCCGCGCTGGCGAGAGCGCCACGGACTACACGGTGCAGGCCAGCGCGGTGGTGATCGCGACCGGCGGCGCCGCCGCGCTCAGCGGGGTGTCGGCCGAGGCGCTCGGCTACGCCGCGCACTTCACCCTCGCGACGGTGCTCTGTCTCGGCGCGATCGGCGCGGTCGCGCTCGTGTTTCCCCACACCCACCCGTTGATCGACGAAGGAGCTCGCGATGCACGCAACGGCTGACGCGGTCCCGTTTCTCCCCGCTGGCGGCCCGGTCGGGTTGCGCGTCCCCGACGCGCTCGACGCTCGGGGCTGTGCGGCGCTCGTCGACGCGATCGAGCGCCGCGGCTTCGACGCGACCGGCGCGTCGTACCCCGCCGACTATCGCGACAACGATCGCCAGGTGTTCGATGACGACGCGCTCGCGGGCGCGCTGTTCGCGGCGCTCGGCGATCGCTTGCCGCGCGAGCTGCGCGAGGACGGCCATGCCTGGGAGCTGGTCGGCCTCAACCGCCGGTTCCGCGCCTGTCGCTATCGCGGCGGCCAGGCCTTCTGTATCCACCGCGACGGCGCCCACGTCGCGAGCGACGAGCTGCGGTCCTGGCTCACGCTACAGATCTACCTCGACGAC
Organism: Deltaproteobacteria bacterium; assembly: GCA_021413675.1. GTDB lineage: Bacteria > Myxococcota_A > Polyangia > Haliangiales > Haliangiaceae > JAIOQA01. The sequence goes on along the minus strand of JAIOQA010000409.1, from coordinate 92,205 downwards.
GGCGACGGCTTCACCGGCGGGCACACGCGGTTCTACGCCGATCGCACCGGCGTCGACGTGCTGGCGTCGATCGGGCCCGCGCTCGGCACCGCGATCGTCTTCGATCATCGCGCCTGGCACGACGGCGAGGCGGTCACCGGCGGCACCAAGCGGGTGCTGCGGACCGACGTGATGTACCGCCGCGGCGCGCCGATCGCCGCCAGCGCCGCCGCCGGGCGCGTGCCGCGCGACGTGCTCGGTCATCACCGCGGCTACGTCTGGCAGGTGATCGCGCGGCGCGACGGCACGCTCGCCAGCGCCGGACGCGACGGCCACGTCCGGGTGTGGCGCGAGACGCCGGAGGTCCACGCGGTCGCCGGCAGCTCGGTCACGGCGCTGTGCGAGGCCGCCGACGATCGCCTTTGGTGCGGCACCCGCGGCGGCGAGCTGGTCGTGATCGACGGCGATGGCCCTCACCGGATCGCGGATGACCTGGGCGCCGTGCTGGGGCTCGCCCCATTCGAGGACGGCGTCGCGGTCGCATCGGCGCGCGGCGAGGTGATCGCCTTCGACGCCCGCGGCGCGCGGCGCTGGACCACGGCCGCCCATCTCGGCTGGGCCTGGGCGATCGTCGCCGCGCCCGACGGGCTGCGCACGTGCGGCGACGACGGCCGCGTGGTGGCGATCGATCGCCGTGGCGAACCGCGCACGCTCGCCGTGCTCGATCGCCGGCTGCGCGCGCTCGCCCGCGCGGCGCCTGGCGAGCTCCTCGTCGGCGACGCCGACGGCGGCGTGACGCGCCTCGCGGCGGATGGCGCGCCGATCGATCGGCTCCGTGCGCACGACGCGATCGTCACGGCGCTCGCGATCGGCCCCGACGGCACCTGGGCGTCGGCATCCGAGGACGATCGCGTGCGCTGCTGGCGCGGCACCGAGCCGATCGCGTCGTGGACCGCCGCCGACTTCGTCACCACGGTCGCGTTCACCGCCCGCGGTGCGCTCGCCGGCGCCGGGTACGACGGCGCGGTCTGGCTCGTCGAGCCGCCCCGCCAGCCGCCCCGCTAGAACGGCCGTGCGGTCACCGCGCCGGGTCGAGGCCGTGCTCGCGGCGGTAGCGCAGGCACCAGCCATCACCGGGCTGGACGCGCCGGCACGGCGCCGGTCGATCGTGGTACGCGTCGCACCGCACGCGCCCGCCGATCGCGCCGCGCAACGCGAGGCAGCGGCCGTCGGCGGAGATGCGCAGGTGCGGCACGCCGTCGGCGTCGTAGGTGACCAGCTTGCGCACGAGATCGCGGCGGGTGAGCAGCCGCGCGTCGGGCTCGATCTCGACCCAGGTCGTGAAGCCCTCGGCCTGGTTGGAGGGGAGGTTCACGCAGCACGCGCCGCACGTCTGACAGTCGAGGGCCATGTCATGCCCCCGGCGCGGTCCAGGGCAGGATCGCGCGGTGGCGGACGAGCTCGCCGTAGGGCGCGCGCGTGCCGCGCGGCAAGGTGGCGAGCCACACGACGTCGCGCGCGGCCACCTCGGGCGTCTGCGCCGCGGACATGTCGGCGAACCAGGGCCGCGATGCCTCGGTGTCGACCAGCCCGGGGCACACCGCATCGAACAGGAGATCGCGCGCCTCCGCGTCATCCCGCAGGTCCCGCGCGAGGATCTTCGTCGACGCGACCTGCGCGACCTTGGACGCGACGTTGATCCACGCCGGCCACCCGACCTCCTCGGCGCGGCCAGCCTCGACCAGCGCGGCGTAGTCGTCCATGACGCGCGCGATGTCGTCGAGCGTGCGGGTCGAGACGTCGAAGTGATGGTGCAGCGATGGTGCGAGCCGGTTCAGCGAGCCGAAGCTCGACGCCACCACCAGCAGGCGCGCCCCGTCGCGCAAGAGCGGCGCGAACGCGCGGAGCACGCGGTGGGTACCGTGGTTGTTGGTGTCGACGAAGGTGCGCACCTCGCTCGCCGGTGTCGCCGCCCGCGTCATCCGCGCGGCGGCGTTCGAGATCACGACGTCGATGCCTCCGTGGCGTGCGCGGATCAGCGCCGCGGCCGCCGCGACGCTCGCATCGTCGGTGACGTCGACGACCAGCAGCTCGGGCGCGAGCCCCTCGGTCCGCAACGCCTCGACCGCCGCCGCGCCGCGCGCCGGATCGCGCGCACCCAGGTAGACCGTGCTGCCTGCGGGGAGCGCGCGGCCCAGCCCCGCGACGAGCGCATAGCCGAGGCCCTGGTTGGCGCCGGTGACGAGCGCGACGTTCGACATCGCGACAACCTAGCGCGACCGGCCTGCGCTGGCGCGTGATGCCGGCTGGACAGCCCTCCGCGGACCTCGCCGCGTCAAGCCGGCCTTGCCTCGGCCAGGCGTTGATGATATTCAACTAATCGGTTGTGCAAAGTATCCATGAACAGCTAGATGGCGTGTTCTCGGCGCTGTCGGATCCGACTCGCCGAGCGATCCTCGATCGCCTGACGCGCGGTCCCGCGCGGATCTCCGACGTCGCTGCGCCGTTCGCGATGTCGCTCGCGGCGGTCTCGAAGCACGTCAAGGTGCTCGAGCGCGCCGGCCTGGTCCGCCGCAGCCAGCAGGGTCGCGAGCACACCCTCGAGCTCGACGCCGCGCCGCTCCGCGCGGTCGCGCAGTACGGCGCGCGCTTCGAGCGCTACTGGAACGAACGCCTCGATCGACTCGAGGCGTTCATCGCCCTCAACCCCGAGGAGTCACCGTGAACACCATCGACGTCACCGTCTCGCGCGTGATCCGCGCCTCCGCCGAGCGCCTGTACGATCTCTGGACCGATCCGGCGAGCCCGGGCGGCCCGTGGTTCGGCGTCGCGCGCCTGCTCATCGACGTCCGCGTCGACGGGCTGTTCTACTTCGCCGTGGCGCACGAGGGCCGCACCTGGGCGCACTACGGTCGCTTCGTCACGCTCGAGCGTCCGCGGACGATCGCGTACACGTGGATGTCGGAGTCGACCCAGGGCCTCGAGTCGACGGTGACGATCACGCTGACGCCGCGCGACGGCGGCACCGACCTCACGCTGGTCCACGCCGGTGTCCCCGACGACGCGAAGGGGCGGCAGCACGCCGATGGCTGGACCTGGATGCTGTCGATGCTCGTCGACCGGTTCGCGAAGGACCCGGCCTGACCGTGCGCTACGCCGCGAGGTAGCCCGCGACGATCGCGACGTGCCGCGCGATGTCGAGCGCCGACACCACGCCGGCGAGCTCGCCGCGCTCGTCGGTGACCACGACCTGGCCGACATCCTCGATCGCCATCAGCGCGGCGGCGCACTCGACGGTCGCGTCCTGCGCGAGCACGAACACGAACCCGGACATGATCTCGGCGGCGGTGGTCGCCGCGTCGTCGGGGGCGCGCAGCACGTCGGTGCGCGTGACCAGGCCGCGCAGCCCGCGGTCGGCATCGACGACCGCGATCGCGGGCACGCGCTCGGCGACGAAGATCGCGCGCAGCTCGTCGATCGTCGCGCGCTCGTCGACCACCGCGATCGGCGACAGGCGCAGCGCGGCGAGCAGGTGAAGCTCGCTGGTGACCTCGTCATCGGGATCCGCCCACGCGGCGTGCGCGCGGCGCCTGGCATGGGAGGCAGGGGACATGGACTTCATCGCGGACTCCTTGCGGTCTGGCGGGGATGACCCCGACGCATGCCGGTAGGAGCGCGCGCGGCGCCCGCGCGTTGCTCGGCGCAACAGATGGCAACAACTGGACGTGATCCGCGCACGCCGCGGCGCGATCGCGGGAATGCCTGGCCGCGTGCCGATCTGGCAGCCGCGACGCTATCGGCCCATCACGTCGAGCAGCGCCTGCGCCACGGTCAGCGGGTGCGGCGGGCAACCCGGCACGAACACCAGCGGTCCCACCTTCGCGAGGAAGTCGCGCGCCAGCCCGGGCGCGTCGCGGTACAGCCCGCCGGAGATCGCGCAGGCCCCGACCGCCACCAGGAACTTCGGATCGGGCATCGCGTCCCACGCGAGCTGCACCGCGTCCTGCATGTTCTTCGTCAGCGGCCCGGTGAGCACCAGCCCGTCGGCGTGCCGCGGCGACGCGACCCACTCGATGCCGTGGCGCTGGGCGTCGAAGTTGACGTTGGCCAGCGCGTTGAGCTCGAGCTCGCAGGCGTTGCAGCCGCCGGCCGAGACCTGGCGCAGCTTGAGCGAGCGTCCGAAGGCCTTGCGGATCGCCGCGGCGACGTCGATCGGTGGGCGACGCGCGGGCCCCTCGTGCACGACGAGCTCCGCGCGCGCGGAGGACGCCATCGCGACCTCGGTGGTCATCGCGATCTTGTGCGCCGGGCAGACCCGGGCGCACTCGCCGCAGAACACGCATGCGCCGAGATCGAGCGCGAGCGGCGCGGCGGTGATCGCCGCGGTCGGGCACGCGGTCACGCAGGCGTCGCAGCCGGTCGCGCACGGCGTCGTGTCGATGACCGGCAGGCCGCGGAACCCGGCGGGGCGCGCGGCGCGCAGGTCCTTGATGAACTGCTCGCCCTGATCCTGGCGCACGCGCAGCGTGAGGAGCTTGAAGGTCACAGGTCGTGCCCGCAGTAGGAGAGATCGAAGCTCTTGTTGCAGATCGGGAAGTCGGAGATCTCGTTGTCGCGCACGGCGATCGCCAGGCCGAGCCAGTTGCGCAGCGACGGATCCTGCACCTTGTGGCGCGCCAGCCCGCCGGCGGCGTCGGTCTCGAGCACGTGCACGACCTCGCCGCGCCAGCCCTCGGCGATGGCGATCGCGATCGTGGCCGGCGCGAGCGCGCCGATCGCGAGGTCGGCGGGCATCGGCGCGAGGTGCGCGAGCGCGGCCTCGATCCAGCCCAGCGACGCCGCGATCTCGGTGATGCGCAGGCGCGCGCGCGCCCAGCAATCGCCGGTGGTCTCGAGCGTGCGCGCCAGCGGGACCGCCGCGTACGCGCCGCGCGCCGGCCGGCGCTGATCGAGATCGACGCCCGACGCCCGCGCCGCGAACCCGACCAGCCCGAGCTGCGTCGCCATCGCGCGGTTGACGCGGCCGACGCCGCGCAGCCGGTGTGCCACCGAGCGCGCCTCGAGGAACAGCGCGTCGATCGCGACCAGGTGGTCGCGCAGGAGCGCGCACGCGTCGCGGACCGCGTCGCGCGCGCCATCATCGAGCCCCACACCGGCGCCGCCGGGCCGGATCGCGCCGCGGCCGAAGCGACTGCCGCACAGCCGCATGCTGGTGTTGATCGCCGTGGTGCGCAGCCGGCCGTAGGTCGCCGCGCCCTGCAGGAACCCGATATCGGCGGCGAGCCCGGTGAGGCCGGCGAGGTGCATCGCGATCCGCTCGAGCTCGAGCATCAGCGCGCGCGCGATCTCGCCTTCCGACGGCAGCGCGACGCCAGCGAGCGCCTCGAGCGCGGCGCAGTGCGCCCACGCGTGCGCGACGCTGGTGTCGCCCGCGATGGTCTCGACGAGCGGCGTGTGCCGGCGCGGATCGCCGCGACCGAGCAGCGCCTCGACGCCGCGGTGCTGATAGCCCAGCTGGATCTCGAGGTGGTGCACGGTCTCGCCGTGGCACATGAAGCGGAACGCGCCGGGCTCGATCACGCCGGCGTGGATGGGCCCGACCGCGACCTCGTGGACCTCCTTGCCCTCGAGCTTGTAGTAGGGATAGCGGGCCATGTCGGCCTGCGTGCCGCCCTCGTAGCGCAGCGGCTTGAGCCACGGGTGCGCGGTCAGGCGCAGCGCGAACTGTTCGTGCAGCTCGCGCTCGAACGCATGCATCGCGATCGCGACCTCGGACAGCGCGAAGTAGCCGGTCGTCGGATCGACGCTGGTTCGGATCAGGTCGAGGCCGCCGTCGCCGCGCTGCAGGACCATCGTCAGCGCGACCCGCGTCTCGCTCGTCCGGGTGCCGTACAGGATCACCGGGCGGCTGCCCTGCAGCAGCTCGGCCTTGACCCAGTTGCGCCACGCGCGCACCTCGAGCTCGGGCACGTCGGCGATCGCGACGGTGTGCACGACCAGCGAGCTCGACGCCGCGGTCAATGGGCCCCCAGCGCCGCGGCGACGTCGCGGAATAGCGCGTTGAGCTGCGGCGGCACGTAGATGCCCATCATGACGAGCGCGGCCATGAACGCGATCTTGGGCAGCGAGCCGACCGCGGTCTGGCGCGGCCAGGTCGCCTTGCGCTTGGCCTCGCCCCAGATCATCGGGAAGACGCTGCGGCCGGTGGCGACGAACGTCGTCGCGATCGCGACGCAGAAGCCGGCGAACACCAGCAGCTGGCCGGTCGCCGAGAGCGACGACAGGATCAGCATCTCGCCGAGGAAGCTGCCGAACGGCGGGAAGCCGAGCAGCGCGAACGTGCCGATCATCAGGAACAGCCCGGTGTACGGCAGGTCCTTGATCAGCCCGCCGACGTCGCGCATGTCCTTCGACTGGTAGTGGTGCTCCATCTTGCCGACGGAGATGAACAGGATCGCCTTGATGAACGCGTTCGACACCGCGTAGAGCAGGACGCCGTACGCGGCGGGCCCGCCGAGCGCCAGGCCGATCGCGATCACGCCGGCGTGGTTGATCGACGCGTAGGCGATCAGCCGCCGGATGTTGCGGGTCGCGAGGATGCTCGCCGCCGACACGATCATCGAGGCCAGGCCCATCGTGAGCAGCACGCCGGGCGCGGGGCCGTCGAGGGCATCGGGCAGCTGCAGCACGCGCAGGAGCACGACCAGCGCGCAGTTGAACTGGACCGCGGCCAGCATCGCGGCGACGCCGCTGGGCGCCTCGTCGTACGCCTCGGGCAGCCACGTGTACATCGGCGCGAGGCCGAGCTTGGTGCCGATGCCGAGCACGACCAGCGCCACGCCCAGCGGTCGCCAGCCATCGCCAGCGGGCGCGCGGGTGCGGGCGAGCTCGTCGAAGAAGTAGCTGCCCGCGGCGGCAGGATCGTGGCCGCGGGTGAGGCACAGGAGCCCGAGCAGCGCGACGCCGAGGCCGATCGTCGAGAACAGCACGTAGCGCCACGAGGCGCCGATCGCGCCGGGCTTGTCGGGCCGCACGATCATCGGTGCGGCGGCCACCGTCGTGACCTCGAGCGCGAGCCACGCGAGCAGGATGTGGTTGGTGACCAGCGCCAGGTTGGCCGCGACCAGGAAGACGATCGCGAACAGGCCATCGAGCGCGCCGCGATCCGGGACGCCCTGGTTGACCCGGCGGCGCAGCCACGCCGACATCGTGATGCCGAGGAAGATCGCGTCGATCACCAGCAGGAACAGGCGGGCGGTCGCGTCGGTCGTGAGCGCGTCGCCGGCCGCGGCGAGCTCGACGCCGGGGATCACCTCGAAGCTGATCAGCGCCGCGATCGCGACCTCGACCATCGCCGCGACCGCGACCAGCGCCGACGCGTGCCGGCCGCCGCGCACGCGCAGCCACGGCGCGAACGCCAGCGGCGCGAGCAACCACAGGGCCGGGCTCACGGGACCTCCTCGCTCGGCGCGGGCGCCGGCGGGGTCAGCGCGAGCAGGTACCAGCGGAACAGCGCGAGCGTGACCGCGAGCACCGCGATCTCGACGCCGCGGATCCACCAGCCGTCGTGCTCGGCGGGCATGCCGAGCGTGAACATCGCGATCGCGTTCTCGATGCGGAACACCGCGATCATCTGGCTGAAGACGCCGACCTGGGTCGCGAGCACGAAGAAGCCGAGGAGCAGCGCCGCGGTCGCGACCGCGACGAACGGCCGCTCGTGCGCCGGCATGGGCAGCGCTGCCGCGAACCGGAACGCGAGCAGCACCAGCACCAGCACCGCGGTCCACGACAGCAGGTTGGGCGGGATGACGTCGTTGCGGCGCGGCACGCCGCGCGTGCGCAGCACCCGGTACAGCACGATCGGCGCGACCAGGCCGCGCAGCAGGCCCAGATCGACGAGCGCGGCGCCGTCATCGAGGCCGAGCGCGGGCGCGCGGTCGTAGACCATCCAGGCCATCAGCAGCCCCTGGCCGGCGAGGCCGAGCAGGCTGGTCCGCCACGACGCCATGAACAGCGGCAAGAGCAGGATCAGCACGAACACGACGAGCGGCGTGGTCATGTGCCCGCTCCCAGCCGCCACGCCGTGGCGAGCAGCGCGATCACGCCGGCGCCCAGCGCGATCGCGATGTACTGGGGCACGACCCGCAGCTTGAGGCGCGCCGTCAGCGACTCGACGCAGCCGACGACGATCGCGAGCGCGACGATCATCCCGACGACGCCGGCGGCGCCCGCGAGCTCGCCGGCGGCGCTCGGCACCGGGTTGGTCAGGTTGGCGACCAGCGCCAGGCCGGTGACCAGCTTGAGGCCCGCGGTGTACTCGAGCACCGCGAGATCGGGCCCGCTGTGGTCGAGGATCATGACCTCGTGGATCATCGTGAGCTCGAGGTGGGTCGTGGGATCGTCGACCGGCATGCGCGCGCACTCGACGGTCACGACGATCAGCAGCGCGGCGATGCTCGCGACCCACAGCGCGATCGACGCCGGGTCGTGGGGGCGGAGCGCGAGCCCGCCGGCGAGCGAGCCGGCGCCGGTGTCGGCGCACAGCGCGACCGCGACCAGGAACAGCGCGGGCTCGAGCAGCGCGCCGAACGTGGCCTCGCGGCTGGCGCCCATGCCCTCGAACGCGCTGCCGGTGTCGAGCGCGCCCAGCATGAGCGCCACGCGACCCAGGCCCCAGGCGTAGGCGAACGCGACGAAGTCGAGGCGGAACGCGAGCACCGGCGCGACGACGATCGGCACGATCAGCGCGGCGGTCAGCGCGGCCGCGAGCGCGAGCCACGGCGCGAGCTGGAACACGCCGGTGGTGGTGGCGCTGTAGACCGCGCGCTTGCGCAGGAGCCGCCGCAGATCGAACGCGAGCTGCAGGATCGGCGGGCCCTTGCGCCCGGCCCAGCGCGACTTGACGCGGTTGATCACGCCGACGACGACGATCGGCAAGATCGCGAGCGCGGCGAGCTGCGCGGCGAGCGCGCCGATCCTCACGGCAGGCCCCCGACGACCGCGACCACGATGCCGACCAGCACGACCAGGCCGATCGCGAACGCGATGCGCGGCTGCTCGGGCACGCGCTTGGACACCGCGACCGCCATCTGCTCGTTCTGGCCCAGCACCTCGAACATCCGGCGCTCGACCGCGTCGACGTGCGAGGTCGACAGCTGGCCGGGCTGGGTCGGGAACACCGCGCGCGGCAGGGTCTCGCGCCGCTTGACCGGCATCACCGCCTCGAAGATCCGGTTGAACTGCGCCGCGAACGAGCTCGCGGTGTACTGCATGCGCGGGGACGGCGCCGCGAATCCGCAGCCCCAGGTCACGTGGCGGCGCGCGCGCCGGCCGATCCACCAGCCGAGCACGCCGAGCACCGCGAGCAGCGCCGCGAGCACGCGGACCAGGTCGAGCACCGCGTCGAGGGAGCGCGCGAGCGGTGGCGCGTCGGGCCCGGTGAACAGCGCGACCGGCGCCTGGACCAGCGCGAGGCCGACGAGCGGCACCAGCCCGACGACGACGATCGCGGCCGCGTGCACGACCATCGTCGCGAGCAGCGTGCGCGGCACCGGCTCGGTGGCGTGGATCTTGGGATCGCGGGCGACGCCGAGGAACGCGACGCCAAACGCACGGGTGATCGCGAGCGCGCTGGTCGCGCCGACGAACGCCAGCACCGCGGCCATCGCCGCGAGCGCGACGTCGCCCATGATCGTCGGCGCGCCGCCGCCGACCAGGCCGCCGTAGATGAGGAACTCGCTCAGGAAGCCGTTGAACGGCGGCAGCGCCGAGATCGCGAGGCCGCCGAGCAGGAACATCGCGCCGGTCGCCGGCATCACGCGCCAGAGGCCGCCGAGCCGCTCGAGATCGACGGTGTGCGTGACGCGGTAGACCGCGCCGGCGGCGTAGAACAGCAGGCACTTGAAGAGCGCGTGGTTCAGCAGGTGGAACAGGCCGCCGCCGAAGCCCGCGAGCACCAGCGCCGGCGCGTTCCACGTGAGCCCGAGGTAGCCGACGCCGAAGCCGATCGCCGCGATGCCGACGTTCTCCGTCGACGAGTAGCCGAGCAGCCGCTTGAGGTCGCGCTGCGACGCCGTCGACAGCGCGCCGAACAGCGCCGAGGCCGCGCCCATCGCCAGCACCGCCCAGCCCATCCACTCCTCGGGCTTGCCCATGAGCAGCGTGAAGCGCAGCAGGCCGAACAGGCCGGCCTTGTGGATCACGCCCGACATCAGCGCGGACACGTGCGCGGGCGCCGCGGCGTGGGCGCGCGGCAGCCACGTGTGGAACGGGAAGTACGCCGACTTCAGCGCGAACGCGACCGCGAGCAGCGCGAACACCATGCTGCGCAGGCCGCTGGGCTTGTGGAGGAAGCCGACCCAGGCGCCGAAGTCCATCGAGTCCGACTTGCCGTGCATCAGCATGAACGCGCTGACCAGCACGAACAGGCCGACGTGGGTCGAGACCAGGTAGTTGAAGCCGGCGAACCGGATCTTCTGGCTGCGGTAGTCCCAGATCACCAGGAGCCAGGCCGACACCGCCGCGATCTCCCAGCCGAGCAGGAACACCAGCGCGTTCTGCACCGAGTAGACGACGACGAACGACAGCGAGACCAGGTTGAGCAGCGCGAAGTGCGGGCCGGCGTTGCGGCCGGCGGCGACGTAGGGCTTGAGATACCCGATCGCGTAGATCGATCCGACCAGCGTCATCGGCAGCGACCAGGCCAGGAAGAACGCGCCGAGCGCGTCGACGTGGAAGCGGATGTCCTCGATCGGGAACGACCATGGCCAGGTCGCGTGCAGGTCGGCGCCGCCCGCGAGGACCGGCACGACCTCGAGCAGCACCAGGACGATCGCGACGCCCTGCGAGATCAGCGCGGCCGCGACGCGCGCGTGGCGGTGCGGCAGCGCGATCGCGAGCACGACGCCGGCGAGCAGCACCGGGATCGCCAGGAGGATGCCGGTCACGGCGCCTCCCGGTGGGCGCGGATCGCGTCGACCAGCATCCAGCCGAACGCCGGCTTGGCCATGACCAGCGGGGTGCGGGTGCCCTCGAGCGGCGCGACCAGCTCGGCGTGGCGCTGCGGCTCGGAGGTGACGAGCACGAGCAGGCGCGGCGCGCGGCGCAGGCGCGGCACGGCGGCGGCGATCTCCGCGACCGGGAAGTCGTCGGGGAACAGCACGATCTCGGTGACCGCGGCCGCGAGCTTGCCGCCGAGATCGTCGGTGCCGAGCGCGGGGAGGCCGGCGCCGTCGAGGTACGACAGCAGCTCGTCGCGCGTGTCGCGGCGACCCGCGATGATCGCGACCAGCGGAGACCGGGGACGGCGCACGGTGCCGGATAGAGCAAGCGCCGTACCAGGTGGCGGCGTCGTCGGGCACAGGACGGGCACGAGGCTGCGGTGGGCGAGTTCCAGCGAGATACGACAAATTGTCGTACTCTCGGGCCGCGTGCCTCGAATATCGGACAGATGTGCGGCGATACGGCCATCGGCGCCGCGACATCGCGACGCGATGCATCGCGCGCGTTGGCGACACATCCGAGCGATCGCGCGCGGTTCGGCGCACGATGCGGTGCCGTGTTGAGCGCCGAGACCGAGGCGATCGCGCGCCGGCTGCGCGCCCACCAGCCGGTGCTCGACGCGCAGTTCGACGTGGTCTTCCCCGATGACCTGCGCCCGTGGTCGCGCGATCACTGGACCCCGGTCGTGGTCGCGCAGCGCGCCGTCGCCTGGCTCGCGTGCGGCGCGAAGGACGTCGTGCTCGACGTCGGCGCGGGCGCGGGCAAGTTCTGCGTGATCGGCGCGCTCAGCTGCGAGGCGAGCTTCGTCGGGCTGGAGCGCCGCCCGGCGCTGGTCCGCGCCGCGGAGCGCGCGGCCCGGTTGCTGCGCGTCGATCGCCGCATCCGCTTCGATCACTCGAGCGTGCTCGCGATCGACTGGACCCGGTTCGCGGGGGTCTACCTCTACAACCCGTTCGGCGAGCTCTTGCTGTCGATCGACGCGCGCCACGCGTCGGAGCCCGACGAGCCGCGCTCGACGCAGCAGCGCCGCGAGGCCTACGATCGCGCGGTCGCCGAGGTCGAGCGCCGCCTCGCCGAGCTGTCCCCGGGCACGCGCGTCGTCACGTTCCACGGGTTCGGCGGCCAGATGCCGCCCGGCTTCGAGCTGATGGGCCGCGAGATCATCGCGCGCGGGCCGCTCGAGCTGTGGATCAAGCGCGGCCCGGGGCGCGCGCCATGACCCGCGCGCGCGGGGCGCGGTCCGCCGACGTCGTCTTCGCGCCGATCATGCACTCGAGCGCGATGCGGCGCCTCGAGCAGCTCCTGCAGATCGTCGCCGGCAAGGACGTGGTCGTCACGCTGATCGGTGAGAGCGGCACCGGCAAGGAGGTGCTCGCGCGCCGCACCCACGAGCTGTCGGGGCGGCGCCGCGGGCCGTTCGTGCCGATCAACTGCGCGGCGATCCCCGAGCCCTTGTTCGAGAGCGAGTTGTTCGGGCACGAGCGCGGCGCGTTCACCGGCGCGACCGAGCGCGCGCGCGGCAAGATCGAGGCGGCCGAGGGCGGCACGCTGTTCCTCGACGAGGTCGGCGAGATGCCGCTGACGATGCAGGCGAAGCTGCTCCGCTTCCTCGAGAACCGGCGCTACATGCGGGTCGGCGGCACCGCCAAGCTGCAGGCCGACGTGCGCATGGTGTTCGCGACACTGCGGCCGCTCGATCTCGAGGTCGCGGCCGGGCGGTTCCGCGCCGATCTCTACTACCGGATCCAGGGCATCACGATCGCGGTGCCGCCGCTGCGCGACCGGCGCCCGGACATCGCGCCGCTGCTCGATCAGTTCGTGCGCCAGCTCGCGGCGCGCCACGGCACCGCGCCGCCGCGCTTCGGGCGCCAGGTCCGCCACGTGCTCCTGCACTACGGCTGGCCGGGCAACGTGCGCGAGCTGCGCAACGCCGTCGAGGTGCTGTGCCTCTTGCGCGCCGGCAAGCCGGTGCGGCTGCGCGATCTGCCCGAGGTCATGCGCGCGGGCGGCGCGATCGCGCCGGGCAGCCACACGCTGCCGGTCGATCTCGATCGCCCGCTCGACGCGATCGTCGCGCAGGTGATCGAGGCCGCGCTCGCGCTCGAGGGCGGCAACCGCGGGCGCGCCGCCGATCGCCTCGGCGTCAGCGTGCGGACGATCCAGCGCCACCTGGCGGCGAGCGGCAAGGCGCGGTAGGCGACGCGGGTCAGTAGCCCTTGCCGGGATTCAGGATGCCGCGCGGATCGAACGCCTCCTTGATCCGCCGCATGAGCGCGCGCTCGGGCGCGTCGACCATCGCCGCGAGGTAGTCGCGCTTGAGCGAGCCGACGCCGTGCTCGCCGGTGATCGTGCCGCCGAGGCTGACGGCGTGGCGGAGGATCGCGTCGAACGCGGCGTAGGCGGCGGTGACCGAGGCGGGGTCGGCGTGATCGAAGACGATCGTCGGGTGCAGGTTGCCGTCGCCGGCGTGGCCGAAGGTGCCGACGAGCACGTCGTGCTCGGCGGCGATCGCCGGGATGCGCGCGAGCATCGCGATCATCGCGGGGCGGGGCACGGCGATGTCGTCGAGCAGTGTCGTGCCGCGCTTCTCGAGCGCGGGCAGCGCGAGGCGGCGCGCGGCGAGCAGCTGGCGGCCCTCCTCGGGATCGTCGGTGACCAGGACGCTGGTCGCGGCGTGGGCCTGGCAGATCGCCTCGCACGCGGCGATGACGGTCGCGGCGTCGGGCGCGTCGGTCTGGGCCAGCAGGAACGCCGCGGCCTCGGTGTCGAGGCCCATGTGCGTGAGGTCCTCGACCGCGCCGATCGTGGTGCGATCCATGATCTCGAGGAGCGAGAGATCGTGGCGATCGAGCTCGACGATCGCCGCGGCGGCGGCCTCGAGGCGCGGGAAGAACGCGACCAGGGTCGAGGGCCGGCGCGGCGCGCGCAGGAGCCGCACGGTCGCCTCGACGATCACGCCGAGCGTGCCCTCGGAGCCGACGAGCAAGCGCGTGAGGTCGAGGCCGGCGACGTTCTTGCGCGTGGCGGCGCCGGTGCGGATGCGCGTGCCATCGGCGAGCACGACGCCGAGCGCGAGCACGTGATCGCCGGTGACGCCGTACTTGAGGCAGCACGAGCCGCCGGCGTTGGTCGCGATGTTGCCGCCGATCGTGGAGATCGCGCGGCTCGCCGGATCGGGCGCGTAGTAGAGGCCGCGCGCCGCAGCCGCGTCGGCGAGCGTCGCGTTGAGCACGCCGGGCTCGACCACGGCGGTGCGCGCGAGGTCATCGATATGGACGATGCGGTCGAGCGCGGCCACCGAGAGCAGGATGCAGCCGTCGATCGCGTTGGCGCCGCCGGCGAGGCCGGTGCCCGCGCCGCGGGTGACGACTGGCAGCGCGCGGGCGTGGGCGAAGCGCAGCGTCGCCACGACATCGTCGACGGTGCGGGCCCGGACCAGCGCGACGGCGGCGCCGGCGGGGGCGAGCGGGGCCTGATCGCGGGCGTAGGTCGCGAGGATGTCGGGATCGATCGCGAGCGCGGTCGGATCGGGCAGGGCGGCGCGCAGCGCCTCGACCCACGCGGTGGAGGGTGCGCGGCTCATCGCGCGCGCTCGCGGTAGAAGCCGCGGATGTGGCGGGTGATCAGCGTGCGCGCGCGCGTGCCGTGACCGGCGGTGATCGCGTCGAGGATCGCGGTGTGCTCGCGGGTCAGCTTGGTGATCGCGCGGCGCGGCTGGGGCGCGCGGTGCAGCGCCTCGCCGAGGTGCGCGCTGATCGCGGCGCGCAGCGCGCCCATGACCAGCGGGAAGGCGGCGTTGCCGCCCGCGTCGGCGAGCGCGCGGTGGAAGCGCAGATCCGCGGCGCGGAACGCCTCGACGTCGGCGCCGGCGGCCTCCATCGCGGCGATCGCGTCGCGCGCGTCGGCGAGCGCGGGCTTGGTGCGGGCGGCGGCCTCGACCGCGGCGCCCTCGAGCAGCACGCGCAGCTCGACCAGATCGGCGAGCGGCACCTGGGCCAGCCGCACGACGTTCTCCATCGCCTGGGCGGCGGCGAGGCTCAGCACCTCCTCGGTCGAGACCCGCGGGCGGCGGGTCGAGACGGTGTCGCCGCCCGACAGGAGGCCCTGGGCCTGCAGGATGCGCAGCGCCTCGCGCACCGTCGAGCGGCCGACGCCGAGCTCCCTGGTGAGCTCCTTCTCGCTGGGCAGCTCGGTGCCGATCGAGACCTTGCCCGAGACGATCGCGTGGCGGAGCTGGCGCGACACCAGCACGCTGAGCGGCGCCCGTTCCTCGGCGCGGAGATCGAAGGCGGCGCGCGGCTTGGCCATGCCTCGCAGAGTAGCTGCTTGACCGCTTGTCTGACAAGTGAGCATACTTCGCCGAAAGGAGATTCACCATGACCCTCGATCCCGCCACCACCGCCGTCCTGCTCATCGAGTACCAGAACGAGTTCGCCAGCGAAGGCGGCGTGCTCCACCCCGCGGTCAAGCCGGTCATGGACCAGACCGAGATGCTGGCCAAGACCGTCGCGCTGGTCGCGGCGGCGCGCGCCCGCGGCGTGACCGTCATGCACGCGCCGATCATGTTCGCCGAGGGCTACGGCGAGCTGACCCGCCACCCGTACGGCATCTTGAAGGGCGTCGTCGATGGCAAGTGCTTCGTCAAGGGCACCTGGGGCGCGGCGATCGTCGACCAGCTCGCGCCGGTCAAGGGTGACATCGTCGTCGAGGGCAAGCGCGGCCTCGACACCTTCGCCAGCACCAACGTCGACTTCATCCTGCGCTCGAAGGGCATCAAGACCGTCATCATCGGCGGCTTCCTGACCAACTGCTGCGTCGAGTCCACGATGCGCACCGCGTACGAGCACGGCTTCGACGTGATCACGCTCGCCGATGGCTGCGCCGCGACCTCGCCGGAGGAGCACGCGAACGCGATCAAGTACGACTTCCCGATGTTCTCCCGGCCGATGCCGACCGCCGAGGTCATCGCGCAGCTGGGCTGAGCGCGTTGGGTCAGCGCGACGCGACGATCGCCGCGAGATACGCGGTCGCCGCGGCCTCGGCTGCGTCGCCGGTTCGCAGCGCGGCGGTGCGGAGCGCGGCGCGCAGCTCGCGGTACAGCTCGACCGCGACGGTCAGCGCCTGGCCGATCGCGCGCGCGTCGTGCTCCGCGAGCGTGGCCTGCAAGCGCGCCGCGAACGCCGGCGCCGCGGTCTCGAGGCGGCGCACGCCCGCGGGCCGCGCGCCGACCTGCTGGAGCGCGAGCGGCCCGAGCACCTGGCCGCGCAGGAAGCCGAGGAAGTCGAGGGCCTCGAACAGCTCGCCGCGGCCGATCTTGCCGGCGCCGTAGTGGACCCAGATCCAGAACCGGTCCTCGATCCACTGCAGATCGGGCGCGGGGAACCGCGCCTGGCCGGCGCCGAGCGCCGCGGTCAGCCGCCCGTCGCGCTCCCACAGGATCCGCGGATCCTCGACGCGCGTCGCGACGTCGTCGAGCGCGACGAACTTCAGGTCGACGTGGAGCAGCGGGTCGGGGCCGTACAGCGCGATGATCAGGCGCGGCTCGCCGACGTGCTCGCCGGTGAACGCCGCGAGCAGCGGGCCGAGCGAGCGGGCGATCGCCTCGCGCTCGGCCATGACCGCCGCGACCGCGGCCGGCTCGACGGCGATGATCAGATCGAGATCGCTGTAGGCATCCATCCCGCCGGTGACGAGCGAGCCCGCGCCGGCCACGCCGACGAGGCGGGGATCGGCCTGGAGCTGGGCGAGCGCGGCGGCGAGGAACGAGGCGTGAGGTTCGGGCACGCGGTCCATGACGGCGATCGTGTGCATCGCCGCCGGCCGCCGGTCAACGCGCCGGCGCGCCGCGCAGGTGTCAGGCCGCGAGGTCGGCCAGCCGCGTGCGGATCACCAGATCGTCGAGCGCGGCGGTCGTCGTCGGCTCCTCCGGTAACGCGCTCGCGGCGTGCGCGGCGCGGAGCTCGGCCTCGAGGCCGTCGAGCAGGCCGTCGTGGTGCGCGAGCTCGGCGGCGTCGAGCTTCATCTTCTCCGCGCCCTGGCGCTTGCGGTCCACGAGCTCGGCGATCGTCGGGTTGGCGAACGCGTCGTTGAGCTGCGCGATGTTGGCGATGACCTCGCCGGTGCGCATCAGGTGGATGCCCGACAGGAACACGCGGTAGGCGTAGAGCAGGTGCTTCACCGTCGGGTCGGGCTCGTGCAGCCGCAGCCGTCGGCCGCGCGCGAAGCCCTGGTAGTGGCGGATCGTCGGGCGCGTGATGCAGCCCTTGCCGAGCGCGCGCAGCTCCTCGAACACCGGCGTCGCCACCACGACCAGCGGCGAGAACAGCTGCTCGAGCGCGTAGCCGTTGTGGCTGGTCATCATGCGCGCGAACTTGCGGAGGTCGTGCGCGACCCAGTCGAGATCGATCCGCGACTGATCGGAGACGGTGATGGTCTCGGCCGGTTTGCGCAGGCCGAGCAGCGCGCGGGTCGGCAACAGGAACGCGCCGCGCAGATCGACGTCGCTGTCGGGCGACGCGAAGCCATAGAGGTGTGCGCCGCTGATCGTCGCGAACACCGGGCGATGCTGGCGGTGCGCGACCTCGGCGAGGTACGCGCGATCGACCATGGCCCAGACCTCGTCCAGCTGGGCGGGGGTCACGGGCAGCTCGACGCGCACGACGGATGGAGTCGCATCGCGGGCGACGATATCACCGCCGACGCAGGCGCGATGGTTCGCGTCCGGACGAGACCGTCGCGGCGAGTCGTGCGTGAATGATGGGATGATGGATCGCGGACGGAGCACGTCGATGCGCGCAGTCGTCCCCTTGCTCGCGCTCGCGATCGGGCTCGGCGCCTGTCACCACGCACCGCCGACGGCGGCGAGCGCGCCGCCGCCAGAAGCGAGCCCGGTCGCGGTCGATGCATCGACGATCGATGCGTCACCGCCGGTCGATGCGTCACCGCCGGATGCGGCGCCATCGCCCGATGCCGCCGCCCCCGTCAGCCGCGTGGGTGCGGTCTGCCGCCGCGGCGCGCGGTTCCCGCAGGAACCCGACGGCGCGACCGGCCCGCTCGCGACGTGCGTCGCCCCGCTGCAGTGCTGCACGCCCGGCGGCATGCAGGGCCAGGACTCGGTCTGCCAGACCCGCGACTGGTGCCGGAATCAGGCGCGGGTGCCCTGATCCGCCCGCGGCGCGGATCAGCGCAGCCACGCGAGCATCGCCCGCGCCTCGATCACATCCGGATCGAGCGGCGGGCCGTCCCACGGGACCTTCGCCAGCAGCTTGCCGCTCGGCGCGGCCAGCAGCCGTGCCTCGAGGTTGCGGATCGGCGCCGGGCTCGGCGGCGGCGGTAGCGGTAGCGGGGGCGCCTCACTCACCGCGCGCCTCGGTCGGCGCCCGGCGCAGCGCCTCGCGGATCGCCGGGACGCCGCGCTCGCCGCTCGCGATCGCGGCGTCGATCGCGGCGCGACGCGCGTGCGCGGTCACCACGAAGCGGCAGGCGTCGTCGCCGGCGGAGCTGCAGGTGACCTCGCGCGCGGCGAGGCGCCGGCCCGCGACGTGGCTGATCATCGCGCCGAGCGTGCCGGCGAGCAGTGGACACGCGAGATCGGCGCGCGGCTCGCCGGTGGTGCGGCGCACGCGCGGCGCGGCCTCCGCGAGCACGCTGCGCGCGACCTCGATGACCAGCACGCCCTCGCGGATCGCCTCGAAGTCGAACGTGGCCTTGCCCCAGCCCTGCTCGGCGAGCCGGCGCGACAGCATCGTCGCGAGCTCGGTCATCGGCACCTCGGCGAGCCCGCGGCCGCTGGTCGCGATCGCGGTGGTCTCGAGATCGATCGCGAGGCGGCGGCCGAGCTGCACGCCCCA
Organism: Deltaproteobacteria bacterium; assembly: GCA_021413675.1. Classification (GTDB taxonomy): domain Bacteria; phylum Myxococcota_A; class Polyangia; order Haliangiales; family Haliangiaceae; genus JAIOQA01. The sequence continues at coordinate 73,375 of JAIOQA010000409.1, read as the reverse complement.
CTCGGCGCAGAACAGCGGCCAGGTCTCCGGCGCGAGCTGATCGCAGGTCGCGCGCAGCGCCGCGAAGAACGCCCACGGCACCTCGACCACGCGGCGCTCGATCGGATCTCGGCGCACGCCCTTGGTGCCCTCGTCGGGCGCGAGCTCGCGCTGCGACACGGCGACCTGGTCGGGGCCGCGATCGGGCCGCGGCGGGCTGACCTTGCGGCGGTTGATGAGCAGGTAGTAGCGCGGCACGCCCGCGGGCCGCACCATCTCGACCTCGACGTCCTGCGCGCCGAACTTGAAGTCGAAGAGGAACGCGAAGCGCGCGAAGCTGCCGGTCGCGCCGCTGGCGACGCCGCGCCGGAACCGGCCCTCGAAGACGTCGCCGCGCGTGCACCGCGCGACGTCGTTGAAGAAGTCGCGGCCGAGCACCTGGTTGCGATCGAGGCGCGCGAACTGCGACTCGTACAGGTTGTAGCGGAGGATCGTCCCTTCGTCGTCGAGGGCGATCACGCCGAACGGCAGCGTGTCGAGCTCCTGGTCGGTGCGCGCGTCGATCGTGAGCAGATCGAAGGAGGCGGACTTCGACGCGGCGGGCTCGCTGAACTGGAACATCGTCAAACCTCGGTCAGCTTGCGCTTGATCAAGGCTTGGAAGACGTCCGGGGCGGGATCGTTACGCGGTTCCGGCACGGCGGGCGGCGCGGGCGGTGCGGGCGGGTTGGTGCGCCGTGCCAGCCAGGCGGCCAGCGCCTGGCGCAGCTCGGCGGCGGACGCGGTCCGGTCGGCGGGGTCCTTGCGCAACCCGCGGGTCAAGATCGCCCAGAGCTTGCCGTCGAGCGCCTCGACATCGGTCGGGTACGCGAGCGGGGCATCGAGCACGTTGCTCGCCGTGGTCGCGAGGTCTGGGCCCATGAACGGCGCGCGTCCGGTCACCGCCTCGTAGAGGCTGACGCAGGTCGCCCACACGTCGGTGCGCGCATCGCACGCCAGGCCGCGCAGCTGCTCCGGCGCCATGTACTGGGGCGTGCCGGCGCGATCGGGCGCGACGCCATCGCCGACCAGCGGGACGGCGATCCCGAAATCGATGAGCGTCGGCGCGAGCTGCCCGGCGCGATCGACGAGCACGATGTTGTCGGGCTTGATGTCGCGGTGGACGATGCCGGCGGCGTGCGCGGCGGCGAGGCCATCGAGTAGCTCGATGAACAGCGCGACCGCGATCGGGACCTCGAGGCGCGCGCGCTCGAGCCGGGTCGCGAGGCTCTCGCCGACGAGGATGTCCATCGCGAGGTACGCGATGCCATCGGCGGTGACGCCGGCGTCGTGGACCGCGACGATCGCCGGGTGGCGGAGGCTGGCGAGCAGCCGCGCCTCGTGGAGCAGGCGCGCGCGCATCGGCGCGGCGTCGACATGCACGAGCTTGAGCGCGACCCGGCGATCGAGCGCCGCGTGGTGCGCCTCCCAGACCTCGCCCATGCCGCCGCGCCCGAGCACGCGCACGAGGCGATAGCGATCGGCGACGAGGTCGCCGGTCGAGAGCCCGCGAAACTGGCCGGGCAGGCGCGGCAGCGTGGCGTCGGATCCGTTGTCGCGATCGGGCATCGACGAGTACGACAGGCTAGCAACCCGGGTTGCGGTGTCCACCGCGCGGTCTGCGGGCCGCGGTCGATGCGATCAGTGCTTCCCGCCGCCACCGCCGCCACCGCCACCGCCGCCGCCGCCGCCACCGTTGCCGCAGCGCGACAGGATGCAGGCGTTCACGCCGGTGTTGGGCTCGGTCTCGCACGCGTAGTTCGCGAGCGACGAGCACGACAGATCCGCGCACGTGATCACCGGCGTCGCCGGCGGCTGCGGGCCCGCGCCGATCGGCGTCGCGTCGGAGACGTAGCAGCGCGCGCCGACGCCGTAGTACGGCTGGACGCAGACGCCGACGAACGCCGACGTGCCGGTGGCGCAATCGGCGCTGGTCGAGCAGACGCGGCCGGTGACCGCGGTCGCGACGGCGTTGAACGCGGCGGCGTGTTCGTCGGCGATCGCGCTGAACGCGGCGGCCTCCTGCTGATAGATCACGAGCGCGTCGTTGTAGGCGGCGTACTTCGCGGCGACCGACGGCAGCGCGACCGGCTCGGCGGCCGGGCGGGGCAGGGTCACGCCGTCCCAGCACGCGGCGCGCGCGAGCGCATCGCTGGCGGTCTCCTGCGCGGCGTGCTCGGGCGCGGTGTCGGCGGCCGCGAGCGAATCGGAGAGCGAGTCGGCGGTGGAGTCGGTGACCGGCTCGGTCATGCATCCCGCGGCGAGCGAGACGAGCAACGAAGCGAGGGCGGCAGTGGCGTTCTTCATGATGGGGCAGCAGTACCGCCGCGCCCGGTGCGGGCCGAGTTACCCGTGGTGTCGGTGTGCGTGCGCGCGTGACGCTATTCGATCGTTACTCTGCAATGTCATGCGGTTAATCGCGCCGCATGATCAGAGCCGGCGAAGCGTGACGACCTGGCCGGCGCGCGCGGCATCGCGGAAGAATCGCCGCACGTCCTCGAAGGTCCCGGTCAGGCGGTCCTCGTTCCCGTCGACGTTGTAGAAGTTGTAGTAGAAGACGCCCTGATCGAACGCGCGCGCGAGCGTGCGGAGGGCGTCCGGCCACTGCACCTCGTCGAGGAACTCCGCGATGCGCGCGACCTCGTCGGGCCAGCGGATGGCGCCCCACTCGGTGTGCGTGCCCGCGTGCACGCCCATGACGTCCGCCGCCGGCGACGGGCCGCCCTGCTCGCAGCCGGTGAGCGCGACGTGCAGCGCATGCCAGTCGCGGTGCGTGTCGATCTCCTCGACGTGGCCCGGCTCCTCCGACGTCATCGCTGCGTAGCGCGCCTCGAACCGCGCGTGATCCGCGAGCTCGTCCTCCGTGACGTCGTGGCGCGCGAGCCAGGTCCAGATCCCCACGGCGCTACAGGCTGAACTTCGCCAGCTTCTTGTGCAGACCCTCGCGCGTGATGCCGAGCTGCACCGCGGTCTTGGTCTTGTTGTTGCCGTTCTCGCGCAGCGCCTCGGTCAGGAGCCAGCGCTCGACCTGCTCGACCATCTCCTTGAGCGTGCCCTTCTTGGGCGCGATCCGGGCGACGGTGCCCTCGACCTTGCGCAGCCGCGGCGACAGATCGGTGACCTCGAGCCAGCAGCCGGGATCGGCCTGGATCACGAGGCGCTGGATCTCGTTCTCGAGCTCGCGGATGTTGCCGGGCCAGGGATAGTTCGCGAGCGCGTCGAGGGCCTCGGGCGTGAAGCCCGGCAGATCGACGCGGTACTCGTCGGCGTAGCGCGCGAGGAAGTGCTTCGCGAGCATCGGGATGTCGCCGCCGCGCTCGCGCAGGGGCGGCAGGCGGATCGGGAACACCATCAGCCGGTAGAACAGATCCTGCCGGAAGCGACCCTTCTCGACCTCGACGTTGAGGTCGCGGTTGGTCGCGCAGATGATCCGGACGTCGACCTGCTTCTCGCTGGTCGCGCCGACCGGGCGGATCGTACCCTCCTGCAGCACGCGCAGGAGCTTGGCCTGCAAGGACAGCGGCATCTCGCCCATCTCGTCGAGGAACAGCGTGCCGCCGTCGGCGATCTCGAACAGGCCCTTCTTGTCGGCGTCGGCCGAGGTGAAGGCGCCGCGCTTGTGGCCGAACAGCTCGCTCTCGAGCAGGTTCTCGGGCAGCGCCGCGCAGTTCTGCGCGACGAACATCTTGTCCTTGCGGTTCGACTTGTAGTGGACCGCGGAGGCGATCAGCTCCTTGCCGGTGCCGGTCTCGCCCTCGACGCACACGGTGGCGCGAGTGTCGACGACCTTCTCGAGCTGCGCGAACACCGCCTTCATCGCGGCGGAGTCGCCGATGATGTTGTCGAAGCGCTGGCGCTGGACCTCGCGGCGCTTGAGGTAGACGTTCTCGCCGCGAGCCCGCTCCTCGGCGAGGCGCAGCCGCGAAACCAAGGTTGCGTTGTCGACCGCGAGCGCGGCCTGCGACCCGAGCAGGAGCGCGACCTCGAGGTCGTTCTCGTCGAACATGCCGGCCGAGTAGCGGTTGTCGGCCTGGATGATCCCGGTGATCTCGTCGCCGCGCCACAGCGGCACCGCGATCATCGACAGGATCTGGCCGCCGAGGATCGACTCGGAGCTGGCGACCTCTTCCTGCGCGTTGGCGGTGAGGATCGCGGCGCGATCGGCGAGCACGCGCCGCAGCACCGCGCGGCTGGCCTTGACGGGATCGGGCCCGGCGGTGGCAGGACGCGGCATGCTCGCGCGCTCGCGCGACAGCGCCAGCACGAACCGGTCCTTCTCGTTCTCCGAGCGCAGGAGCACGGCGACGTGGGTCGCCTGGCGCAGCAGCTCGAACATCGCCTCGGCGACGGCATCCAGGGTGGCCTGCTGATCGAGGCGCGCGGCCAGGCGCTGCAGGGCCTTGTAGACCCGGACCGCGCTGACGGGATCGTGCTCGATCGTGTGCGTGACCGCCGGGAGATCGACGATCGAGCGTGAGGCGATGAGCCGATCCCCGAGATCGGCACCCGCGCCGATGGCGGGGACCTCGCCGGTGATGCTCGACTTGAGGATGCGGATCCGCAGCGAGACCGGCTTCTTGGGATCGCCGAGCAAGAGCAGGTCGCCGTGCTCGAGGCCGATCTCGTGGCGGCGGGTCGCGTCGACGGCGAGGCGGTTGCCGCCGCGCTCGACGGCGGAGCCGTTGGTCGAGCGGAGGTCGCGATAGACGTAGCTCTGACCCTCGCGGACGATCTGGCCGTGCTCACCCGAGAGGTGGTAATCGGTCAGGACGATCGTGTTGGCCGGACCGCGTCCGAGCGTGGCCACAGGCTCGCGCAGCTCGTACACGGAGCGCGGGGACGTACCTTGCAGGACCTCGAGGACGATCACGGACGCTGATGACTCCGGGCGAAAGCCCTGTTGGCCGGGTGCCGTCGCTGGTTATACTCCACCGGCGGTTTTCTGGTCATGTCCGGCCTCTCCAAAGTCATCGTCGTCCAGGGTGATCGTCGTGCGCAGGAGGCCATGCGGCTCGGCTTCGAGCGGGAAGGCGCGGCCGTCGTGGCCCACGCCACCGTCGAAGACGCCCGCGCCGGCCTGGCCAGCGACGTCGGCCTGATCGTGCTCGGCGCCGAGGGTGCAGCCCAGGCCGTCGAGGTCCTGGGTGCGCTCGCCAACGCGATCGAGACCGCTGGCGTCATCGCGCCCGTCCTGTATGTCGGCAACGGCATCAGCCGGGCCGAGGCGTGGGAGCTCGGCGCCGACGAAGTGCTCGAACCACCGGCATACCTGCGCGATGTCGTGACGGTCGGGCGGTTGCTCGCGACCGCGCGGCCGGGCATGCGCACGACGCTGCACGGCGATCTCGGCGACACGTTCGGCGTCTTCTATCTGATGCGCGCGCTGTGCGCGACCGGGCGCAGCGGCGTGCTGTTCCTGTCGCGCGGGCTGCGCCGCGGCGAGCTGCGCCTGTTCGAGGGCGAGGTCACCTCGGCGGCGGTCGGCGGGCTGCACGGCCAGGCCGCGCTCCACCAGCTGCTGCTGTGGACCGAGGCGCGGTTCGAGTTCCGCCACGAGCCGGTGGTGCGCCGCCGGCAGATCCCGCTCGAGAAGGCCGAGCTGCTCGCCGACGCCGAGCGCTTCCTGCGCGACATCCGCGACGTGTCCGCGGGGTTGTCGCCGTCGGCGGTGTTCGAGCAAGACGTGCAGCGCATGGCCGCGGTCGGCAAGAAGATCCCGACCGAGGTCCACGGCGTGCTCCGGCTGTTCGACGGCAACCGCACGGTCGCGGATGTGCTCGAGGACGGCGCATACCGCGTGTTCGAGACCCTGCGGGTCGCGCAGCGCGCGGTCGAGGCCGGGCTGCTCAAGCGCGTCGCGACCGCCAAGCCCAAGGCCGCGCAGCGCGCGGTGCTCGCGGTCGAGGAGTGGCTGGTCGGCGCGGTGTCGAAGGAGGCGGTGCTCGATCGGGTCAAGCCGACCGGCGACACCGGCCCGGTGCCGATGACCGCCGACGACGAGATGTCTGGACCGAAGTCGTCGAGCGGCGGCAAGAAGCGCAACCGCAAGCGGCCCAAGCGCCCGGTCTCCGGTGACTCGGCGAGCAAGGCGCCGGCGGAGATCGACTGGGGCGCGCTGGTGCCGCGCGCCAGCAGCTCGGACCTCGCGGGCCTCGCGGGCGTCGTGCCTTCGACGGTGGCCTCGGGCGAGATCTACATCGGCACGCTCACGGCGACCCGCAGCGAGCACCGCGAGGGGCTCGAGGCGCTCACCGACAACGAGCAGCGCGATCGCCTGTTCCCGACCGAGACGATCCGCGTCGAAGAGGCGGCGGCGCTCGACGCCGAGGCCGCGCGCGCTGCGGCCGATGCGAAGGCGGCGGCGCAGGACGCGGTCCTTGCCAAGGCCAAGGCCGAGCGCGACCTCGCGGCGAAGACCGCCGCCGAGGCCGCGAGCAAGGCGGCCGCGGAGAAGGCCGCGGCCGACGCCACCGCGAAGGCCAAGAAGGATGCCGCCGACGCGAAGGCGGCGGCGGAGAAGGCGGCGGTCGAGGCCAAGGCGGCGGCCGAGGCCGCGATCAAGGCGGAGAAGGCGGCCGAGGCCAAGGCGAAGGCCGAGAAGGAAGCCGAGAAGGCGGCGGCCGAGGCGAAGGCGAAGCTCGACAAGGAAGAGGCCGCCACGTCGAAGGCGCAGAAGGACGCCGAGGCCAAGGCCAAGGTCGAGAAGGACGCGGCCGAAGCCAAGGCGAAGGCCGAGAAGGAAGCGACCGACGCGGCCGAGGCCAAGGCGAAGGCGGAGAAGGATGCCGCGGACGCGAAGGCCGCGGCTGACGCGAAGGCGGAGAAGGATGCCGCGGACGCGAAGGCGGCGGCGGAGGCGAAGGCCGCGGCGGACGCGAAGACCGCGAAGGATGCCGCGGACGCCAAGGCCGCGGCGGACGCGAAGGCCGCCGCAGACGCGAAGGCCGAGAAGGACGCCGCCGACAGCAAGGCCAAGGACGATCACCGCGCCAGCGAGAAGGCCCACGCGGTCGATCGCGCGAGCGCCGAGGTCGCGCGCGTCGCCGACGAGGATCGCGGCGGCGTCGTGAGCCCGGGCGCGGCCTCGCGCGAGAACTCCGGCGAGATCCGGATCGCGGCCTTGCCCAGGGGCAAGGTCGACGATGGTCCGTCGATCCTCGTCGATCAGGGGCCGTCGATCGTCGTCGAGCAGAGCCCGGCCGTGCTCATCCACGATCTGGCCGCGGTCCACCAGGCGGCGACCGCCGCGGTCAGCCACGATGCCCGCAAGGGGCCGGCCGGCAAGACCGAGCACCGCAAGCGCGAGCCGACCCCGGCGCCCAAGCCGACCGGCGGCGCCGACATCGCCGCGATCCGCAAGGACGCCGCCGCGGTCACCGCGCACGCGACCCACTTCACCGAGGACGAGGAGGCGTTCTTCCAGCAGGGCGCCCACCCCGAGTTCGGCAAGGGCGACGCCAAGGTCGAGTCCTTCAACGACCTCGACAACGGCTACGAGCCGCAGAGCTTCTGGGACCGCCTGCTCGGCAAGAAGCGCCGCCGCAAGCACTGACCGCGCGCCGCGGCGGACCGCGCTGCGTCGATCAGCGCGCGCGCCAGAGCAGCTCGACGCCGCCGCGCGCGCTCGACATGTGCAGGCGGATCGACTTGCCCGCGAACAGATCGCGATCCTTCGGGAAGGTCGCGATGTACGCGACCGTGAAGTCGCCGAAGTCGGGATGCTCGAGCTCGACCTGCTCGCGCGGCCGGCGATCGCGCCGGATCTCGATCGGCTTGATCTCGGTGCCGTCGTCGGCGACCAGCACCACCCGCCACGACGACTTCTCGCCGCGCTCGAGATCGTTCTCGCGCCGGGCCCAGGTCGCGACCAGCAGCTCGACCTCGTAGTGATCGGCGAGCGCGGCCTGCTCCTTGGCCACCAGCTCGGTGGCCGAGGCCTCGGACATGCGCGCGTACTTCACGTCGCGCGCGACCCGCGCCGCGCGCCACTCCGGTGTCTTGATCGTCGCCGACAGCACGAGCGATTCCTCGTAGCCGTTGCGCAGCTTGGTGCTGCGCGACCAGGCCTTGGTCACGTCGGTGAAGTTCGCGACCCGCGTCGGCCACGTGCTCGAGAACGCCACCGGCGGGGCGGCGGTCTGGATGCACGCCGCCAGGCCGAGCGCGAGCGTCGCGCCGGTCAGCCACGCGGTCGCGCGCCTCATCACGGGAGGAAGTCCTTGCGGGTGAAGAGCGCGCCGACCGGGCACTGCGCGGCCACCGCCTCGCGACCGCCCTCGAGGCGATCGACCAGCGCGAGCGCGTACAGCACCTCGAGGCCGGCGCCGCGCGCCCGCTCGATCGCGCGCAGGGTCGACGCGCCGGTCGTGATCACGTCCTCGACGATCACCACCGGCGTGCCGGCGCGCACGGCCGCGGGCGCCTCGACCCACTGCTGGGTGCCGTGGCTCTTGGGCTCCTTGCGCACGATGAAGGCATCCAGCGGGCGGCCAGCGATGAAGCTCACGACCGAGGTCGCGGACGCCAGCGGATCGGCGCCGAGCGTGAGGCCGCCGACGGCGCGTGCGGTCGGCGCGACCGCATCGATCACCGCGCGGAACAGCTGGCCGATCAGGAACTGGCCCTCGGCGTCGAGGCTGACCTGCTTGCAGTCGATGTAGAAGTTCGACTTGAGCCCCGAGGACAGCGTGACCTCGCGCTCCTGGAAGGCGAGCTCCCGGAGCAGCGTCAACAGGCGCGCGCGCTGGCGGGCCAGCCCGGGGGCGGCGAACACGGCCTCGAACGTCGATGCGGACATCATCGCGGCGCATCATCCCATGGAGCGCCGCCAGTGGCGACCCGCCCGGCGCGACGCATGATCGTCATCCTCACGCGGCGGTCGCGCACCGATCTCGTGCCCGTCGGTGGCTCGGTTGACGGATCGCGATCTCGACCGTATGGTGCCCGAACCTTGGTGGGAGACAACCATGCATCTCGTCGATGAAGCCGACGCCGTAGCCATTGCGTCGGAGGACGAGCTGGTCGCGTACTTCCACGCCGCCGGCAAGCCGCGCGCCCAGTGGCGCGTCGGGACCGAGCACGAGCTGATCGGCGTGCGCGCCCACGGCCCGACCGCCGGTACCGCCCCCGCGTACGACGGCCCCGATGGCATCGGCGCGGTGCTCGCGGGCTTCGCGACCCGCGGCTGGGAGCCGGTGATCGAGGAGGGCCACACGATCGCGCTCAGCCGCGGCATGGCGCAGGTGACGATCGAGCCCGGCGGGCAGTTCGAGCTCGCGGCCCGGCCGCTCGGCGACGATCGCGACTTCGCGAGCGATCTCGCGGAGCACGCGGCCACGCTCGCCGAGGTCACCCGGCCGATGGGCCTGGCGTGGCTGTCGAGCGGCCTGCGGCCGTTCGGGCGCCGCGACGACATCCCGTGGATGCCGAAGGCGCGCTACCGCGTGATGCGCGCGTACATGCCGACCGTCGGCAGCCGCGGCCTCGACATGATGCTGCGGACCGCGACGGTCCAGACCAACCTCGACTTCTCCGACGAGGCCGACGCCGCCGCCAAGCTGCGCGCGCTCGGCTCGGTGACCTCGATCCTGACCGCGCTGTGGGCCAACTCGCCGATCGTCGATGGCGAGGCCACCGACTGGCAGAGCTACCGCGCGTGGATCTGGCGCGACACCGACACCGCGCGCGCCGGGCTCAACCGCTTCGTCTTCGAGCGCGACGATGTCTTCAACGCCTACGCCGAGTGGGCGCTCGACGTGCCGCTGTACTTCGTCTATCGCGGCGGCTATCAGCCGCCCGATGGCCTCACCTTCCGCACGTTCCTGCGCGATGGCTGGCGCGGCGAGCGCGCGACCCAGGCCGACTGGGCGCTGCACCTGTCGACCCTGTTCCCGGACGTCCGCCTCAAGAAGCTGATCGAGGTGCGCGGCTGTGATTGCGGATCGCTGCCGATGATCGCGGCGCTCGGCCCGTTCACCCGCGCGATCACCTACGACACCGAGGCGCGCGCCGCGGCGATCGCGCTGACCGAGCACCTGCGCTGGGACGAGCGGCTCGCGCTCTCCGATCAGGTCCCGCGCACCGGCCTCGCGACCCAGGTCGGCAAGCACACCGTCGGCGATCTCGCCCGCGAGCTGGTCGCGATCGCGAAGGCGGGCCTGGCCCGCGAGGCGCCGCAGTCGCTGTCGCTCATCGATCCCGTCATCGAGATCGCCGAGACCGGCCGCACCCAGGCCGACGTCGCGCGCGACGCCTGGCGCGCCGCGGCCGGCGATGCCGAGAAGGCGATCGCGGCGCTGGCGCTCCCCGGCCTCGGCGGGTGACGCGCGCGGTCCTCGCGCTCGCCGCGCTGCTCGCCGCGTGCGGGGACGCGGCGATCGAGCCCGTGCGCCTCGACGGCGAGGTCGTGCTCGGTGGCCCGGTCGCCGGCGCCACCGTGACCGTCACCGCGATGCGCGACGATGGCTCGGCGGGAGCGGCGATCGTCGCGACCACCGGGCCCGATGGCGCGTTCGCGCTCGACGTGCCCGGCGATGTCGGCGCGTTCGCGATCACCGCGACCGGCGGCACCGAGGTCGATCTCGCGACCGGCGCGACCGTCGCGCGGCCCGACGCCGCGCTCACCGCGATGATCCTCGAGCCCGGCCTCGCGCGGCCCGTGACGGTGTCGCCGTTCTCGACGCTGGCGCAGGCGTTCGCGACCCGGCGCCTGGCGCTCGGTCTGGACCCGGAGTTCCGCGCGGCGCACGCGAACGCGATCGCCGACATCTCGAATCACTTCCTCGGCATCGCCGATGTCACCCGCGGCCACGTCGCCGGGGTGCTCGCCGCGCCGCAAGCCGCGCTGACCGACGACGTCACCTACGCGCTCGCGATCGGCGCGCTGTCGCGGCTCGCGCACGACGCCGCGGTCGACAGCGGCGCGACGATCGATGAGCTCGGCGCGAACACGATCCTGGTCGCGTGGCTCGCGGATCTCGGCGCAGACGCGCGGTTCGATGGCCACGGCCCCGACGGCGCCGCCGTGACGATCGGCGCGTGCGCGACCCGGCCCGCGCTGTGCCGGATCGACGAGGCCCACGTGCGCGCCGGGTTCGCGACCGCGGCATCCGAGCTCCTCGCCGATCCGGTGAACCAGACCGGCCTGGGCTGGTCACGGGTCGCGCGCGCGATCGAGGCGACCAGCGAGGATTCCAATCCGCGGCTGTTTCCGCCCGGCACGCCGCCGGCGTTCGATGTCGACGGCCCCGCCGTCACCTGGAACGCGCCCGCCGATGGCGCGACGGTGACCGGCCCGTTCACGATCGACGTCGGCGTGCGCGACCTGACCGCGGTGATGAGCCTCTCGGTCGTCCTCCATCGCGCGCCGCCCGAGGCCGATCTCTCCCTCCCCGCCGATCAGTCCAACGCCTACGATCACTACGTCGTCAGCGTCGATGCCTCGACCCTGCCGACCGGGCAACAGGTCCTGCGCGCGATCTCGACCGACATCTTCGGCAACGCGACGATCAGCGACCGGAACGTCGCCCTCAACTGACCGCCTTCAGCCGGGCGCCCGCGGGGTTCGTGGGCGCCGCGTGGGCTGGTTCCCGCGCACTGCCGGATCACGGCGCGAAGCGCGCCACGATCCCATCCAGCTCACCCGGCACCGCGACCAGCGGCGCTCCCCCGAGGTCGAGCGTCGAGCCGTTTTCTGCGCCGATCGCGAGCGAGCCGTCCGCCGCGATCCAGACCGCCGTGCCCCCCTGGAAGGCCCCCCCATCGCCGAATCCCAGGCTCCACCGGTGGGTGAGGTCGGGAGCGAGGCGCGCGATCAGGAGCGAGGACGCGAGCGTTCCACCGCCGAGATCCGCGCCTTGCCACGCCTCGCCGGTCAGGGCGACGTCGCCGGTCCCCGAGGTCGCGATGCCGTATGCGCGCACGTTCGCGAACATCCGCTCGTGGAGCGTCTCGCCGTCGCGGCTCCAGCGGGTCACCGTAGCTTGCCAGCTCTGGATCCGGCTGGCGGCGGTCGCGATGGTGCCGTCCGCCGCAACCGAGACGGTCGCGGGCTCGCTGGCGTCGAACTCGCGGTCGGGATCGGCCGCGAGCGCGTGGCTCCAGATCACCTGTGCGTTGTCGTCGAAGCGCAACAGAGTCGGCTCGGGTAGGTTGGCGATCGCAGCGTGGACGCCATCACCGCTGCCGACGCCGTGCACGAGCTGATCGCCGGCGCCACCGACCTGGCCAACCGCGACCACGTGGTGCGCCGCATCGAAGCGTGCGACGAAGCCATCCTGGTCGTCGGCTACCAGTACAACGCCGCCAAGCGCGAGTGTGCCCTTGAAGGCGCCGGTGAGTACGAACCCGCCGTCGGCGGTCGCTGCGATGCCGAGCGCGGCCTGGCTGGCGCTGTCGCCGGCCTGCACGACCCAGCGCGGCGTGCCGTCGGGCGCGTACGCGGCGACGAACAGGTCGTACGCGCCGGCACTCGTGATCGCACCGCCTCCAGGATCGATGGTGTTCGAGAACCGACCGGCGACCAGGATCGTGCCGTCGGTGGCGATCGCCACGGCGTGGAGCCTCACGACGCCGCCCCCGGCGGTTATCTCGCGGGTCCACCGCCTCGCGCCCGAGGCCTCCCGTACGTCGATCCACGCCCCGACCCATGCCTCGCCGACGGCGACGACCGCGCCGTCGGCGGTGGTGGTGACGGCAAAGACGTTGTCGATGCTCCCGGCAGTCGAGGCCACGCTCCAGAGATGCGCCGGCGCGAAGACCGCGCCGACATCGATCTGCGGCGGGCTGGCAGCGGGGACCTCGAGCGTGCACGAACGCGCGGTGCCGGCGCACGCTCCCGACCAGTGGTCGAAGCGCCACCCGTGGCCGGGTTCTGCGAACAGCCAGTTCGTGCTCGGCACGGGGATCGTCGATGCGCAGGTCGCGGGGCAGTCGAGGTTGCCGCCGTAGACACTGCCGACGCCGTCGATCGTGGCCGCCAGCGTCGCGCTGACGCGCGTGAACGTCGCGGTGATCGAGACGTCGGCGGTGACCTGGAACGTGCACGCGGCGCTGGTCGTGCACGCCGGCACGCCATCCCAGCGCGCGAACCCGAAGCCGTTCGCGGCAGCCGCGTCCAGCTCGACCCAGGCGCCGACGTCGACATGGACCGTGCACGATCCGACGCAGATCTGGCCGCCGGGCATGACGGTGACAGACCCGTCACCCGTGTCGATGGAGATCACCGCGGTCGGGGTCGCGTCCGCGTTCGCATCGGGCGGTGGCGCGTCCGGTGCGAACGCGTCGGGCAGGCTCGCATCGGCAGCTGGTGAGTCGGGCGCTGGCGCGTCGAACGCGCCGGCGGCGTCGACGTCGGCCCTGGCGTCGGGGTGGCCAGGCGACGCGTCGGCGTCGTGGGCGCCGCCATCACCGCACGCGGCCACGAACAGCGTCGCGAGGACGGCAAGGGCGTGCGCTTGCCGATGACGGAGGGCCTGCATGGGGCGGGACGCTACCATCGGGGATGGCGCGCTCGCGTGGAACAGTCTGGCAACCCGGGCCGGCGCCCGGAGCCGGCGCGACCACGCGCGTCCGCATCGCGTGGTACGACGCGCGCGGTGACCTCCCTCGTGCACAGCCACCCCGCGTTCGAGCCGTGGTCGTTCGATCGCGCCGCGCTGGTCGCGCGCGGTCGCGCGCTCCACCCGAGCTATCGCGACGCCCAGCCGTACCCGCACGTCGTGATCGACGGCCTGCTCGGCGACGCGCGCTCCGCCGCGATCGCGCGCGCGTTCCCGCCGCCGACGCATCCGCACTGGAAGCGCCGCGATCACGCCGAGCAGCGCCGCCTGGGCCAGCTCCAGCGGTCCGCGTTCGACGGCGTCGCGATCGAGCTGCGCTGGCTGCTCGCCGAGCTGTCGGGCATGGCGTTCCTCGACTTCCTCGGCGCGATCGCCGGCCGCCGCGATCTGATCGCCGATCCGCACTTCACCGGCGCCGGCCCGCTCGCGACCCTGCCCGGTGGACACCTCGCGATCCACACCGACTTCAACCGCGACAGCGCGCGCCACCTCGATCGCGTGCTGACCGCGCTCTACTACGTGCCGACCGCGTGGGACGAGGCGTGGGGCGGCGAGCTCGAGCTCTGGGATCGCGCGCGCACCCGTTGCGAGGCCAAGATCTCGCCAGTGCGCGACCGCCTGGTCGTGATGGCGCATGGCGACGACACCTGGCACGGGCATCCGTCACCGCTCGCGTGCCCCGAGGGCAACCTGCGCGCGGTGGTCGCCGCGTACTTCTATGCGGCGCGCGCCGCACCCGGCGACGACGCCCACGCGCATGGCGCGGTCTGGGCGTGACGCGCGATCGCGTTGAACTCTCGTGCGCCGCCGCTCCGGCACGAGCCGGCAGGTCGCGACGGACGCGTTGCGACGCCGCGGGGCTGCGCCTACGCTGGAGCCCATGACGCGTCGTTCGCTCTTCGCCGTGCTGCGCGTCGCGTGGTTGCCGACGGTCGGGCTCGTCGTCGCCGGGATGATGGCGCGCAACTTCTATCTCGTCGATCCATACGATCCCGGGCGCACCGGGACCGCGCTCTACGGCCACAACGACCAGAACAGCCTGCACGTCGGGCTCCTTCTGATGGCGATCGAGCTCGCCGTCGCGCTGGCGCTGCTCTTGCCATGGCCGCAGCGCTGGCGAACCGCCCGCACGAAGCTCGGCCTCGGGCTGTTCCTTCCCTGGACGATGGTGTCGGCGCTGATGGTCATGCACGGCAGCGGCGTGCTCGCGCTGCACCTCCTGTGGGTGACCGTCGTGATGCTGACGTTTGCGGTGCGCTCGATCGGCGACGCGAGCGCGCGGCGACGGGCAGCGACCGGGCGACGCTGACGATCGCCGCGATCGCTAGGGCGTCCAGCTGCACGCGAGCGGTGCGCGCGCGCCCATCGCGACGAGCTCGCCGGTGAAGCCGATCGGCTGGCCCACCGAGCCGCGAGAGGTGATGTCCACGAGGCGAACCTCGATCCCCCCACCGCTCGCCACGATCTCGGTGCCGGCGTCGACCCGCGTCGAGTGCGGCGAGACCACGACCGACACCACGTTCTCTCCGACGAGCTGCGCGTCGCTCCAGAACCGGATCGTGTGCGGCGTGGTGATGACCGCCCAGGTCGGGGGCGGCGGCGACTCCAGCGTGAACCGCAGCGCCGGCATCGCCGGGTTGTGGCACTCGACCGAGGGCGGCGCCGCATGGCGCGATGGCGCCGCGGCGTGAGCGGATATCGGGCGCACGGGCGCGGCCAGGGCGGTCGACGACGCGGGGCCGGCCGCGCACGCGGCCAGCAGCATCGTCACGAGCATGGGCTTCATCATGACCCCGTAGACGGGCCAGCCTTGGAGTCGTGTCGTAAGGAGTCTGTAAGCGGCGGCTACCGCTGGTTCGCGGAGCGCGCGGCGTGGCCGCGGACCGCGTCGGCGAGCCGGCGCCACGCGTGCCGGAGGGGCGCGAGGATGCGAGACGGGATCGTGGCGCGTGCGAACTGCACCGTCGAGCCGCGGCGGATGTCAGGAGGGCGGCGGGCATCGGAGGCGCGCGCCGTGTGCTCGCGCGACAGGCTGACCGGATAGCGTTCGCGACCGACGCCCAGGTCGCCGTGTTCGATCGCCGCGTCGCCAGCGGCACCGGGGATGGGCTCCGCCGCGAAGAGCGGCGTGAGCTCCTGATCGATGTACTCGTCGATCGACATCGCGTGGCCATCGACGACCACGACCTCGCTCGGCGCGGTGGCGTCGGGCTCGATCGCGGAGTTGCCGGTCGCGAGCTCCGGCGCGATCGGGTCGACGCGGACGATCGACGGGACTTCGAGCTCGGAGGACACCGTCTGCATCCGCGCGTCCGTGGGCGTCGAACCATCAGCGTCCGGGAGATGGGGAACGTGTGATTCGCTCATGCCAGGTCCTCGTGCATCCGTCGTGCCGTCGCGCAGGTCGGCGCCGCGACGTCGGGTCGTGTGCGCCTGGCGTGCGAACCGCGCGATGGACCCGATCCGTCGCGCCCACCGAGCGCTGGCGCACGCTGGTCGAATCGTGGTGCCGGAGCGCTCACCACTGCCGTGCTGACGCGCACGCGGGCCCACCCGGCCAGGCGCGTCCGGGACGGCGACCGCGACCAAAGCGCCTGCGTGTTACCGTGCGCCGGCCATGGTCTATCGCTCGCAAGACCCCCTGGATCTAGGGCCGCGTCTCGCGACCTCGTCGAGCATCGGGGCGCCACGGCTCTCGATCGCGCTGGTGGTCGTCCAGCTGCCGCTCCTGATCGGCGCGGTCGGGCTGGCGGTCCTCCAGCTCTGGGAGTGGAGCGTCGGGTTTGCGGTTGGGTATGCGATCGCCACGCTGGCGCGGCTCGTGATCGCGCGGCGCCGCGTGCAGGTGGACGTTCACGAGCATGGCATCGCGGTGGTGCGCGGCCGTGCGACACGCGCGTGGCGGTGGGACGACCTCGCGCGCCGGACGTCGTTCGCGATCCTCACCCGCGCTGGTGAACGGATCCCGTTCGTGGTCGACGAGGCCGCCGTGAAGGCGCTGTCCGCGCGCTGGGTCGCGCACGCGCTGGCGCACGCCCGGTCCCGGCTGTCCGCCGGTGGCGCCGTCGCGTTCAAGGACGACGCGCTGCGCGTGCGCGTCGACGGGATCGAGCGCTTCGGCGTCGTCGCGCCATGGGCCGATGCCGTCGTCGAGCTCCGCGACGGCTTCGTCCTCGTCATGTCCTCGTTCGATCAGTCGCTCGCGATGGTGAAGGCTGGTCGCCGCGGCGCGATGGGCCTGTCGCTCCACGACTCCGACGTCCCCGAGGGCCCGGTGTTCCGCGCGCTGGTGCGCGAGTACCGGCCGGACACCTGATCGCTGCGGCGAAGCGCGATCGCGCCGCGGGCTGGGATGCGGATCGACGGGCGGCGCGCGGCGATCAGAGGATCTGGTGATAGTGCATGTAGATGCAGCGCTCGTCGGGATTGAAAACCGGGGGACACGGCGGCGTTGTGGGCGGGTCGGGGGATCCTCGAATCCATCGACGAAGCCACCGGTGGTGCGCTGGAGATCGGTGGCGCCGAGCATGTAAGCTGCACCCGAGGACACGGGTCGCGAGACGTCCGTGAGCAGCGATCGCTCAGCGCCGGCCGCGCCGAACCGCGCGGTCAAGCATCGTGGCGCCGACGTCGAGAAGCACCCAGGGACGCCGCGTCGAGCCATGGCGCAAGTCAGTGCGTCGCTTCGCGCCATTGCCCGCGCATGCTTGGGCCGACGACGGGGCCCAGCCACAGGGGCCCCCGACGTCCAGGACTGCGTCACGCCATGCCCATGCTTGATGGTCGCGTCCTGCGCCGACGTGGGGCATGGTGCGATCTGGGAAACGAGACGCATCAAACAGAAGGCCGGAACAACCTGCCGAGTCGAAAATTCTAGTCGACGGACTGGTAGCGTCCACATTTGCCGCACCGAGTCCCAAACCATTGTCCGACTGTTCCGCAGAAGTCGCAGGCTTCTCCGATAAGAGAATTTCTTGGTATGGCCTTAGTGGCGCCTTGAGACATTCCCTGGGTGGGCTTTTCGATTCGTGGCGCAGGCTTCGCTAGCGCCTGAATGTCTTTTTGCAGGGCCGCCACGTCTTCATATCGAGCAGAAGGCTCCATCGAAGTGCACTTCTCTACGATGGATGCGGTTTCTTTGGGCAGCCGGTGCCGGGGGGCGACAAAGTCGCCAGCGAGCACTGCCGCGATTACGGCTGGGCCGTACTCTTGCGGGAAAAGCCGAAGGCCAGTGAGTAACTCATACAGCATGACCCCTAGTGACCAAATGTCGCTTTGGGGGGTTGCTGTACGCGAATCTCGGGTCTGTTCCGGGCTGATGAAACGAAGGGTTCCAAGCACGTCCCCGGACTGGGTCACTGAATCCATGCCTGCCATCAGTGTTAGTCCGAAATCGAGGATGAAAACATGATCATTGTCTGTGACTAGTACATTGGAAGGCTTCAGGTCACGGTGGACGAGTCCGGCGTCGTGGCATTTCTGAAGGCCATTGAGAAGTGAGGTGAACGCTTGGAGGATTTGTGCGTCGCTCTTCTTTGTTGCCCAGGTGTCGAAGTGACTTCCTTTTATCCGCTCCATTACTATGTAGAATACCCTCTCGGTTTTCTGAATTCCGCAATCGTAGATGGGTACTAGGGTGGGGTGTCCGACGTCTGCGGGGACTCGGACCTCGCGTTTGAAGCGCTGCTCCTGCTCTTCTTCGGTCCGCTTGGGGTTGAGCCCGACTACCTTAATGCATGCCCTGAGTCCGGTAAATGAGTGTTCTGTTGCGTATACTTCTCCGTATCCTCCGCGTCCGATAAGCTCTCTTACGTTCCAGTTCCCAAAGGCCGCGTTCGTAAATTCACCCCTTTCGTTCAAAGTTGGGCCCGTTCCAACGTCTGAGACGTGCGCGAGTGCGCTGCTGAACGGGAGGAGGTTTCCTCGGACGAAAGCGGCGATGTCAGATGGTTCCGATCGGCGTAATCCGTTGGCCGGCTCTAGATGCCGGCTGAATTCAGAAGATAGTTGAAGTCGGCATTTCGCTACCTTCGTGTTGGGGAGGACGAGAGTGCTTAGCGCTGTTGCTAGCCTGCGGAGGTCGTTGATATCGGCGCTGTTCAATGGGCTATGCGGCGCCGCTTTCCCAAGTCGAGTCGCGAGCGATTCGACGTCTCGAACGAACTCCCCGATGGTGGCCACGGTCGCAGGATACCACTCTGCGCCTTTGGACATGAAGGCGCGCAGCGTCATGCATTGACGCACCGCGATGTCCGAAGTTCCCTGGAAGCTAGCGTGAGATCTGCGGGCACGGCGAGCCGAGCCGGACGTCCTGGGCTCAGCGCCGGCCGCGCGGGCGGCCGAGCGCGGACTCGACGACCGGGCGCAGATCGTCGACGAGCTCGCGCGCACAGACCAGGCGGACCGCGGCCATGGGCTGGCCGAGGGGCATGTCGTCGAGCAGGCGCGACAGCGTGACCGCGCCGTAGCGCGGGTGATCGATCACGTGGAGCTCTTCATCGTCGCCGCCGCGATAGCCGACCTGGCGCGCGGCATCGACATGGACGTACCAGCGCGCGGCGGAGCCGAAGCGCTTCTCGGCGACCTCGAGCGCGGCGGGGCCGATGCGCTCGGCGACGCGGACGTCATCGCCGAGATCGAAGGTCTTGAACAGGCGGCGCTCGACGAGGCGCGACGCGAGATCGCGGAGCACCGGATCGGCGGCGCCGGGGCCGGCACCGTGTCCCGCCCACTCGTCGAGGGCGTCCATGAGCGTGATGTCGTGGAGGCGCAGGTACTCGGGCACCGAGATCTCGTTGCCGCGGGCCATGCGCGCCGCGAGCTCGAGGCCGGGCGGCTCGGCCTCCTGGCGCGCGAGCTGGGCGAAGCGCTCGAGGGTCTTGATGAACATCCACTCGGCCGCGCGCACGGTCTTGTGGTGATAGACCTGCGCGTACATGTACGAGCGCGCGAACAGGTACTGCTCGACGGCGTACATGCCGCGGCGATAGTCGATCACCAGATCGCTGGGATCATCGGTCTCGGAGTGGACGCGATCGATCTGCAGCGCGTGGATGATCCAGTCGAGATCGTAGGTCGCGTAGCCGGCGCCGGAGTAGTGGCCATCGCGCAGCAGGTAGTCGAGGCGATCGACGTCGAGCTGCGACGACACCAGCTTGCGCGCGAAGTGCGGGCGGTAGGTCTTGGCCCAGAAGCCCTTGAGCACCTCGGGCAGGCCGGGCTCGAGGCGATCGAGCGCGTCGTGGAGCTCCGCGTCCTCCATGACGATGCGCGCGCCCCAGCGCTCGTGATCGGCGATGCCGGTGCCGCCGAGGCCGGCGGTGGGGCCCCACGTGCCGGGCACGCCGCCGAAGACGTGCTCCCACGCGTGCGAGAACGGGCCGTGGCCGACGTCGTGCAACAGCGCCGCGATCTTCACGTGGCGCGCGACCTCGGGCTCGAGCTTGAGCTGGTTCACGACCCGGGTCGCGATGTGGAACGCCCCGAGGGCGTGGCCGAAGCGCGAGTGCTCGGCGCCGGGGTAGACCAGCCACGCGAAGCCCATCTGCTTGATGCGGCGCAGGCGCTGCATCGCGCGGGTGTCGAGCAGGTCGGCGATCGCGCGATCAGGACCGCGCAGCTCGATCAGCCCGTGGACCGGATCCCGGAAGACGCGATCCTTGACAGTGGAGTCGGGCACGCGGCGGACTGTACCAACGTCGGGGCGACGGCGCGAAAACCCGGCCATAGTTCCCACCGTCGCGGAGCTTTGCGTATCAATTCCCTGGGCTTGGCGCGCGGGCTCGGCCACAGTGGCGCGGTGACGTCCGTGCGCGCGATCGAGAGGCTCGAGGTCGGGGGCGCCCGGACCGCGACCACCGATCTGATCGTGGACGAGGCGCCGCTCGAGCTGACCGCGCGCGGCGCCCTGGTCGCCACGATCCTGCGCACGCCCGGTCACGATCGCGAGCTGGCCCGCGGGCTGGCGATCGCCGAGGGCATCGCCGGCGCGGCCACCGCGACCATCACGCAGGTCGCGACCGATCTCATCGAGCTGGATCTGCCGGCGGCGGCGTTCGGGGCACGATCGCTGGTGGCGTCCGCGGCCTGCGGGCTGTGCGGCCGGGCGACCATCGCCGACCTCGAGCGGCGCGCGGTCGAGGTCACCGCCGAGTGGCGCGTCGACGCCGCGGTGATCGCCGCGCTCCCCGATCGGCTGCGCGCCGCCCAGGCGACCTTCGGCGCGACCGGCGGCCTGCACGGCGCGGCGCTGGCCGATCGCACCGGCGCGATCCTCGCGGTCCGCGAGGATGTCGGCCGCCACAACGCCCTCGACAAGGTCATCGGCTGGGCGGCGGAACACGACCGGCTGCCCGGCGGCGCGCTGATCGCGATCCTGTCGGGCCGCCTGGGCTACGAGCTGGCGCAGAAGGCGGTCGCGGCAGGCATCCCGATCGTCGTCGCGATCTCGGCGCCGTCGACCCTGGCGATCGACGTCTGCGAGCGGTTCGGCGTGACCGCGTGCGGGTTCGTGCGCGGCGGCCGCATGAACCTGTACAGCCACGGCTGGCGGGTCACGCAATAGCCGCGGTGGCTGGCGCGTTTCGTGGCGATCCGCATCCGACGCGGGTTCGCGACGGCGCGAGCGCCGGAATTTTGCTACCTCTCCCAACCCATGCGTAGGGTTCGATCGATGCTCAGTCGCTCCTCTTTGATCGTGTCGTTGGCTCTGGGGCTCGCCGCGTGCGGCAGCAAGAAGGAAGAGGGCGGTGGGGCGAGCGGCAGCGCGGGCCCATCCGGGGCTGGCGGCAGCGGCGGCAGCGGCGCGCCGGCGCCGAGCAAGCCGCCGGCCCAGGCGCCGTCGCGCGGGCCCGAGCACGCAGTCTATTCTCTCGTCGACAATCGCCTGAGCGCGCACCTCGCGCGCGGCGGCGCGCTGGTCTTGCCCGCGGGCTCGGCGGGCTTCGCCAAGTACGTGCGCTTCGGCAACACCCGCGAGATCAAGCAGCTCGCGTGGGAGCTGCGCAAGACCCAGGGCGACGTCAAGGTCGCGCACATGACCGGCAAGAGCGCCAAGGTCGAGGTGCCGCTGACCGCGGCCCAGGTTCAGGCCGGCACCGTCCGCGTCCGCGCCTATGCCGCGAAGGATCAGCCGTTCGACCTGCGCGTCAACGGCGGCAACGATGTCCACGGCAAGCTGACCTCGGGCTGGTCGACGGTCGAGTTCACGCCGCCCGCCGGTCAGCTCAAGGAGGGCGAGAACGAGCTCCTGTTCTTCGCGCAGAGCTCCGGCCTCGATGTCGCGTGGATCGCGGTCGGCGGCAGCGCCGCGCCCGCCGACGACGCGACGGTCTTCTACGACACCAACGATCAGAGCCTGGTGCTGCCCGACGGCGGCGGCATGAGCTGGTTCGCCTTCATCCCCGACAAGGGCAAGCTCACCGGCGACCTGCGCGACGGCGCCTGCGAGGTCGCGGTCAAGGTCACCGCCGAGGACGGCGCGACCGCCGAGGGCAAGCTGACCGGGCTCGGCTCGGCGGTCGATCTCGCGGCGCTCGCCGGCAAGGCCGCGCGCATCGATCTCACCGGCGGCGGCTGCCCCAAGACCCGGATCGCCAAGGCCGCGCTGGTCGTGCCCGGCGAGGTCGCCAAGCCGGCGCGCGGCGCGGCGCCGAAATACGTCGTCTTCTTCATCATGGACTCGCTGCGCGCCGATCGCGTGAAGCCGTTCAACTCGAGCGCGCGGCCCGAGGTCCCGACCTGGGAGAAGCTCGCGGAGACCGGCGCGGTGTTCCTGCAGCACTACGACCAGGGCAACGAGTCGCGCGTCAGCCACGCCTCGATGTGGACCTCGATGTACTCGATCAAGCACGGCATGGTCGGCGACAAGGATCCGCTGGTCGACACCTGGAACACGATCGACGAGGTCGCCAAGTCGGCGGGCCTCTACGTCGCGGGCGTCTCGGCCAACGGCTACGTGCGGCCCAAGAAGGGCTTCGGCTCGGGCTGGAGCGTGTTCTCGAACCACATCGAGGAGGAGACCGGGCTCAAGGCCGAGGACCTGCTCGCCCACGGCCTCAAGTTCGTCGGCGACAAGAAGGAGCCGTGGTTCCTCTACATCGGCACCGTCGACACCCACGTGTCGTGGCGCGCGAAGGAGCCGTGGCTGTCGAAGTACGATCCGGACTACAGCGGTCGCTTCAAGGACACGTTCTCGGGCGAGGACGCGGGCAAGGCGGCGACCAGCAAGGAGCACAACGGCGGGCTCACCGATCGCGAGATCACGCATGTCCGCGCGCTCTACGACTCCAACGTCAGCTACCAGGACGACATCCTGCGCCAGCTGGTCGAGAAGCTGCAGGCGATGGGCATCTGGGATCAGACGATGCTCATCATCACCGCCGATCACGGCGACGAGCAGTGGGAGGACGGGCGCGTGGGCCACGGCCAGTCGGTGCGCGACATGCTCGTGCACGTGCCGCTGCTCATCCACTACCCGCCGCTGTTCCCCGCCGGCAAGATCGCCGAGGGCAGCGAGGGCATCGACATCCTGCCGACGATGGCCGACGCGCTGGGCGCGCCGATGGACCCGGAGTGGCAGGGCGAGTCGCTGGTGCCGCTCGCGGAGGGCGTGGGCCGCGGCTATCCGCGGCTGTCGGTGTCGTCGATGTACGAGCGCGCGCACGGCCCGCGCCTCGGTCACTGGAAGCTGCGGGTCAACGGCATCAGCGACCCGAAGGTCTACGACCTCGCCGCTGATCCCGACGAGATGAAGGATCTCTGGGGCAAGCCCGAGGCCGAGGTCGGCGCGCGCGCGGTGCTCGATCCGACCTGGATCCTGCGCACGTGGAACAAGGACTGGAAGAAGTCGCAGTGGGGCAACGCCGCGAACGTGACCGCGCGCTTCGCCACGGATCTCGGCGAGTGAGCTTCGACGACGACGACGAGGCGGCGCTGGGCGCGCTGGACGCGCTCGTGCCCGAGGCCGGCGCGCGCTACGTGCTCGAGCGCGTCGCCGATCGCGGCGATCACGCGCAGTACAAGGCGGCGATCGTCAGCGCCGACGCGCGCTGGGACTACGACGCGATCCTGCGCGACGACGGCCGGGTCGAGCTGACCGCGATCACCGCCGCGCCCGAGGCCCAGGCCGCGATGCTCGCGATGATCGCCAAGCTGGTCGCGCGCGCGACGCCGAACCGCAAGGCCGATGGCCTGGCCGCGTGGCCGCCGCGCATCCAGCGCTGGCGCGGCCCGGGCCGCGGCGCGTAACCGGTAGCCGATCGCGGCTACTCGGGCTTGCCGGCGGTGATCGTGATCGTCGGGCCGCGGGCGAGGGTGAGCGCGACCGTGCCGCCGGTCGGCACGCGCAGGAGCGTGCGCGAGAGGTAGTAGCGCGCGGCGCGCACGTCGGTGCCGTCGACCGCGACGATCACGTCGCCGACCGCGAGCCCGGTGGCGCTCGCCGGGCCACCGGCGTCGAGGTGCGCGACTTTGAGGACCCGCGCGTCGGGCTCGGCGTCGGCCGGATCGTCCGCGAGATCGAAGCCGAGGTCGCCAGGCCGATCCCGCGGCTTGAGCCGCGACCGCGCGACCTCGACGTCGCCGAGATCGATCACGCCGGGGCCGGTGCCGACGACGACCAGCGCGCGCGCGAGGCCGTACGGCGAGGCGTCCCAGTCGGTCGGCATCATCGTCAGCATCGCGCGTCCGCGCGGCGCGCGCGCCAGCTCGAAGCGGCCCGCGGCGTCGCTGACGTTGGCGTGCGCGGCGTCGGCGTTCGAGGCGAACCCGGTGCCGCCGCCGCGTGCCGAGGCGATCGCGACGGCGAGCCCGGGCGCGGGCGCGCCGGTGCCGAGCTCGACGAGCCGTCCGCGCACCGCGACCATCGCGACGACCTCGATGCGCACGCCATCCTCGTGTTCGCCATCAGCGAGCGCGAGGTCGACGCTGGCTTCGGCGCCGGTGGCGGTCGCGGTCAGCGTGAACGTCCCGGCCGGGAGATCGCGCAGCGCGAACGCGCCCGCGGTCTGGTAGTACGACTCGCGGCGCCGGAACCCGGTGAGGCGATCGATCACCGCGAGGTCGAACCGATCGAGCGGCGCGCCATCGCCGCCGACGACGGTCCCGGTGATCGCGCCGCCGGGCTTCATCACGAGCTGCGCGCGGCCAAGGACGGGCACGTGCTCGGCGACCGCCTCGCCACCGCCGCGGCGATCGGCGCGCACGGTGTAGTTGCCGGGGGCGAGGTCGACGATCGTGAACGTACCGTCGGTCGCGGTCACCACCGGGCGGTGATCCCACGACCACCGCGAGTCGCGGACCGCGCTGCCCTTCGCGGCGCCGGCGCTATCCGGTTCGCGGGCGACGTTCACGTACGCATCGGCGACCGGCTGGCCCTGCGCATCGACGACGGCGCCCCGGATCGTGCCGCGCTGGCTCTCGACCACCAGCGCGACCGTCACCGTGCCGCCCGCGGTCGTCGTGACCCGCGTGCCGGGCGTGTCGTCGTCGGTGGCGCCGGGCGCGCGCAGCGATTCCCAGCCGCGACTCGCGGTGACGCGGAGCTCGCCGACCGCGACGCCGTGCATCGTGAACGTGCCGTCGTCGGCGGTGCGCGTGCGCCCGCCCGCGGTCCAGCGCGGACCTGTCGCTTCGACCGTGGCGTCCTTGACCGGCGCGCCGTGCTCGTCGACCACCGTGCCGGTGATCGTGGCCCCTGGATCGATCGCGATGTCGACGGTCGCGACCGCGCCGATCGCGACGACGGCGCGCGCAGGATCGCGCGGTTCTGGCAGGTCCTCCGGTGAGGCGTGCACCTCGTAGCTGCCCGCGACCAGACCGGCGAGCGTGAAGCTGCCGTCGCGCGCGCTGCGCTGCGAGGCCCACGATCGCTGCGCGCGCGGATCGCCGCCGGTGGTCGACGCGCGCACCCACACCTCGGCGAGCGGCTGGCCATCGCGGGTGTGGACGCGCCCGGTGATCGCGCCGCCGTCGCTGACCGGCCAGCGCAGCCCGACGACATCGGCGGCGGCGACGACGACCGGCGGGTACTGATCGCGCGCGAGGTGGTCGGTGCACTCGATCGTGACCTGGTAGGTGCCGGGCAGCACGCCCTGCATCGCGACGGTGCCGTCGGCGTCGAGGTCGCTGCTGTGGCTCTCGCCGCTCGCCGGTTCGCGCAGGCTGACCGAGCCGTGCGTGCACGGCGCCAGGCCGGGCTCGAGCTCGACCTTGCCGCTGACCACGGCCGCGGGGTGCAGCTCGATCGTCACGCCGTCGACGGTCTGGCCGAGCGCCAGCAAGACGCTCTCGGCGGCCTCGCCGTAGCCTCCGGCGGCTGTGGCGCGCGGCTTGTAGCGCCCCGGCACGAGCCCGGTGATGCGGAAGCGACCGGCCGCGTCGGTGATCGCGCTGTCGCCCGCGCGCGAGCGCGACTGGACCAGCGCCCCCGCGATCGGCGCGTGGCTGGTGGCATCGACGACGGTGCCGGCGAGCACCGCCTCGGGCGTCAGCTGGACCTCGACGAACGTGCCGGGCGCGGTGGCCGCGCGGGCGCCGGGCGCGTAGCCATCGGCGGTCGCGCGCACGGTGTTCGTGCCGGCCTTGGCCCACAGCGTGAAGGTGCCATCGTCCGCTGACCGGACAAAGCCGCCGGCCGGCGAGGCCGACCACCAGCCGTCCTCGCCGGTGGTCACCAGCGCGCCGCCGATCGGCCCGCCGTTGACGTCGACGACGACGCCGCGTACCTCGACCGCGTCGCCATCGAGCTCGAGATCGATGTCGGCGCGGGTCTCGCCCGCGCGCAGGTGGAGCTCGTCGGCGCGGTTCGCGGCGCGCCACGCCGCGGGCACGAACCGCGGCGCCATCGCGTGCACGCGGTAGTCGCCAGCGGCCAGATCCACGAGCGCGTAGCGGCCGTCGGCACCCGCGTCGGCGCAGACCGGCGCGCGGGTCTCCTCGCTGCCGAGGTCGCGCGAGCTCCAGGTCGCGCAGACCCGCGCCGCGATCGGTCCACCGCCACGGGCGCGCACGGCGCCGGTGATCCGCCCGCGCGGTTGCTGGCGCGGATCGCGCGTCGGCGCGGTCGCGCGCGCGTGTGGCGAGGATCCGGCGGTGCTCGCGCCAGGCGCGGTCGCGGGCACGTCGGGCGCGGCGCTCCGGCACCGCAGCAGCACGATCACGAGGATCGCGCCGATCGCGAGCGCGGCGCCGATCGCGCGCTTCACTGCGGCTTGCCCGCGACGATCGCCACCGTCGCGCCGCGCGCCAGGCCGAGCTTGAGCGTCGTGCCGGTCGGGACCTCGAGCAGCGTGCCGGCGAGGTAGTTGCGATCGCCGCGCACGTCGATGCCGTCGACCGCCACGACCACGTCACCGACCGCGAGGCCGCTCGCGCTCGCCGGTCCGCCGGCGTCGATGTGCGAGACCTTCAGGACGACCTGATCCGGCTCGGTCTCGGGCGGCGCCTCGACGAAGGCGAAGCCGAGATCGCCGCCGCGATCGCGCGCCGACACCCGGCGCCGCGCCAGCTCGATCGCGCCGACGTCGACGACGTCGGTGCCCGCGGCGACCACCACCACCTTGCGCACGAAGCCGTACGGCGAGTGCTCCCAGTCGAGCGGCATCGCGGTCACCATCGCGCGGCCGACCGGCGCGCGCGGGACCTCGAACGCGCCGGTGGCGTCGCTGATGTTCTTGCGCTCGGGATCGCTGTTCGGATCGAAGGTGAACGACTCGTCGCCGCTGACCGCCGAGATCGACACCAGCATCTCGGCGACCGGCGTGGTCGCGCCGAGCTCGACCAGGTGCCCCCGCACGGTCACCATCCGCTCGAGGCTGAGCGCCACGCCGTCCTTGTGCTCGCCCTCGGTGAGCGCGAGCTGGAGCGACGCGCGCGCGCCGGGCGCGGTGACCTCGAGCGTGAACGTCCCCGCGGGCAGCTCGCGCAGCGCGAAGGTGCCGCCGGTCTCGTAGAACTCCTCGTGGCGCGCGAACCCGGTCGTGCGATCGATCAGCGCGACCGCGAAGCGATCGACGTGGGCGCCGCCGGGCGCGACGACGGTGCCGGCGATCGCGCCGGCGGGCTTCATGACGAGGCGCGCGCGGGTGCCGACCGGCACGTGCTCGCTGAACGCCTCGCCGCCGCCGCGCCGGTACGCGCGCAGCGTGTAGCGCCCGGGCGCGAGCTGATCGACGGTGAAGGAGCCATCGGTCGCGGTCACGATCGGCTTGCGGTCCCAGGTCCAGTGCGCGCCGCGCACGCCGTCGCCCGACGCGGCGCCGGCGGCGTCGGACTCGCGGGCCGCGGTCACGTAGGCGTCGGCGATCGGCTGGCCGGTCGCGTCGGCGACGGTGCCGCTGATCGAGCCGCCCTGGCTCTCGACCACGAGCCGCACGCTCACGCTCTTGCCGGCGACCACGGTGATCCGCTTGCCCTGGGTGTCGTCGTCGGTCGAGCCCGGGGCGCGCATCGCGTCCCAGCCGCGCGCCGCGGTGACCCGCACCTCGCCCGGATCGGCGCCGCGGATCGTGAACGTGCCGTCGTCGGCGGTCATGGCGCCGCCGTCCCAGCTCCAGCGCGTGCCGACCGCGCGCACGCTCGCGCCGGTGACCGGTGCGCCGCGCTCGTCGACCACGGTGCCGGTGATCGTGCCGCCCTGATCGATGACGATGTCGACGGTCGCGACCGCGCCGGGCTTGACCTCGACCGGCGTCGGCGCGCGCGGCGCGGGCGCGTCGTCAGGCGAGACGTTGAGGTCGTAGCTGCCGGGCACCAGGCCGTGCAGCGCGAAGGTCCCATCGCGTTCGGTCTCGCCCCAGCCCCAGGAGCGCTGCCCGCGCGGGTCGCCGCCGCGCTTCGCGGCGTTGACGTTGCCTTGCACCGGATCGCCGGCCGCGGTGTGGATGCGTCCGACCACGGTGCCGCCATCGCCGACGGTCCAGACGAGCCCGTCGACGTCGGCGCGCGCCACGGTGATCGGATCGTAGTGATCGCGCGACAGGTGATCGGTGCACCACACGTCGACCTTGTAGTCGCCCGGCAGCACGCTGCGGATCGTGACGGTGCCGTCGTCGTCGATCTCCGCGCCGCTGCGCTGATCGCGCGCCGCATCCAGGATCGAGACCCAGCCGCGGGGGCACGGCCTGGCGTCGGCGCCGTCGAGCACGACCTTGCCGCGGATCGTCGCGGTCGGGTGCAGCGGGATCTCGATGCCCTCGACGGTCTGGCCCAGGGCGAGCAACACGCTCTCGGCGGGCTCGCCGTAGCCCTCGTTCGCCGTCGCGCTCGGCTTGTAGCGCCCCGGCGGCAACCGCGTGAGGCGGAAGTGCCCGGTCGCGTCGGTGAGCGCGCTCGAGCGCTGACCCTCGCCGTCGCGCCAGTCGGAGCCGGCGCTGACCAGCGCCCCGGCGACCGGCCGGCGGGTGTCGGCCTCGACGACGATCCCGGCGAGCACCGCCTCGGGCGTGAGCAGCACCAGGGCCAGCGCGCCCGGCGCGGTCACGGTCTTCGAGCCCGACGAGTAGCCCTCGGCGCTCGCGCTGATCGTGACGGTGCCGGGGCGAGCCCACAGCGTGAAGCTGCCGTCGTCGGCGGAGCGCACCATCGCGCCGCCCGGGCCGACCCGCCAGCCCTCGCCCTGGCTCGCGGTCACCAGCGCGCCCGCGACCGGCCCGCCATTGATGTCGGCGACCTTGCCCTTCACCTCGACACCGCCGTCGTCGAGCTCGAGGTCGATGCCGTCGATCACCTGGCCCGCGTGCACGCGCAGCGAGCTCTCGTGCTGCGCGTCGTGCCAGGCCTCTGGCTTGTAGTGCGCCGCCGAGCCGTAGAGCTGGTACGAGCCCGGCACCAGGTCGGTCAGGGCGTAGCGACCGCTGGCGTCGGTGATCGCGCACAGCGGCTCGCGGGTCTCCTCCGCGCCGAGGCCGCGGGCGTACCAGGTCGCGCACACCTGGGCGCCGGCGATCGGCCCGGCGCCGTGCGCGCGGACGGTGCCGCTCACGCGACCGCGCGGCAGGGTTCGCGGATCCGCGGACGCGCCGCGATCCGCCGGGCGAGCGCCGGCCGCGCGATCGCCCGGGGCGGCCACCGCCGCGCTCGTGCCGGGCGCGCTCGCACCCGGCGCCGTCGCGTCACCTCCACAGCGGCTGTACGCGACCACCGCGATCGCGATGCCCACCACCAGCGCCGCGATCCCTGCGAACGATCGTCTCATCGGGTGCTCCTCGCCACGTGCCGGTAGCGTAGAGGTCCGACACGGCCGCATGCACGGGGTTGTCTGGCAATAGCCGGAACCCGACCGAATGTCGGGAACCCGCGCGAGATCCTGTGAGCGGCCACACCGGCGCCACGCTGCGGCGCGGCGTGGTAAAGCCGCGTCATGCACGACGCCGTGATCGCCGTCCCCACTCCGATCAACGAGCCCGTCCTCGGCTACGCGCCCGGCTCGAGCGAGCGTGCGCGGCTCAAGGCGGAGCTTGCCCGGATGTCCCGCGAGGTCCCCGAGATCCCGTGTGTCATCGGCGGCCAGCGGGTCCACACCGGGCGCCTCGAGGACGTGGTGATGCCGCACCGGCATCGGCACGTGGTCGCGCGCTTCCACTGCGCCGACGCCGACGTCGTGCAGCGCGCCATCCTCGCCGCCAAGGACGCCAAGCGCGAGTGGGCCGCGATGCGCTGGGAGGCGCGGGCCGCGATCTTCCTGCGCGCGGCCGAGCTGCTCGCGACCACGCACCGCATGACGATCAACGCCGCGACGATGCTCGGCCAGTCGAAGACCGCGCACCAGGCCTAGATCGACTCGGCGTGCGAGATGATCGACTTCTGGCGCTTCAACGTGCAGTTCGCGCGCGACCTGTACGCGATGCAGCCGGTCTCGGGGCCGGGCACCTGGAACATGCAGGAGCTGCGGCCGCTCGAGGGCTTCACGTTCGCGCTCACGCCGTTCAACTTCACCGCGATCGCCGGCAACCTGCCGACCGCGCCGGCGCTGATGGGCAACACCGTCATCTGGAAGCCGTCGGAGAACCAGATGCTCGCGGCGTGGCACACGTTCCTCCTGCTCGAGGAGGCCGGGCTGCCGCCGGGCGTGATCAACTTCGTGCCCGGCTACGGCGCGGAGATCGCGCCGATCGTCGTCGACGATCCCGATCTGGGCGCGATCCACTTCACCGGCTCGACCGAGATCTTCCGGTCCTTGTGGAAGCGCGTCGCCGGCAACCTCGATCGCTACCGCGGCTTCCCGCGCCTCGTCGGCGAGACCGGGGGCAAGGACTTCATCCTCGCCCACCCGTCGGCGGATCCGCGCGCGGTCGCGACCGCGATCGTGCGCGGCGGCTACGAGTTCCAGGGCCAGAAGTGCTCGGCGGCGTCGCGGGTCTACGTCGCGCGCTCGGTCTGGGACGCGATGAAGGACGAGCTGTGCGCGACGATCGACCAGCTCAAGGTCGGCGACGTCGCCGACTTCTCGAACTTCATGGGCGCGGTCATCAAGCGCGGCGCGTTCGATCGCCACGCCGGCGCGATCCGCGAGGCGCGCGAGACCCCGGGCATGAAGATCGTCGCGGGCGGCGGCACCGACGACCGCGAGGGCTACTTCGTGCGGCCCACGCTGATCACGACCGACGATCCGGGCGTGCGCCTCATGCGCGACGAGCTGTTCGGGCCGATCGTCACGCTCCACGTCTATCCGGATCAGGCCTGGGCCGACACGCTCGAGCTGGTCGATCGCACCTCGCCGTACGCGCTGACCGGCGGCGTGTTCGCCCGCGAGCGCACCGCGCTGGTCGAGGCCACGACCGCGCTGCGCAACGCTGCCGGCAACTTCTACATCAACGACAAGCCGACCGGCGCGGTCGTGGGCCAGCAGCCGTTCGGCGGCACGCGCGCCTCGGGCACCGACGACAAGGCCGGATCGGCGCTCAACCTCTTGCGCTTCGTCGGGGCGCGCACCATCAAGGAGACATTCGTTTCGCCGACCGAGTGGCGCTACCCGTTCCTGTCCGAGCCGTAGCCGGTAGGGTCGCCTGCGGCGTCCCGCGACGGTCGCTGCGACGTCGCAGGTGCCGCGCCGTTGGCCGCAAGCCCGCGATAGCGATGGTGAGCGTGTGCCGGTGAAACGATGGCCGGGTTGTTGCTGTCGGAGCGTGCACACATGAATCGCAAGGTCGTCGCCGCCATCGGGGTCGTGGTCGCCGCGTTCGCGGTCTGGTTCTTCGCGCTGCGGGGCGGAGGCGACGCAACGCCTGCGCCGACCGCCGGGTCGGGCTCCGCGGCCGCCGATCCATGGTCCGGACCGCGCAAGGCCGAGGCTCCGAGCGAACCCCAGAGCCCCAGCGGCCCGCCGCGCTTCGAGCGCGACGATGATCCGGTCGGCGCGCTGCGCCTCGAGGGCCAGGTGCTCGACGCCGACGAGCAGCCGGTCGGCGGCGCGACGGTGTGGCTGAGCTCGGCGCCGCCGCGCACCGCGACGTCCGAGGCCGATGGCTCGTTCGCCTTCGACAAGCTGGTCGGCCGCACGTACAACGTCGGCGCGCGGATCGGCGATCGCATCGGCGGCCCGGTCGAGTACAAGCTGACCGCGACCTCGAGCCCGGTGGTCGTGCGCCTGCGCGCCGCCCAGCCGCTGACGGTCATCGTCACCGCCGCGGCTGACGGCAAGCCGATCGCGAACGCGCGGGTCGAGGCCCGCGGCATGATGGATCAATCGGTCTCGACCGACGCCCAGGGCCACGCAGTGCTGCACGGCGTGCCGGCGGGCTGGATGTCGCTCGCGGTCTCCGCCGACGGCTGGGCGCCGGTGCACACCGTCGCGCAGATCCAGGAGGGGCAGGCCGATCTGCGGATCACGATGCAGCGCGGTGGCCCGGTCAGCGGCCGGGTGGTCGACGAGCGCGGCGTGGCGGTCGCGAACGCGCGGGTCGTCGCGAAGGACGTCGGGCGCTACTTCGACACCACCGACGGCGACAAGGACGGCGCGATCACCGCGGCCGACGGCACGTTCAAGATCCCGTCGGTGCCGCAGGGCTCGTATCGCTTCGTCGCGCAGGACGAGGTCCACGCGCCGGGCAGCTCGCCGCCGATCACCGTCGATGGCGCCAGCCCCAAGGACGGCGTCGAGATCACGATGAAGAGCGCGGCGGTGCTCGCCGGCCGCGTCGTCACCGCCGACAAGCAGCCCGCGCCCTACGCGACCATCCGCGTCGGTCCGAAGTCGATCGGCGGTGCCGGTGAGGACTTCGCCGGCTCGGTGCTGCGCCAGGTGGTCGCCGACGCCGACGGCAAGTTCTCGCTCAAGGGCCTGCCGCGCGCGGCGGTGCGGGTCCGCGCGGAGTCCGACACCGCGGCCAGCGCGATCGCCGACGTCGATCTGTCGGGCGGTGACGCGACGTCCGAGGTCGTGCTGGTGCTCGACGTCAGCGGCACGATCGCCGGCATCGTCGTCGACGGCGGCGGCGAGCCGGTGGCCGAGGCCCAGGTCACCGCGATGCCCGACTTCCTGGGCGGCGGCGGCAAGGTCGAGGACCTCGCGCTCGCCGGGTTCTCGGCGGCGACCACCGACGGCGGCGGTCGCTTCACGATCCACGGTCTGCCGAACGGCAGCTACCGGCTCTGGGCGCAGCGCGCCGGCGGCAACCAGCAGGGCTGGAACCAGCAGGGCACGCCGGCCAAGCCCGGTGACACCGCGGTGAAGCTGGTGCTGCCCGCGCCCGGCGGCATCACCGGCAAGCTCGCGCTCGAGACCGGCAAGGCGCCCGACATGGCGACGGTGCAGGTCGGCTGGATGCCGGGCACGACCGCGAGCGGCGGTAGCTTCAAGCTCGCCGAGCTCACCCCGGGCAAGTACGACCTCACGATCCGCGGCCCCGAGTTCGCGCAGGTCATCAAGGGCGACATCGTCGTCGAGGCCGGCAAGACCACCGACCTCGGCACGATCCAGCTGCACCGCGGCCGCAAGGTCACCGGCCGCGTGGTGAGCAACGACGGCACGCCGGTGCCGGGGGCCAAGGTGCAGATCGGCGCGTTCATCATGTCGCAGGGCACCGGCGGGGTCGGCGCCGAGATGAATCCCGAGCAGTACGGCGTGCACACCGGGGTGACCGGCGACGACGGCGGCTTCGCGATCGTGGGCGTGTCCGCCGACGGCGCGTCGATCCTCGCCGAGCATCCGACGATCGGCCGCTCGGACGCGCTCGAGGTGCCGGGCGGGCAGGGTGATCCGCCGCCGATGGTGCTGCGCCTCCACGGCTACGGCGTGCTCGCCGGCAAGGTGACCTCGGCGGGCAAGCCGGTCGGCGGTGCGAGCATCACCGCGTCGCAGCGGACCGGCGGCGCGCACGCGGTCGTCGTCCAGACCGGCGCCGATGGCACGTTCCTCATCGACAAGATCCCCGAGGGCCAGCACCACCTGACCGTGCTGCAGATGAGCGGCTTCGGCGCCGCGACGATCGGCGCCGATGCCACCGTGGTCGAGGGCAAGCGCACCGACATCGCGATCGACATCCCGGTCGGCTCGGTGGCGCTGACCGTCGAGGTCCGCGCCAAGAAGGGCTCGACCGTCGACGCCGCGCAGGTGTTCCTGTTCGGCGGCGTGGTCGCCGCGAAGAACGGCAAGGACCTGCGCGACGCGTTCCTGCAGGGCAGCTCGCAGGGCTCGGGCGGCATGAAGTTCTGGTTCGGCGCCGACTTCCCGAAGTTCGAGAAGATCACGCCGGGCATGTACTCGATCTGCACCGTGCCGATCACCGGCAGCATGAGCGATCCGACCTTCATGCAGCGGCTGCAGAGCCAGTCGGACAAGCTCGATGTCTACTGCGTGACTCACACGATCGAGGCGTCGCCGACGGAGCAGCGGTTCGTGCACGAGGTGCCGTCGATGAAGCCGCTGCCGCCGCCGGAGGACACTGGCAGTGGCAGCGGTAGCGGCAGCGGTAGCGGCAGTGGTAGCGGAGGCGGTAGCGGAAGCGGTAGCGGTAGTGGTAGCGGAAGCGGTAGCGGTAGCGGGAAGTGAACGGCGCCGGGCTGCTGGCGAGGTGATGCTCGTCGGTGGTATCTGGCGCCATGCGCCTGCCGCTCGTGTCGCTCGTGTTCGCCTCGCTCGCCGCCTGCGGAGGTAGCGAGCGGCCCGCCGCCGATGCCGGCGCCGTCGACGCGGCGCCGATGGTGGACGCGGCGCCGACCATCGATGGCGCACCGATGCTGTCGGTGCCCGACGCGACCTACCTCGACCAGCTCACACTCGACGACGCAATGGCCCTCTGCACCTGGATGGTCGACATCCAGGGCGGGCCGCACACCATCGACTGCGGCGGCGGCACGATGATCACGATCGATCCGGTCGCCGACTGCCTGCAGAACGTCTGGCCGCACTGCCAGGTCGGGCTGCTGCGCCCGTGCATCGAGGCCCAGGCGCTCGACGAGTGCGGCCCGGCGCCGGCCGCGTGCACCGCGTTCTATCAGTGCGCCGGCGGCTGAGCCGCTACGGCCGCCACGCCACCAGCGCGAGGATCGGCTGCACGACGTGCTCCTCGCAGTCGGGGCCGAGCGAGTAGGTCTCCTCGTAGTGATCGCCGGGCGCCTCGGAGAGGTACGGGCTGTCGGGATCGAGCACGTAGTTGTAGTGCGGCACGAGGTAGCCCGTGTAGTCCTCGGCGAGGCCGGCGAGGATCGGGTACTCGACGCCGGGGTTCGCGAGCACGAGATCGCGCAGGTACGGACCGGCGGGCGCGGTCGCGAGATCGGGCGTGTTGGGCTTGGTCGCGTCGAGCATCGTCCAGCCCCAGCTCCAGCCGCCGGTGTAGCCGCCGACCCAGAGCTCGGGGTGGAGCTCGCCGGGCGCGGTGACCAGGCCGATCGGCCCGATCTGCAGGTAGGTCGAGCGCAGCGGCACCCACGGCGGGTTGTCCGACGCGATGGGCTGCGTGCTGTCGTAGCCGACCAGCGGGTGCGGCGCGAGCAGGCCGATCTGGAACGCCAGCTGGAAGCCGATGTTGTCGACGCGCGCCGCGTACGTCGCGGTGCGGAAGCCGAGCGGCAGATCGCTGACGGTCTCGGCCGAGTCGGCGATGATCTCGAGCGCGCGGCGCGCGGCGTTGGCGCCGAGCGCCTCGTCCATCTCGTGGCTCTCCATCGTCACCGGCACGCCGTGGCGATCGAGCGGCGCGGTGCCGCGCAGCGATCCGATCTGCCCGCCGAGCGCGCCCTGCACGAACACCGTGATGCCGCCCCAGCCCGGTAGATCGCGGGTCAGCGCGACCGGCCCGTCGAAGTCGCCGGCGGCGAAGCCGGCCTCGGTGTACTGGCGCAGCCAGTGCGGGTAGTGCGCGGAGACCAGCGGCGGGCCCTCTCCGAACAGCGCGACCTCGGGGTGATCGGCCCAGTTCACCAGCGTGCCGATCGTCTTGCTCTCGTCGTCGGCGCGCACGAACCGCGCGACCGTCATCGTGGGATCGAAGATGATCGGATCGCGCAGGTCCTTGGCCCAGCGATCGGTCTTCGACGCGGGGTTGGCGGGATCGTTGATGAGCAGCGTCTTCGCGATCTGCAGGTGCGCGGGCGCGAGCGAGGTCATCGCGTCCCTGATCGCGCTGACCGCGGCGGCGCGCACGGTCGCGACGTACGCCGGATCGTAGCCGGTCGTGAACGTGTCCGGTCCCCACAGCCCGACGGTGTCGACCGCGAGGTGCGCGTGGGTCGAGCCGATGATCACGTGATCGATCGCGAAGCCGGCGAGCGCGGGGTCGGCGCGGATCGCGTCCATGTCGCCGGCGAGGAAGCCGGTGGTGTCGAGGTAGACGATCGCGACGGAGACATCGCCCTCGCGGAACGCGAGCGCGCGCGCCTCGAGGTCGGTCTTGACGCCGTTGGCCGCCTTGCCGCCGCCGAACAGCCAGAACGCATCGAACTTGCCGTTGCTGTTGGCGTCGACGTACGGCTCGCCGACATCGTAGTCGCCGTTGTTGTTGGTGTCGGTCCAGGTCTCGGCGATCACCGGCGTGTACGTGTGCTTGCCAGCGCCGACCTCGAGCACGCCGTTGCCGGTGGTGGCGCAGCCCGGCCCGCCGGGACAGACCAGCTCGGGTCGATCGAACCCGACCAGCCGCGCGTCGGCCGTGGGCGGCGGTGCATCGGGTGCCGCCTTGCTGCTGCCGCACGCGGCGAGCGCCGCGATCACGAGGAATCCTGGTGCGCTGACGCTGGCTCGCATGTCGCCTCCCTGAACCGGGGTACCGCGATCCCGCGGCCGAGTAAACCGGGCGGTCGCTCGACGGTGGTCATGCCAATCGCGCCGCGTGTTGCGCTCTGTGTCAGAGGACAACGTTTGCGGCTCGCCCGGTCTCTTACTCCCCGAGCACCTGCTCGTCGCGGCGGCGACAGCCGACGCGGCCCGCCCTCCTCAGGCCGCGTCGGTGGTTGGTCCCCGGTCGTCGCCGCGACGGGCAGGCGTGCTCGCCATATCCGGAGGTCGCTCATGCTGGCTCGCCTCGGGCAGTGGCTGATCTGCGGCGCGCCCTGACTACGGCTGCAGCACGATCACCGTCCGGGATCCGTACGGACAGCAGTCGGCGCAGGTGCCGGGCGCATCGCTGGCGGCGGCGATGGTCACGGGCTGCGCGGGTGCGGTCGCCGGCGCGACGAAGTGGCCGCAGGTGTCGATCGTGCCGACCGTCGTGTCACCGCCCTCGATCCCCTCGACGGTCCAGTAGCCGCCGCAGCGACCGGGCCCGAGCACGGTGTCGCCGTAGTGCAGCTCGAGATCGAGCGCGCCGTTGACGACGACCGGATCGGCGCCGCCGACCACGCGGAGCTCGCCGTCGCTGCAGATCGGGCAGCCGGCCAGGGTCGTGAGCAGGATCGCGGCGAGCCAGCGCATGGATCCAAGGGTGCCACGGCGCGAACGCGATGCTTGTCCGGTCAGCGGCGGTCTGGTATTCGTGGATCGTGTTGATCGCGTCGCGTCGATTTCGTGGCCCCCGGACCCAGCGGTCCGGCGCGGCTGCATGACGTGAGCTGATCTCGGCACATCGTCACGGCGCCGCTTCGGTGCCGAGGGTCCGGGGGAGTCACCGCTCCACCCCGCCACACCCTCTGCCTCCGAGGTTCGTCATGTCGATCGATCCATCGCGCGCGTCGTCGCACGCGCGCACGTCTGCCCCCGCTCCGATCTCCGCCTCCCAGCTCCAGGCCGCCCTCGCGGTGCGCGACCTCGCCGATCCGGCGCACGGCCCGCATGCGATGCAGCGCCTCCTCGACGCCATCCTCGCCGTCGCCGCGCCCGGCGCCGCGATCCAGATCCACCGGCCAGGGCCGATCGTCACCGCGCGCGACAACTACGATCGCCTCTACTACCCCGCCGATGGGGTCGCCCGCGACGCGCGCTACACCCGCTGGCTCGGGCCGGGCGTGCTGCTGCGCTCGCAGACCTCGGCAGCGATCCCGCCGCTGCTCGATGCGCTCGCCGCCGATCCATCGTGGACCGACGTGCTGCTCGCGGTGCCCGGCCTGGTCTATCGCCGCGACACGCTCGATCGCCACCACGTCGGCGAGCCGCACCAGGTCGACCTCTGGCGCATCCGCCGCGGCGCGCCGCTCACGCGCGCGGATCTCGACGCGCAGCTCGCCGCGATCGTGGCGGCCGCGCTGCCCGGCGCGCGCCATCGCACCACCGCGACCGCGCACCCGTACACCGAGGACGGCGTGCAGGTCGACGTCGAGCTCGACGGCGCGTGGCTCGAGATCGGCGAGGGCGGCCTGGCGTCTCCGCGCGTGCTCGCCGACGCCGGGCTCGGCGACGCGACCGGGCTCGCGCTGGGCCTCGGGCTCGATCGCCTGGTGATGCTGCGCAAGGGCCTGCCCGACATCCGGCTCCTGCGCGCGCGCGATCCGCGCATCGCCGGGCAGCTCGCCGACCTCACGCCGTACCGCCCGGTGTCGATGATGCCGCCGGCCTGGCGCGATCTGTCGATCGCGGTCGACGCCGACGACACCGCCGAGGATCTCGGCGACCGCGTGCGCGCCGCGCTCGGCGATCGCGCCGATGCCGTCGAGGCGGTCGAGATCCTGTCCGACACGCCGCACGATGGCTTGCCCGCCGCGGCGCGCGCGCGCCTCGGGATGTCGCCCGGGCAGCGCAACCTGCTCGTCCGCGTCACGCTGCGCGATCTCGAGCGCACGCTGACCACCGACGACGCCAACGCGCTTCGCGATCGCATCTACGCCGCGATCCACCGGGGCGCCGCGCATCAGTGGGCGCGCGGGGCGCTGCGCTGGTGATCTGCGTGGGCCTATAGTCGCCGCATGATGACGCCCGACCTGCGCTTGCTCGCGTACTCCGCGCTCCTGACCTGGGTGATGATCCTGGTCGCGAGCATGCTGCGCGCGAAGGGCGACGTGATGCTCGCGTTCGGCAACCGCGAGGCGATGCCCGAGGCGTCGCCGCTGGCCGGGCGCGCCGACCGCGCCGCCAAGAACATGCTCGAGAACATGATCCTGTTCACCGCGGTGGTGGTCGCGGCGCACGGCGCGGCCGATCACGATCGGGTCGTGCTCGGCGCGCGCGTGTTCTTCTGGGCCCGCGTCGTGTACTGGCCGCTGTACCTGAGCGGCATCAAGTACGCGCGGACCGCGGCGTGGGCGACCGGCGTGGCCGGCTGCGCGCTGATGCTGGTCGCCGCGCTGTAGCGCTACGCGCTCGCGCCGAGCCCGATCGGGCAGCTCACGCCGGTGCCGCCGAGACCGCAGTAGCCGTTGGGGTTCTTGCCCAGGTACTGCTGGTGGTAGTCCTCGGCGTAGTAGAAGGTCGGCGCCGCGGTGATCTCGGTGGTGATCGGCTCGTGGCCCGCGGCGCGCAGCCGCTCGTCGTACGCGATCTTCGACGCGGCGGCCGCCGTCGCCTGGGCCGCGTCGCTCGTGTAGATGCCCGAGCGGTACTGGGTGCCGACGTCGTTGCCCTGGCGCATGCCCTGGGTCGGATCGTGGCTCTCCCAGAACGTGCGCAGGAGCGCCTCGTAGCTGACCGCGTCCGGGTCGTAGATCACCAGCACCGCCTCGGTGTGGCCGGTGCGTCCGGAGCACACCTCCTCGTAGGTCGGGTTGGGCGTGGTGCCGTTGATGTAGCCGACCGCGGTCGCGTACACGCCGGGCACCTGCCAGAACTTGCGCTCGGCGCCCCAGAAGCAGCCCATCGCGAACACCGCCTTGGCCATGCCGGCGGGGAACGGCGGGACGATGCGGTTGCCGTTGACGAAGTGACGCTCGGGCACCGGGATCGGGGTCGATCGACCGGGCAGGGCCTCGGCGGCCGTGGGGACGCGCAGCTTGCGGGGATCGGTGAAGAAGCGCATGGGAAAGCCTACTCCACGACCGCCGTTTGGTTACTCAGATGCGGACGACCTCGCCCTGGCGCAATCGCGCGATCGCCTGATGTTCCTCGGGAAAGTCGTCCGGATAGTGGATGAGCCGCATGCGCGCGCGCAGCGCCTCGGGCAGGGCCGCGAGCTTCGCGTAGGGCGTGTGCACGCCGAGGTTGGTCTCGTGGATGATCAGATCACCGACGGACAACCAGTCGATGAGCGTCGGGTCGAACGCGGTGTCAGCGCTGTACGCGAGCGTGCGGCCGGCGGCGGTGATCGTCAGGGCGGTGGTCGGGATGTGGTGGATCGTGCGGCGGCACGCGATCGTGAACGGCCCGACGGTGATCGGCGCGGCGAGGTCGAGCGGGGTGATCGCGAAGTAGTCGTCGAGGCCGTGGTGGTGGACGTCGCCGTCCTGCTGCAGCAGATCTTCCATGCCAGCGGCGAGGTGGCCGTCCCAGAGCCGCGCGGTGACCGTCGGATGCGCGACCAGGTGCGCGGGCCGGTGCAGCGCGAACCACGCGAAGTAGCCGTAGCCCTCGAGGCCCGACGCGTGGTCGGCGTGGAGGTGCGTGACCACGCACGCGGTGAAGTCGCCGACGTCGAGGGTGCCGCCGGTCGACTCGCGCAGGATCTTGCGGATCGGGTGCGGGCAGTCGACGAGCAGCCAGGCCGCGCCGCCCGCGCCGTCGGGCGCGCCGACCGCGAGGCAGGACGAGTAGCTGCGCGCGCTGAAGGCGTCGCCGACGCCGAGCGCGATGACCTCGAGCCCCTCGGGGATCCGCATGGGCGTTAGCCGAGCTGCTTGACCAGCGCCAGCGCGCTCGCGACGTGCTCCTTGAAGCGGATCTGCGAGACGAAGCGGTTGCGGATCACGCCCTGCTTGTCGATCACGAACGTGACGCGGCCCTTGAGCATGCCGAACAGGTTGCCCTTCACGCCGTACTGCCCGCGCAGCTTGCCGTCGGTATCGGAGACCAGCACGAACGGCAGGCGGTGGTTCGAGGCGAAGCTCTCGTGCGACTTCACGTCGTCGTCGCTGACGCCGATGACCTCGGCCCCGGCGGCCTTGAAGTCCTCGTAGTCGTCGCGGAACGCGCACGCCTCGATCTTGCAGCCCGGCGTCTCGTCGGCCGGGTAGAAGTAGAGCACCACGGTCTGCTTGCCGCGGTAGTCGGAGAGGCGGACGGTGCGTCCACCGTTGGCGGGGAGCTCGAAGTCGGGCGCGGTCTCGCCGATCTGCATGCGCGCAGGGTAGCACCGGGCGGGCGATCGCCACGCCGACGGCGCGCCGAGGCGCGTTCGCTTGCGCCGGCCACGCGCGCAGGCGCGACCGGTCTTTAGTAGAGTGCCCGGATGCCGCCCGTCCGCTTGCTCGGCCTCGCCGGGAGCCTGCGCAAGGCCTCCGTCAATCGCGCGCTCCTGCGCGCGATCGGCGAGGTCCTCCCCGACGATGCCTCGCTCACGATCTACGATCGCATGGGCGACCTGCCGCACTTCAACTCCGACCTGAAGGACGATCCGGAGCCGGTCACGCACTGGAAGCAGGCGATCGCCTCGGCCGACGGGCTCATCATCGCGACGCCGGAGTTCAACTACAGCGTGCCGGGCGTCATGAAGAACGCGATCGACTGGGCGACGCGCCCGCCGGCGACCTCGCCGCTGCGTCGCAAACCGATCGGCGTGGTCGGCGCGTCGGTCGGCATCAGCGGCTCGATGCGCGCGCAGTACCACCTGCGCCAGATCTTCGTCTACACGGACTCGCCGGTGCTCGGGCAGCCCGAGGTGATCATCCCGCGCTCGCACGAGCGGTTCGACGCCGCGGGCAACCTCACCGACGAGTCGACCCGCGAGCTGCTGCGCGCGTTCGGCGTGGCGTTCGTCGCGTGGGTCCGGCGGTTCGCGCCGCACGTCTGACAGGGTGTCAGCGGAATCGCGGGATCCGCGCGGCGACCTTGGTTCGCGCGGCCCGCGCGACTTTGCCGTGCGGGCGGCGGAACCGAGCGCGCATCATCGTGTCTCGACCCCTATGAGCAAGCTCGTCGTCGCGATCGGTGCATGTCTCGTCCTCGCCAGCTGCGCGAGGCCTGCGCGGGCGCCGGCGTCGGTGGCCGGAGACGGTGGCGGCGCCGATCTCGACGGCGTGGTCCGCGCGTGCGGCGCGGCGCTGGATCGCGCGGATGCGCTCGGGGCGGGACGCGCGGGGACGGTGTCCGCGTGCGCGCAGCTGTTCGCGCAGCCGACGTGTCGCGACGCCTGGGTCCGCGCGAACAGGGTCGGGCTGCTCGAGCTCGACGCGGACGCGGCGGCGGCGTGCCGCGACGCCTACTGTGGATCGCTGGAAGGCGCGGGGCCGGCGTGCGCCGGTGGGCCGATCGACGCGCAGGGCTGGGCCGAGCTCGACGCCCGCATCCTGACGCACGATCTCGGTCCGTCGCGCGTCGAGACCGTGACCGCGCGGGCGCGGGCCCGGGCGCACGCGCAGATGGTCGCGCCGATCGAGCTCACGCCGTCGCCGCGGGTGGCCTCGCTGCCGCAGCTGGCCGGCTGCGATCCGGACGCAACCGTGACGGTCGCGATCACCGCGAGCGGCGCGCTGATCGATGGCGGCGCCGGTGCGCCGCGCGCGCTCGCGCGGTGCGCTGGGGCGATCGACGGCGCGGCGCTCGGCGCCGAGCTGCGCGCGCTCCGGAGCCAGGGCTGCAGCGACGCGGTGTCGATCGCCGCCACCCCCTCGAGCACCTACGCCGACGTGGTCGCGGTGATGGACGCGGCCTATGGCTCCGGCTACACGAGCGTCGGCGTCGACACGAACCCGCCGGCGGCGGCGCGGGTCGCGCCGGTCGAGGCGCCGTCTGCCTGTCCGTCACCGCCGGTGGCGAGCGCCGCCCCGTCGCGTGCGCCGTTGCCCGCGCCAGGCGCGGCATCGGTCGCGCCGTCGCCGCGAGCGCCGCTGTCGCGCGCGCCGATCGTGGTCGTGTCGACCCGCGCGATCTCGCTCGATGACGTCGAGCTGGCCACGCTCGCGTCGCTCCCCGCGACCGGGACGATCGGCGCGCTGACCACCGCGCTGGGCGCGCGGCCGGGCGCACCGGGCGATGGCACGCTGATCATCATGGCCGACCGCTCGGCGCCGGCGGGCGCTGTCGCGCGAGTGCTCGAGTCCGCGCGCGCCGCGGGTTTCGGCAACGTGATGTTCGCGGTGAAGAACCAGCCTTGATCACCAGCGGCATGCCGCTGCGGCACCCCGCGCGCGCATCCCACAACTCCCTGGATTCACGCGCCAGGCTGACGGCACGCGGGTTGCTCTATCCCGCCGCTACATGTCCCGATTCCGCAACCGGCTGGACCACTCGGACCCGGGCTCCGATACTGTCGCGCCCGCGCCCGGACGGCGCACGCTGACCGCGAGCTTGCCGGCGCGCCCGACGCGTGACTCGGGCACCCGCGAGATCGATCCGTCATCCATTCCGCCGCCGTCGCCGATCGCGGGTGACCTGTCGTCGTGGAGCAGGGTCGCGTTCGGCGACTTCGCGCAGCTGCCGGTGCAGCTCCGCGCCTCGGGGGCGACCGCGACCGAGGCCGCGCCTGCCGCCGACAAGGGCCCCGGCGATCCGCTGCCGGCGTCGATCGAGCGCTCGATGGGCCGCGCGTTCGGTGCGGATCTCTCGGACGTGCGCGTCCATCACGACGCGAGCGCCGAGCGCATGGGCGCGATCGCGTACACGCAGGGCACCGACATCCACTTCTCGCCCGGTGCCTACGATCCGGTCAGCGCCGCGGGCAAGGACCTGCTCGGCCACGAGCTCGCACACGTGGTGCAGCAGCGCGCCGGTGTGGTCGCGGGCACGCAGGGCAAGGGCGGGCTCATCAACGCCGATCCCGCGCTCGAGGCCGAGGCCGATCGCGAGGGCGCGAAGGCGGCGCGCGGCGAGGCCGCGACCGTCGCCGGCGCCGCCGCCGGGCGCCAGGCCCGGCCGATGCGCGGCGGGCGCCACGCGATCCAGGGGATGTGGTGGATCGTGAAGGACCTCGGCCAGGGCGTGCTCGAGGGCATCCTCAAGGAGGGCGGCAAGGAGATGACCAAGGAGGGCCTGAAGAAGGTCCTCGACGGTGCCGCGCCGACGCTCATGGCCGCGCTCGAGGTCGCGATGCAGAGCCCCGAGCTGCGGCAGCTGCTCGGGCGCCTGGCGCTCCTGGGT
Source organism: Deltaproteobacteria bacterium (assembly GCA_021413675.1). Taxonomy (GTDB): domain Bacteria; phylum Myxococcota_A; class Polyangia; order Haliangiales; family Haliangiaceae; genus JAIOQA01. The sequence continues at coordinate 29,267 of JAIOQA010000409.1, read as the reverse complement.
GACGCCAAGGCCGCGGCGCTGGCGGTCGCCAAGGATCACGCGGCGAAGATCGCCGGCGAGCTCGCAGACTGGGTGCGCAAGCAGATGCCCGAGCTGCCCGAGCACCTCGTGCCCGAGATGGTGCGCGATCTCCAGGCGCGCATCGAGGAGCGCCTCAAGCACTCGTACGCCGCGGAGGTCCTGGCGGCGGTCAAGGATGTCGGCGGCGCGATGCTCAACTCGGGCATCACGCAGCACGTGAGCAACCTCGTCGATCGCCAGCTGATCAGCACCGCGACCAGCGCGGTGCGCCGCACCGCCGAGACCGCCGCCGCGCCGGTGATGGACGCTGCGCAGGGCGCGGTCGACACCGCGCGCCAGGTCCAGGAGACGATCGGCGACCTCGACGTCCCGCTGCCCGGGTTCAAGCCGATCAAGAAGATCGGTCGCAAGATCGGCGAGTCGATCTACCACGGCGTGCGCGGCACCGACGAGGCGGCGTCGGTGATCGGCGACGACATGCTCGATCCGCTGCATCGCACCGCCGAACGGACGATCGAGCAGGGGCAGGAGCGCGTCGCCGATCAGGTGCGCACGCCGGGCTCGGCGCTCGGGGTCGATCCGGCCACGGTGTACAAGACGGTCAAGGCCACGCGCGAGTTCGCGACCGCCCAGACCACCGACGGTCAGCTCAACGCGCTCGCCGCGCCCGCGGTCGACTACGGCATGGGCGCGCTGGGCATGATGGCCGCGCCCGCGGTCGTCGCGTCGCTGCCGCTGACGGTGCCGGCGGCCGCCGCGGCGGTCGTGCCCGCGATGGTCGTCGGCGGCAGCGTCGCGCTCGGCCAGCGCTACGTCATGCCGGCGGTGCGGCAGGCGACCGAGGCCGCGGCCCCGCACCTCGAGGCGTTCGGCAACACCACGATCGGCACGCCGGTGAAGAAGGTCGCGCAGACCGTGCACACCGCGGCCAACATGTTCAACCTCGGCATGACGATGCTGACCGCGCCGCTGCCGTTCATCGGCGGCGGCTGGGATGGCATCGAGGCGGCGCGGCAGAGCGCCGACAACAGCGTCAACAACCTGCTCGGTCGCGACGCGGAGGCGCCCGAGCGCGCGCCGGCGACCGCGCGGGTCGCGGCGCGCGAGCGCCACCTGCGCGCCGAGATCGGGCGCTGCACGCGCGAGGCGTCGGTGCCGATGGGCGCGGACGCGGCCCGCCGCGAGCGCGCCGAGCTGCGCCAGCGGCTGGCCAAGATCCTCGCCAAGCGGCTGGAGCTGGTCGACGCCGACATCGCGCACGCCGACGCGCTGGTGAAGACCGGCCAGCGCCACACCGCGCACCTCGAACAGCTCCGCAGCGAGCGCGTCCAGATCACCGCGGACCTCGACCAGGTGCGCGGCGAGATCGCGGCGGAGCCGCCGAGCGCGCGGCCCGCGACGGCCACGGTGGCGCCGAGGATGCCCGCGTCGATGTTCGCGTTCGCCCGGCCGGGCATGATGGGCGGCGTGATGAACCCGCGGTTCGCGATGCGGCGGCCGCTCGGGTTCAATCCATTGCTGTCGGGGCTGTCGCTGCAGGCGATGGGCATGTACGTGCCGCCCGAGCTGCAGCTCCCGATGCTCGCGTCGGCGCCCCGCGCCGAGGAGGCGACGCCGCCGGTGCCGGTGCCGCATGCGTCGCCGGTCGCGACCATCGCCGAGGCGCCCGCGGTCGAGGCGCCCGCGGTCGAGGCACCAGCGGTCGCGTCGCCCGAGGACGCGGCCATGCGTGCGCGCCTCGACGCGCTCGGTCCGCGCCCCGCCGATCCCGAGCTCGACAACATGGAGCTGCAGCATCGCCTCGATCGGCTGCGCGGCGTCGAGGCGCCCGCATCCGCCGAGCATGTCGACCTCCCGTCGGTGCCGACCCACGCGGTGAACGCCGAGGACGTGGCGCTGCGCCAGCGGCTGCGCGCGCTCGGTGGCGAGCCGATGGCCGAGCCGGTCGGCGCGGCCGAGCAGGCGCCGATCACCGAGGAGCAGATCGCGTCGATGCCCGCGGCGCCGACGCACGATCCCCTCGCGTCCGCGAACGCCGATCAGGCGCTGCAAGCCCGCCTCGACGCGCTCGGCCCGCACGAGGACGACCAGCTGCTCGCCGAGCTCGAGCTCGAGTACCGCATGCGCCGCCTGCTCGATCAGCCCCAGCCACAGGTCAGCGATGCGCAGCTCGCGTCGATGCCCGCGGCGCCGACGCACGCGCCGCGCATGAGCGAGGACGCGCAGCTGCAGCAGCGGCTGCACGCGCTCGGCGGACCCTCGGAGGCGATCGCGCCGCCGGTCGGCGAGGTCGCGCCGATCACCGAGGAGCAGCTCGCGTCGATGCCGGCGGCCCCGACGCACGCGCCCCGGATGAGCGAGGACGCGCAGCTCGAGCGGCGCCTGCGCGCGCTCGGCTGGCCGCAGACGATGATCGCGCCACCGACCGGCGAGGTCGCGCCGATCACCGAGGAGCAGCTCGCGCAGATGCCGGCGGCGCCGACCCACGCGGTCGGGCACGCGCTCGATCCCCAGGACGAGGCGCTGCACCAGCGCCTGCTCGAGCTCAACGGCACGCCGGCGAGCAGCGGCCGGAGTCGGCAAGCGGTCGCGCTGACGAACCTGTGATCGGCCGCGCCGAAAACGCCGCAAGCCGCATCCTGGTGGATGCGGCCTGCCACGGTTCAGCGGCCCCAACCGGCCGCCCGACGTGGTGTGTCCCCTTCGAAGGTGTAGGACTTCGACAGTGAGCGCTGGCCCGTCACCGGACCACCGCAGCCTCTCGTGGAGTTGACTGCCCTGCAGAGTGTTGTAGCTGTCGTCGTATCGGATCGATCGGGTTGATCCGCTCCCATCATTGCCTCGTCGTTTCCGACGGACCGAGATGGTCTTCCGTGCGACAGCGGCCCCCGTCTTCGTGAGAAGCCGGGTTCATCCTCTCGTGAGCTTCGCTCCCCTTCAGAGTCCTTCTTGTCGTTGCCCGCCCGGACTCGCGCCCGAGCACCTTCCGTGGGGTCTCTCGCCCTCTTCGCGACGTCAGCACCCGGAGTCCACTACTCGACGAGCGTTCCCATGCTCGCCTCCGTTCCGCCCTCGGTGTTTCGCACACCCTCGACGGTTTGCTCCTCCGTGCGCCTCGCGGGCTTGTTTCATCCCGCTGCCGTGTCCAGGGTTCTCGCTTCAGGGGTTTCCTCCCCCGAGTCAGCCGGTACCTCTCGTCGAGGCCCGTGCCCTCGCGCCGTTGGCGCCGACGTCCTGCGGATGGTTGCCCACCCGCGCCAGCCGTCGTCGCGTCGACCTCAGGGCGTTGTTCCGACCCGGGATCCGCCGCGCCCGCGAGGGAGTTACCCCCGACGAACGCCCGTGTCCCCTCGTGCGTGTCCTGCTCCCTCGGGCTCTGCTCTGGCGATCCAGACGATGCGATGAACACCGTCTCCACCCTCGACCTCGTCGCGCCGCCGCTGCGTGTGCTGCGTCGCGATGATCCTCGGCGTCTTCGAGCGCCAGCCTGACCTTCTATCTCTAGACGATCCTCCCGTTCGAGCTTTGCGGCCTTCGGTACCGACCGGCTTGCGCCGGGCGACCCCGCGAGGCCCACCATGTCGAGCGGTCCGTTGCGACCGCCGAACGAGGAGACCTATTTGCAGCGCGCGTGCCACGCCCCGGCAATGCACAACCCCGCGGACTGCAAGTTCCGGATTGGAAAGGACATTGTCGTCGACGACGACACCCCTGTGGACAACCTGAGGCCAGCGTGTGCGCTCCCGTCGGGAGCGAACGCGACCGCGCGCGCTTTGCCAGCAGATGTCGTCGGGGGCGACACGTGTGTCGGGAGTGCGCACCGTGTTACGGTCCGCGCGCAACGGAGGGACGAATGCGCACGATCGCCAGCTTGCTCGCACCCATCATTCTCTTTGCCGCGTGCGGCAGCGGCCAGAGCGGCGCCGAGGCGGCGCGCAAGGAGGCCGAGGCCGAGGAGGCCAAGATCCGCGCGCAGGACTCGCAGCGCAAGACCGAGCGGATCCGGCCGCCGGTGGGCGCGGGCGTCCACGTGCCGTGCGAGCAGCTCATCGATGTCGCGGCGTTCACGACCGCGCTCGGCGAGAAGGAGCCGCTCACGCTCAAGGACCTCACCGCCAACGCGGCCGAGTCCGCCGCGTCGTGCTCGCTGGTCCGCGGCGGCAAGGTGATGTCGGCCGCGGAGCAGGCGGCGCTGCTCAAGAAGCAGCGCCGGCTCGGCGTCATGGCCGGCGACGACGTCTGCAACATCACGGCGTACTGCTCGACGATCGAGGACGAGGCGCACTTCAAGGAGCGCTGCAAGCAGCTCAAGCTGCGCGACGACGAGTCGCTCGGCTTCTACGCCTGCCTCCAGGTCGTGGCGCAGGGCGCCGACGACGTGAACACGTTCAAGATCCTCGACGAGGACACCAAGTGCATCCTGCAGGTGCGCGGCGGTCCGAGCATGATCGACAACGAGGTGATCGCGACCTGCGCGAAGGCGGCGCGCGAGCTGATCGGTCCGAACAACATCAAGACCGGCGGCGCGCCTGCGGGCGCGGGCAGCGCGGGCTCGGGCTCGGGTAGCGCGGGCTCGGGCAGCGGCTCGAACTAACGTTTCGAGATCGCTCCGCATCCACGCCGCGGTCGTCACGCCGCCGGCGCGCGCCGCGAACGCGGGTCGTTTTGGCGGCCCTCGTGTGGCGGCGCGCACGATCGATCGGCTACCGTCTCGGCGTTCGGCGCGACTGTGGGGCGGCCGCGAGGAGTGCGCGGTAACCGACAGCGGGTGCGAGCGTTATCGACCTGGCCGCAGCGGGCTTTGCCTGACGGGCCGACCCAATCGACGCGAAGGAGCGACTGATGCGCAAGATGACGATTGCTTTTGTTGCGGCCGGCCTGCTGGTGTTCGCTGCGTGTGGCGGCAAGAACAAGGGCGCTGCGGCGACCCCGGACAAGACCATGGAGAACTCGGGCGGCGAGGCCGGCTCGGGCTCGGGTTCGGCCGAGGGCTCTGGCGGCGAGATGGGCTCGGGCGGTGACATGGGTGGCGGCGAGGGCAACCCCTGTGGTGGCGCCGCTGATCCGTGCGGCGGCGGCGAGTGAACTGACCGCTCACTGATGTGCGAACGGGGGCCGGGCAACCGGCCCCTGTTTCGTTCCGGAGCGATCACCTGCACGCGCGGCCTGTAAGGTCGCGCACCGGCGAGCGTTGACCCCGTGGCCGCGCCGGGAGTTCGCCTGGTGAGCCGACCAACTCGCAACGAGGGAGCGACTGATGCGCAACATGACGATTGCTCTGGTGGTGGCCGGCCTGATGGGCTTCGCCGGGTGTAGCAAGAGCAAGCCGGCGGCGACGACCCCGGACAAGACCGAGAACACGGGCGGCGACATGGGCTCGGGCTCCGCGACGGGCGGCTCGACCTACGGCGGCGCGACCGAGCCGGGCATGGGTGGGAACCCGTGCGGCGGCGGCGGTGAGATGGCGAACCCGTGCGGCGGCGAGTGATCGCGCAGCCGTCCTGACCCCGACGCCAACGTGGCCGCGCGGCGTTCGTGGCCGCGCGGCTGGTCTCGTGCGCGTTGCGTGCGAGACTGCGCGCATGATGAAGAGCCGCGAGATCCGCCTGCGTTCGCGTCCGCGTGGCACGCCCACGCCCGATGACTTCGAGCTCGCCGAGGTCGACGTGCCCGAGCCCGGCGATGGCGAGATCGTCGTCAAGAACCGCGTCATGTCGGTCGATCCGTACATGCGCGGCCGCATGAACGACGTGAAGTCGTACGTGCCGCCGTTCGCGCTCGGCAAGGCGATGGAGGGCGGCGCGGTCGGCGAGGTCGTCGCGTCGCGCGCCGCCAGCGCGCCGGTCGGCACGCTGGTCATGTCGATGTTCGGCTGGCGCGAGGCGTTCGTCGCGCCCGCGACCTCGGTCCAGGTCGTGCCGCCGTCGAAGACGCCGTCGGTGTACCTCGGCGTGCTCGGCCTCACCGGGCTCACCGCGTGGGTCGGCCTCGAGCTCGTCGGCGTGAAGGCCGGCGATCGCGTGTTCATCTCGGCGGCGGCGGGCGCGGTCGGTTCGATCGCGGGCCAGCTCGCCAAGCACCGCGGCTGCCGCGTGGTCGGCTCGGCCGGCGGCGCCGCCAAGGTCGCGCTCCTGACCGGCGAGCTCGGCTTCGACGCCGCGTTCGACTACAAGGCCGGCGACGTCGCGGGCCAGCTCGCCGCGGCCGCGCCCGACGGCATCGACGTCTACTTCGACAACGTCGGCGGCGATCACCTCGAGGCAGCGATGGGCGCGATGCGGCCGTTCGGGCGGATCAGCGCGTGCGGCATGATCTCGCGCTACAACGACCAGCGTCCGGAACCCGGACCGTCGAACATGGCGATGATCGTGGGCAAGCGCCTCACGATCAAGGGCTTCATCGTGAGCGACTCGATGGCGCGCCTGCCCGAGATGCACGCCGAGGTCGCGCCGCTCCTGGCGCAGGGCAAGCTCCACGCCCGCGAGACCGTGATCGAGGGCATCGCGCGCGCGCCCGAGGCGTTCCTGTCGCTCCTGGCCGGCGGCAACGTCGGCAAGATGGTCGTCGCGCTGTAGGCCAGCGCCCGGTCAGGCGCCGTTCCACGCGCGATCGAGCTCGAACGTGCGCGCGTTGATCGCGACGCGCTCGAGGTAGCTGGCGCGCCAGGTCGGATCCGTGATGTTGGCGGCGACCCGCTCGAGCCGCGCGCGGGCGGTGGCGATCGCCGTGCGCGCGCCCGCGAGATCGCCGGTGGCGGCCAGCGCCTCGGCGAAGACCAGGCGGACCAGCGGCTCGCCCTCGGAGCGATCGAGCCCGCCGACCACCTCGAGCAGCTCGCGCGCGCGGCGCGCATCGACCAGGGCCTCGGCCGGGCGGCCATCGGCGAGCGCGACCTGCGCGCGCTGGGCGAGGCAGTAGACCAGGGACGGCGGGAACGCCGCGGCGATCGCGACCTAGCGATCGGCCTCGCGCACCGCCGCGGCGCGGTCGCCGACGCGCAGGTGCGCAGCCGCGACGTTGGCGCGGCCCTCGGACTCGATCCGCAGCATGCCGAGGTCGCGGAGCTCCGCCACCCCGCGCTCGAGCAGCGCGAGCCCGCCCTGGTCGCCCATGAGCTCGAGCGTGAGCCCGAGGTTGAGCCGGCCGACCGCGGCCACGCTCTGCAGGCGCAGCCGGGTCGAGCGCTCGGTCGCGTCGGTCAGGATCGCGCGGGCCTCGGGGTACGCGCCGAGGGCGAGCAGCGCGGCGCCGAGGTTGCCGCGCTGGCGGTTCGCGCTCGCGATATCGCCCGCGCGATCGAACGCGTCGATCGACAGGCGATCGGCCTCCATGCACTCGGCGAGATCCTCGCGGCTCTGCGCGCGCATCGCGGTGACCCGCAAGATCGCGCCGGCGACCGCGGGATCGTCGTGGCTGAACGCGTCGATCGTCGGGCGGACCAGCGCGATGAGCCGGTCGGCGAGCGCGAAGTGGCCGAACAGGATCAGGAACGTCGACGTGCCCGCGACCGCGACGACGTACGCGCGATCGCGCACGCCGGAGCGCGCGCCGAGCTCGGCCAGCGTCGAGCCGATCTCGATCAGCGCGTCCTGGCGGCCGACGTGACCGCAGGCGTGCGCGACCTCGGCGATCGCGCGGCACCACAGCGGCGAGCCGATCGCGAGGCACGCCAGCGCCCGGCGTCCCGCGACCTCCTGCTCGGCGAACTGATCGGTCCACGAGTGGACCTGCGCCTCGACCAGGTGCAGCGCGCCGCGCGTGGGGTGCTGCTCGGCCGCCAGCGCCTGATCGAGGCAGGCGAGGCCCTGCGCCGCGCGCGCGGTCGCGGCCGCGAGATCCGAGGCGTCGAGCGCGGTGTCGGCGGCGCGCAGGTACTGGCTCGCGGCGCGCTCGAGCTCGCCGCCGCGCTCGAGGTGCTCGGCCAGCACCAGCGCGTTGGTCTCGCCGGCGCGCTCGAGCCAGGCCGCGGCGTGGCGGTGCGCGAGCTGGCGATCGGCGTCGGTCAGGAGCGAGTAGGCCGCGTCGCGGACCAGCGCGTGGCGGAACACCAGCTCGTCCTCTGTCGCGAACCGGCGATCGGTGCGCCGCGACAGCACCTCCTGCTCGAGCAGGAAGTCGATCCACTCGCCGACGTTGAGATCGGCGCCGACCAGCGCCGCCACGCCCGAGGTCCAGAACACGTTCGAGAACACGCTGGCCGCGCGCAGCACGCGCCGGGCCTCGGCGGGCAGCCGGTCGAGGCGGGCCTGGACCATCGCCAGCACCGAGGCCGGCAGCTGGTCGCCCTTGCGCTCGGCGACCGCGCGGATGAGCTCCTCGAGGAACAGCGCGTTGCCGGCGGCCTGCTCGACCAGCTTGCCGACGATCTCGGGCGTCGCGTCGTCGCCGAGCACGTCGCGCACCAGGCGCTCGCTCGCGCGTCGCGACAGCGAGCCGAGCGGGATCTCGGTGACCTGCCGCGCCTCCCACAGCCCCGGGATCAGCGACTTCACCTCGGGCCGCGCGAGCGCGAGCACCATGATGGGCCGCTCGGCGAGCGCGGCCAGCATCGCGTCGATGAACTTCACCGTCGGGCGATCGCCCCAGTGCAGATCCTCGAGCACGATCAAGAGCGGCGCGGCGTCGGACTCGGCGGCGACCCAGTCGATCCACGCGGTCCGCATGTGATCGTTCATGAGCCGCGGATCGTGGCGCGCGGTGCGCAGCGGCGCGCGGGTGTCGTCGGGGAACGGCACGCCGATCAGCTCGCCCAGGAACCCGGCGACGCGATCGGCGTCGTCGTGGGAGAGGTGGCGGCTGACCCTGGCCAGGAGCGCCGCGCGGCGCTTCTCGAGCGGGTCGCCATCGATGACACCAGCGGCGCCGCGGATCGCCGGCGCGAGCAGGCCGAACGCGGCGCCCGCGCGCATCGGATCGCCGCGGCCGATCCACACCTCGTGATCGCCGCCGAGGCGGCGCAAGAGCTCGTGGCGCAGCCGCGACTTGCCGACGCCGGCGTCGGCGGTGACCAGCACGACCCGCGCGGTGCGCTCGAGCACGCAGTGGTTCCAGATCGCGGTCAGCGTCCCGAGCTCGGCGTCGCGGCCGATGCACGCGGTGGCCACGCCGAGCAGCGTGCGCGCGCGATCGCCGCCGGCCTCGCCGACGAGCTCGACGCCGTCGGGCCCGCGCTTGAGCGTGAACCGATCGCCGAGCAGCTCCGCGGTGACGTCGTCGACGGCGATCGTCTGGGTGCCGCGCTCGCGGCCGCGGTGCAACAGCGCCGCCGCGCGATCGATCACGTCGCCGGCCGGCAGCCGGCGCGCGATCTGGCCCGCGCCGGTGGCGAGCGCGATCGTCCCGGTCGGCGCCTGCGCGCGCATCGACAGCGCCAGCCGCGCGGCGTGCGCGGCCTGATCGGTGGCCGGCCCGGTGCCGACCAGCGTCACGACCCACGAGCGATCGGGCAGGCGCACGAAGCGCGCGCGGTGCTGTGCGATCACCTCGGCGAGCTTGGTGGTCGCGCCGTGCGAGCCGGTCTGGGTCGCGTCGGTGTCGTCGACGCTCGGCGGCGGCACCGGCACGTCGGCGAACTCGCTGACCAGCACCACGCTGAGCAGCCGCTGCTCGCCGCCGGTGACCGCGACCATGTTCGGCGGCGGCGTGGCGTCGAGATCGGTCGAGCTCGCGATCACGTCGAGGCGCGCGATCACCGCGGCCGCGTCGGCCGGGCGATCCATGCGGTCCTTCGCCATCATGTCGGCGACCAGCTCGTCGAGGCCGGCCGGCACCTCGGGCACGAGCTCGCAGATCGACTGCGGGATCTCGAGGAGCACGCGCGCGAGGATCGCCATGTGGTCGGAGCCGACGAACGCGGGCCGCCCGGTCAGCGCGGCGTAGAGCACGCCGCCGAGGCCGTAGACGTCGACCCGCGCGTCGAGATCGCGCCGGCCGCGGACCTGCTCGGGGGCCATGAAGCGCGGCGTGCCGATCGCGACGCCGGTGAGCGTGACCGAGTCGCCCTGCGCCGGGCGCGCGAGCCCGAAGTCGACGACCTTCACGCGATCGGTGCGGCCGTCGACCAGGAACATGTTCGACGGCTTGACGTCGCGGTGGACGATGCCGCGGCCGTGCAGCGCGGCCAGTGCCTCGGCGGCGCGCCGCACCATCGCGACCGCCTCGGCGACCGCGAGCGGGCCGCGCGCCAGGCGCTGGGCCAGGTCCACGCCCTCGAGCCACTCCATCGCGAGGTAGCGCGCGCCCGACAGCGCGACGCCATGGGCGATGTAGCGGACCAGCCCGGGATGCGACAGCTCGGCCAGCGTGCGGGCCTCGCGCTCGAACCGCTCCTCGCCGAGCGCGTCGACCGAGGTCATGATCTTCACCGCGACGATCGCGCCGCTCTGCTGATCGAGCGCGCGATAGACCGTCGCCGCACCACCGGCCCCGGCCCGCGCTTGCAGGAGGAATCGCTCCCCGAGGACGGCGCCCGCGTGCACGCCTCGAGTATATCCGCCCGGGCCCGTCGACGGGCCCCCGACGCACGGCAACGTCGGTGAGGGACCTCACCGACGCGCGGCGGTCAGGGCAGCCGCCTCACAGGCGTGAGGCCCGCCGCAATCAGTAGACTTGCATCGAGTAGAAGCCGTAGGTCGAGTCGGTGACGGCGATCATGCGACGGGTCTTGCCGCAGTCCATCGCGGCCATCGAGATCTGGACGGTGTCGTTGCCGTTGACGTCGACCTTCATCGCGCAGCCGGTCGCGGCCGGCGCATAGAAGTCCGCGAGCGCCTGGCCGAACAGCGGCGAGCGGATGAAGGCCGTCTGGTTGCCGTTGACGGCGCCGTTGCCGCACAGCTCGGCGCCCGGCGGGAGCAGCTGCAGGTCCTTCGGGATCGTTCCCCAGCCCGGCGCGATCGGGCCGCCGATCGCGCGTTCCGAGCCGCTGATCACGCCGGCGCAATCGATCTCGCGGCGCGTGAACCCGGCGGCGCTGCCGGCGGCGGGCGCGGCGCTTCCTGCGCTTCCTGCGCTTCCGGCGCTGCCCGAGCTCCCCGCAGCGGGCTCGGCAGCCTTGGACGAGCACGCGACCAGCATGGACAACACGGCGAGGCGAGCGAGCATGAACGCCACCGTGCCCGATCGATCCGCGCCGCGGGGTGGCCGCGATCGGCAGACTCGGGAATCGCCCGGCGAGGTCCGCTATCGACCCGGCGCCGTGAAGACGTCGATGCGCGCGACCCGCCCGGTGCGCTCGAACACCTCGGCGGACCAGGCCGCGTCGAGCGCGTCGCCTGCGATCTCGATCGCCGCGCCATCGACCGTGAGCGCGATGCGCCGCGTGTCGCTCAGGTGATAGACGACCGGCACCTGGCAGTACGTGAACGCGAGCGTGCCGGGCGCGAGCTCGAGGCGCAGCGGCGCGCCATCGATCGCGTACGGCTCGAACACCGCCGGCTCGGTCAGGAACTCGGCCCGGCGCAGGAGCCGCGGCCGGAACGCCACGCAGCCGCCGCGCACGCGGATCCCGAGCTCGCCCATGCGCACGAGGATCTCTTCCTTGACCTGCCCGGTCATGCCGGGCTGGCGCGCGCCGCCGCGGGCCGGCGAGTGCGAGTACGGATCGAGCGGGAACGCGCCCCACGCCGCCGGCGACTTCTCGACGCCCGACATCGCGGCGCGGATCGCCTCGTAGTGGCCGACGAAGCGCAGGACGATCGCCGGATCGGCGCCGCCCTCGACCGCCGCCAGGAACCGCTCCTGGGTCGCGAGCAGCAGCTTGCCGACCATGTGCCAGTAGATGCTGCCCAGGCCCTCGTACGCGAACATCGTGCCGCTGCGGCCGGTGAACGCGCGGTGGTGGAAGACCTCCTCGTAGACCGCGAGCACCGCGGCGATCTCGTCGTCGGTCGCGTCGAGCTCGCCGTCGGCGCGCAGCCGGCGCAGCCGCGCGTCGCAGGCCGCCGCGTTGGTGTGCTCGGCGGCGAACCGCAGCTGCCCCTGGGCATCGCACAGCGCGATGCGGGTGTCGCCGCGATCGACGAGCCGTTGCAGCAGCGGCGCGCGCGCGAAGACCGCCGGCGGGATCACGTTCTTCTCGAGGAACGTCGGCAGGCGGCGATCGGGGTAGAGCAGGTAGCTCCGCTGATCGGCGCGGTACAGCCGGCTCGCCGGCAGCGCGTCGAGCACCGCGAGCGCCGCGGCGTCGTCGAGCGCGCGCGTGGACAGCGCGGCGACCTGGCCCTCGAGCATCTCGGCCAGCGGCTCGAGGCCCCAGCCGGTCTCGGGCGTGCCCGGCACCAGCACGCTGTACGCGTGGACCAGGCCATCGGCGCGGCGCGCGCTCGCGATCGTGTGGCGCACGAACTGGCCGGCACGGGCGATCAGCGCGCGCAGCGCCGCGATCGGCACGGCGACCGTGTCGGTGATCCCCGCGGCGTAGATCCGCGCGCGATACGCGCTCGCGGCCTCGCCGAGCGCCGACATGCAGCGCCAGCGGGCCCGGTCGTCGATCGTCGCGATCGCGGCGAGCGCGCGGTTGGCCTCGAGGGCGTGCGCGGTCGCCTCGATCCAGCCGGCGACCTCGCGCGTGATCGGCGCGGTGTCATCGGCGAGCGGCGCGAGCAACGCGTCGACCAGCGCCAGGTAGCGCTCGAGGTAGCACGCGGTCACCATCGACACGCCGTAGCCGACCAGCGCGTTGTTGGCGTCGTTCCACTCCGGCCGCTGGGTGTTCATCCAGATGCCGCCGCCGGGGACGAAGTTGGCGAGCTTGGCCAGCGCCGGCACGAGCAGCTTCTCGATCAGCGTCGCGCGCACCACGCCGTGGCTGTCGTGCACCAGGCGCGCGTCGGAGCCGAGCTCGGCCTCGCGCGCCACGATCTGGGCGTGGCGCGCCGCATCGAACACGATCGTCGCGCGCGGATCGACGAGGATCTCGGCGAACGGCCGGATGCGGTAGGGCACGTCGGCGTAGCTGAAGCGCGCCTGTTGCAGGAGCGCGCGCAGGCCATCCGGGTGGTGGGCCAGCGACAGCTCGAGCAGCCGCGCGAGGTAGACGATCTGATGATCGCCCCAGTAGCCGATCGTCGCCCACGGATGATCGGGATCCGGCACCTCCCAGTCGATGCCGTGGCGCCCGACGCGGTACGGGTTGTGGCCGTCGAGCGTCGAGGCGTTGACGAACTTCGCGACCATCTGCTCGAGGAACGCCGGGTAGCTCGCGCCGAGCGCCTCCCAGTTCTGGAAGATGTCGCGCCAGTTGCCCTGGTAGTCGAGGACGACGTCGCCGCGCGCGTCGCGCACGCGGATGTCGAAGCGGTTCCACGGCCGGCTCGGATCGCCGTGACGGCGGCTGAAGGTCAGCGGCAGGTACTCGTCGGCGAGGCGCAGGAGCTCCGGATCGCCGGTCTCGGCGAGGCGCGCGCGGTGCGCGGCGTGGGGTTCGAGCGCAGGTAGCTCGTCGAGGAGCGCCTCGTGGCGCGCGCCGACCACGCGGTTGGCGCCGCGCACGAACGCCGCGAAGTCGGGGCCGGGGATCGCGTTGCCGTGCGCGAACACGCCGCCACGCATGTCGTTGAACAGCACGTTGGCCACGTGGTGCGCGCACGCGTTGCGATCGGCGGACCGCTGGAGCGCGTCGGTCCCGGCGACGATGCGCCGCAGCCGCGCGTGCGAGGCCGCCAGATCCGCGCGGACCGCGGCGACCGCGCTCGCGGGATCGCCCAGCTCGGTGATCAGCCGCGCGACCGCGGCCTGGGTCTGCGCGACATCGGCGACGATCAGCCAGCGCTGCTCGGCGCCGGGCGCCAGCGCGATCTCGGCGCCCGTGAGATACGCCCCGCGCCCGCCGCGGACCAGGTCGACCTCGCGCGTCGCCTCGCCGCGATCGAAGCGCGCGATCGCCTCGTCGCCGAGGTGCACGCTCGCCGCGCCGAGGCCGTGGCTCCACACCACCGTCGCGTGCAGCGCCTCGACCGGCTCGGCGCGATCCACGACCTGCGCCGCCAGCGTGTACAGCGCGAGCGTCGTGCCGGGCACGCGCTCGTGCTTCTTGAACGCATCGACCAGGCAGCTGTAGCCCAGCTGCAGCGGCTCGCTGACATCGCCGGGCATGAGGTTCAAGAGCCCGTCGAGCACGCGCACGTGCACCGGCGTGCTGCCGCGGTTGACGAGCGTGCACTCGCGCACGAACCCGAAGCGATCGCTGGTCGACCACGCCGCGCGGAAGCACAGCCCCAGGTCGCGGTTCTCCTCCTCGATCACCAGCCGGTTGCCGAGCACGCTCTTGTAGAGCCGCTGGGTCACGCCGTACACGCGCTGGTCGACCGGGCGCAGCGGGTGCCAGAGCGAGGCCGCGCCCGCGCGCGTCACGATCAAGGACGTGGTCGGCCCGGTGACGCCCGCGGCGTCGTAGAGCTTGTCCTCGGTGACGTAGGGGAACAGCGCGTTGGCCGGATTGCCGCGGCCCGCCGTGAGCGCGCCGTTGCTCGCCACGAACAGCCAGTGGTCGGAGTCGCCGACGATGCTGGTGAGGAACGGCGCGAGGGTCTGCGCGTCCTCGATGACGTAGTACTCGTCGCCGAACGCGGAGACCAGCCGGCCCGTGGCCTGCTGCGTCATGGCGTGGAGCGGGCTGCGCCCGAAGACCAGCGGGATCGGAGTTTCCATCCGCATCTCCTCAACCAGATGTGTTCGCCACCGGGGCTTGCGACCCCGGACCGCGCGTACGGGCCAGAAACACGCTTGACATCTGAACCCAATTGCGACGTAGATAGTTTGTTCGGACGCAGAACAAAGTCAAGCCGGAGGGCACCCGTGTCGTCGTCGAGAATCACCGCACGCCCGCCAGCCCTCGATTCTTCGTTTGATTGTCGAACAAAGTCTAGACCGAATCCGCCCGGTGGGCCGCGCCGCCACCTCGCTGACCCTGACGTGTTGTCTGCTGGCGCGGACCTGGGAGGCCGCATGTTGACCGCACGACGCTGGGGTACCGGAGTCCTGATCGCCGCCATCGCGGGGATGGCCACCGGCTGTTTCGACGAGCCGCCCGACACCTCGGCGGTGGTCTTCACCGACGACTACGCCGCCGGCGTGGTCTATCAGGCGTTCGCCAAGTCCAAGCTCGACGCCGCCGCGGTCGACACGGCCGAGCACTACAACGGCACCGCGTCCCTGCGCTACAGCGTCCCGACGCCGGGCGAGGCCGGCGCGGGCGAGTTCAACTTCGCGGGCGGCGCCTTCACGTCGGCGCAGCCGCGCGACCTGTCGAAGTTCACCGCGATCACGTTCTGGGCGAAGGCCAGCCGCGCGGTCGCGATCGACAGCATCGGCATCGGCAACGACAACACCGGCACCTCGCTCTACCAGACCGAGTCCAACGACCTCGCGCTGACCACGCAGTGGACGCAGTACGTGCTGCCGATCCCGGCGCCGTCGAAGGAGGCGTCGGAGCGCGGCCTGTTCTGGCTCGCCGCCGGCGCGCCCGGCGATCCGGCGGCCGGCTACCAGGCCTGGTTCGACGACGTGCGCTTCGAGAACCTCGACGCCGCGGCGTGGAACCCGCGCCCGATCCTGACGCCCAGCAACAAGGGCCTCGACATCGGCGCGACCTACACGATCGCCGGCACCCAGGTCGGCTACACCGTGCCGACCGGCGAGTTGACCGTGAAGGTCTCGCCCGCGGTCTTCGACTACAAGAGCTCGAACCCGGCGGTCGCCACGGTCAGCGCGACGGGCGTCGTCACTGCGACCGGCAACGGCACCGCGGTCATCACCGCCAAGCTCGGCGGCGTCGACGTGCCGCAGTCGATCGCGGTCACGGTCCCGGCGCCGGCGCTCACGCAGATGGATCTGCCGGTGACCTTCGACTCGCCGACCGTGGACTACGGCCTGCTCGGCTTCGCCGGCGCGGAGGACTCGTCGATCGTCGGCGATCCGACCGGCGGCTCCAACCTGGTCGCGAAGGTCGTGCGCTCGGCGGGCTCCGAGGTCTACGCCGGCACGACCCTCACCAAGGACGGCACGATCGGCTTCGCGAACAAGATCCCGTTCACCGCGGGCGCGACCACGATGACCGTGCGCGTGTACTCGGCCAAGGCCGGCGTGCCGGTGCGCCTGAAGGTCGAGGACCACACCAACTCGGCGATGTCGGTCGAGACCGAGGCGACCACCACGCTCGCGAACACGTGGGAGACGCTGACCTTCGACTTCGCGAACAACGTCGCCGGCACGCCGGCGCTCAACCTCGCCAACACCTACGACAAGGCGACGATCTTCTACGACTTCGGCAAGAGCGGCGCGACCGCCGGCGCCGAGACCTTCTACTTCGATGACGTCGCGTTCGGCGGCGGCGGCGGCGGCTCGACCCAGATGGATCTGCCGGTGACCTTCGACTCGACCACGGTCGAGTACGGGTTGCTCGGCTTCGGCGGCGCCGATGACTCGACGATCGTCGTCGATCCGACCGGCGGCACCAACAAGGTGGCGCGGGTGGCGCGCAGCGCGACCGCCGAGACCTACGCCGGCACCACGCTGACCGCGGCGGCGATGCTCGGCTTCAAGAACAAGGTCCCGTTCGCGACCGGCGCGACCACGCTGACGGTCCGCGTGTACTCGCCGGCCGCGGGCATCCCGGTGCGCCTGAAGGTCGAAGATCACACCGACAACACCGTGTCGGTCGAGACCGAGGCGACCACCACGGCCGCGAACACGTGGGAGACGTTGACGTTCGACTTCGCGAACCAGGTCAGCGGCACCGGCGCGCTCGACCTCGCGAAGACCTACGACAAGGCCACCATCTTCTTCAACTTCGGCAAGACCGGCGCACAGGCCGGCGCGCAGCTCTTCTACTTCGACGACATGGCGTTCGGCGGCGGCGGCGCACCGAGCCAGATGGATCTGCCGGTGACCTTCGACTCGTCGACGGTCGACTACGGCCTGGTCGGGTTCGGCGGCGCCGATGACTCGACGATCGTCGTCGATCCGACCGGCGGCACGAACAAGGTCGGCCGGGTCGCGCGCAGCGCCACCGCCGAGACCTGGGCCGGGACCACGCTCACCGCGAGCGCGATGCTCGGCTTCAAGACCAAGATCCCGTTCGCGACCGGCGCGACCACGATGACGCTGCGCGTGTACTCGCCGGCCGCCGGCATCCCGGTGCGCCTCAAGGTCGAGGACCACAGCGACAACACCGTGTCCGTCGAGACCGAGGCGACCACCACGGCCGCGAACACCTGGGAGACGTTGACCTTCGACGTCGCGAACCAGGCCAGCGGCACCGCCGCGCTCGACCTCGCGAAGAGCTACGACAAGGCCACCGTCTTCTTCAACTTCGGCAAGTCGGGCGCGCAGGCCGGCGCGCAGACCTTCTACTTCGACGACATGGCGTTCGGCGGTGGCAGCACCGGCCCGAGCCAGATGGACCTGCCGGTGACCTTCGACTCGTCGACGGTCGACTACGGCCTGGTCGGGTTCGGCGGCGCTGACGACTCGACGATCGTCGTCGATCCGACCGGCGGCACGAACAAGGTCGGCCGGGTCGCGCGCAGCGCCACCGCCGAGACCTGGGCCGGCACCACGCTCACCGCGAGCGCGATGCTCGGCTTCAAGACCAAGATCCCGTTCGCGACCGGCGCGACCACGATGAAGGTCCGCGTCTACGCGCCGGCCGCAGGCATCCCGGTGCGGCTCAAGGTCGAGAACCACAGCGACAACACGATGACGGTCGAGACCGAGGCGACCACGACCGTCGCGAACACCTGGGAGACGCTGACCTTCGACTTCGCGCACCAGGCCGGCGGCACCGCCGCGCTCAACCTGGCGAGCACCTACGACAAGGCCACCATCTTCTTCAACTTCGGCACCGCGGGGACGACGGCCGGCGCGCAGGTCTACTACTTCGACGACCTGGAGTTCGGCGGCACCTCGACTGGCGGCGGCTCGTTCACGACGCTGACCTTCGACGACGCCGCGGTGACGTACACGCTGACTGGCTTTGGCGACGTCGCGGCCGCCAAGGTCGCGGACCCGACCAGCGCGGCCAACCAGGTCGCGCAGGTCGTGAAGCCGGTGACCGCGCCGACCTGGGCCGGCGTGACGGTGTCGACCGGTCCGAACAACACGGTCGCGACGATCCCGCTGACGCTCACCGCCACCACGATGACCGTGCGCGTCTACTCGCCCGACATCGGCATCCCGGTGCGGCTCAAGGTCGAGGACGCCGGCGACCCGACGCATTCGACCGAGACCGAGGCGCTGACCACGGTCGCCAATACCTGGGAGACGCTGACCTTCGACTTCGCGCATCCGGCGACCGGCGCCGCGGGCATCAACCCGGCCTACACGTACAACCGCGCCTCGCTGTTCTTCAACTTCGGCACCGACGGCGCGACCGCCGGCGCGAAGACCTACTACTTCGACGACGTCACGTTCGGGGGCGGCACCACGCCGCCGCCGAGCTTCGCGACGATCACCTTCGACGACGCGGCGGTCACGTACACGCTGACCGGGTTCGGTGATGTGGCGGCGAACAAGGTGGCGGACCCGACCAACGCGGCCAACCAGGTCGCGCAGGTCGTGAAGCCGGTGACCGCGCCGACCTGGGCCGGCGTGACCGTGTCGACCGGCGCGAACAACACCGTCGCGACGATCCCGCTGACGCTCACCGCGACGAAGATGTCCGTGCGGGTCTACTCGCCCGACATCGGCATCCCGGTGCGGCTCAAGGTCGAGGACGCGAACGACCCGACTCACTCGACGGAGACCGAGGCGCTGACCACGGTCGCGAACGCGTGGCAGACGCTCACCTTCGACTTCGCGACGCCGGCGACCGGCGCGGCGGCGATCAACCCGGCCTACACGTACAACCGAGCCTCGCTGTTCTTCAACTTCGGGACCGACGGCGCGACCGCCGGCGCCAAGACCTACTACTTCGACGACCTGGCTTTCGGCGGCGGCTCCACCGGCGGCGGCAGCTTCGCGCCGATCACCTTCGACGACGGCGCGATCACCTACGGGCTGACCGGGTTCGGCGACGTGGCGGCGACCAAGGTCGCGGATCCGACCAACGCGGCCAACCAGGTCGTGCAGGTCGTGAAGCCGGTGACCGCGCCGCTGTGGGCGGGCGTGACGCTGTCGACCGGCGCGAACAACACCGTGCCGACGATCCCGGTCACCGCGACCTCGACGAAGTTCACGCTGCGCGTGTACTCGCCCGACGCCGGCATCCCGGTGCGGCTCAAGCTCGAGGACGCGAATGACCCCACCCACTCGGTCGAGACCGAGGCGACCGTCACTGTCGCGGGTGGCTGGCAGACGCTGAACTTCGACGTCAAGAACCAGGCCGCCGGCACCGCGCCGCTCAACGCCAGCTACACGTTCAACCGCGTCTCGGTGTTCTGCAACTTTGGCACCGACGGCGCGACCGCCGGCGCGAAGACCTACTACATCGACGATCTCGCGTTCGTGCCCTGAATCCCGGCGGCGCCTTGACCGGTTCGGTTGCAACGCTCGACACTGCCCTCGAGGATGCGTTGACCCCCATGGCTCCAGCGACCAAGCGGCAGTCTCGAACCCCCGCGCGCGGCGTCAGCGCCGCGGCGCCGAGCCCGAGCATGCCCGGCGTGCTGCGCCTCATCTGGCAGGAGCGCGAGATCTCGCGCGCCGACATCGCGCGCCGCACCGGCCTGTCCCGTTCCACCGTGTCCGAGATCATCGGCAACCTGCTGCCGACCCGCCTGCTCGCCGAGGTCGGCGCCGGCGAGTCGCGCGGCGGGCGGAGGCCCATCGTGCTGCAGTTCCAGGACGACGCCGCGGCGATCCTCGGCATCGACATCGGCGCCGCGCACGTCTCGGTCGCGCTGACCGATCTGCGCGGCCAGGTGCTGGCGTGGGAGCACCAGGACCACGCGGTCCGCAACGATCCGAGCGGCACGCTCGAGCTGATGATCGAGCTCGCGGCGCGCTGCGTGAAGACCTGGGGCCGCCGGCCCGATCGGTTGATCGGCGCGGGCATCGCGGTGCCGAGCCCGATCGATCTGTCGCGCCCCGACGAGCTGTGCGAGGTGATCTTGCCGGCGTGGCGCGGCGTGGGCGTGGGCGCGGCGCTGCGCGCGCGCTTCGACATCCCGGTGCTCATCGACAACGACGCCAACCTCGCCGCGCTCGCCGAGCGCTGGTGGGGCCTGGGCCGCGGCGTCGACGACTTCGCGTACGTCAAGCTCGCGACCGGCGTCGGCTCGGGCCACATCTTCGGCGGCCGCATCTATCGCGGCGCGCGCGGGTTCGCCGGCGAGATCGGTCACCTCGCGATCGACCCGCGCGGCCCCGAGTGCATCTGCGGCCTGCGCGGCTGCCTCACCACCCTGGTCGGCTCGTCGGCGCTGGTCACCCGCGCCCAGGGGCTCGTGCCTGCGTACACGGACAGCGTGCTGGCGCGCATCCCGATCACGATCGGCGCGATCGAGGACGCCGCGCTCACCGGCGATCCGCTGGCGCTGCGCGTGATCGACGAGGCCGCCGACTACCTCGGCATCGCGATCGCCGGCCTGCTCAACATGCTGAACCCCTCGATGGTGATCATCGGCGGCGGCGTCGCGAAGATCGGCGACATCTTGCTCGAGCCGCTGCGGCGCTCGGTGGACAACCGCACGCTCATCACCTCGGTCCGCACGACCCGCATCCTGACCAGCGCGCTGGGCGCGCGCGCGGTCGCGATCGGCGCCGCCACGATGATGCTCGAGCGCGCGCTCGGCGATCCCAACCACTTCCCGGTCGCGGCCAAGGGCCGCTAGGAGACCAACCTCAGATGACGAGACGCCGGACCTTGCTGGGCGCCGCGATGCTGCTCCCGATGTCGATCCTGCTGGCCGGCTTCGGCCGCTGTTCCGGGAGCTCGTGGAACCTGGTCTGGCAGGACGAGTTCGACGGGGCGTCGAACGCCGCGCCCGACGCGACCCGCTGGGGCTTCGACCTCGGCACGGGCGCCGGTGGCTGGGGCAACGGCGAGCAGGAGTACTACCGCGCCGAGAACGCCGCCCTCGACGGCAGCGGCCATCTCGTGATCACCGCGCGCAAGGAGGACTACATGGGTAGCGCCTACACCTCCGCGCGGCTCCTGACCAAGGGCAAGTACGCCTTCACCCACGGCCGCGTCGAGGCGCGCCTGCGGCTGCCGAAGGGCCAGGGCATGTGGCCGGCGTTCTGGTTGCTCGGCGCCGACATCGATCAGACCCCGTGGCCCGGGTGCGGCGAGATCGACATCATGGAGGCACGCGGCCAGCTGCCGAACACCACGATTGGCACGCTGCACGGACCGGGTTATTCGGGCGGAAATGGCATCAGCGCGAGCTACACGCTGCCGACGGGCGATCTCAGCACCGACTTCCACGTCTACGCCATCGAGTGGGACACGGACTACATCGCCTGGGAGCTCGACGGCGTGACCTACTCGGTGCAGACCCCGGCCGAGCTGCCGGCGGGCGCACCGTGGGTGTTCGATCACCCGTTCTTCATCATCCTGAATGTCGCGGTGGGCGGCAACTTCGTCGGCCTGCCCGACGCGACCACGGAGTTCCCGCAGGCCATGGAGGTCGACTACGTCCGGGTGTACGAGGCCGGGTCGTGACCATGCGGCGCTCGGCGCATCACTTCGTGCGCCTGGCGCCGCTCGTGCTCGTGATCGTGGTCCTCGCCGGCTGCGTGCGCGACAAGCCGGCGCCGCGGCGCGGCGTGCTCACCGTCTCGGTCGAGCAGTCGTCGTCGTGGCAGCGCAACTTCAACCCGCTGACCAGCGCGACCGCGCCGCGCTTTCCGACGTGGGCCGGCATCTACGAGCCGCTGTACGTGTTCTCGAGCGTGCGCGGCGCGTTCGTGCCGTGGCTGGCGACCGCCCACGAGTGGCGCGACGGCAACACGCTGTTGCGGCTGTCGATCCGCACCGGCGTGCAGTGGTCCGATGGCGCCGCGTTCACGGCGAAGGACGTCGCGTTCACGTTCAACCTGCTGAAGAAGTTTCCGGGCCTCGATCGCCGCGGCCTGTGGGGCTTTCTCGCGGAGGTCACCGCCGTCGACGATGTCACCGTCGACGTGCGCTTCAGCCGGGTGTTCCTGCCCGGCCTCGAGGACGTCGTCGCGCAGCTGATCGTCCCCGCGCACGTCTGGAAGGACATCGCCGATCCGCTGGCGTTCGCCAACGAGAACCCGGTCGCGACCGGGCCGTTCACCGATGTGCGGGTGTTCCGTAACCAGATCTACGAGATCGGCCGGAATCCCCACTACTGGCAGCCTGGCCTGCCCAAGATCGATGCGCTGCGCTTCCCGGCGTTTCCCAGCAACGATCGCGCGAACCTCGCGCTGGTGTTCGACGAGGTCGACTGGGCCGGCAACTTCGTGCCGGCGATCGATCGAGTGTTCGTGGGCAAGGACCCCGAGAATCATCGCTACTGGTTCCCGCTCACCGGCACGACCATCTTCCTGTACGCGAACACCCGGCGCGCACCCTTCGACGATGTCCGGGTGCGCAAGGCGCTGAGCATGGCGATCGATCGCGATCTGGTGAACGCGGTCGCGCTCTACCGCTACTCGCGCCCGGCGGACGCGACCGGGCTGTCCGATGCCTACGCGACCTGGCGCGATCCCGAGGCGGCGGGGGCCGAGTGGACGCACCACGACGTCGCGAAGGCGAGCGCGCTCCTCGACCAGGCCGGCTTCAAGGTGGTCGATGGGGTGCGGCGCTTGCCCGACGGCAAGCCGTGGACCTACGAGATCATGGCGGTGTCGGGCTGGTCGGACTGGGTCCGCGCGGCGCAGGTGATCGCGCGCGGCCTGCGCGAGCTCGGCATCGACGCCTCGGTCAAGACCTACGACTTCGCGGCGTGGTCGCAGCGCGTGCAGGAGGGCCGGTTCGATCTCAGCCTCGGCTGGTCGTTCGAGGGCCCGACGCCGTACACCTTCTATCGCTGGCTGATGGCCAGTGACACGGTCAAGCCCGAGGGCACCGTGAGCATGTCGAACTGGCATCGCTACGGCAGCCCCGAGGCCGATCGCCTGCTCAAGGCGTTCGAGACCGAGGCCGATCCGGCCAAGCAGCACGCGCTGTCGGCGGCGCTGCAGCGCACGTTCGCGGCCGAGGCGCCGGCGATCCCGCTCTATCCGAACCCGTCGTGGGGCGAGTTCAACACCGGGCGATTCGCCGGGTTCCCGTCGGCGGACAAGCCCTACGCCGATCCGTCGCCCAACAAGTTCGATCGCGCCGAGACGCTCCTGGTCCTCACCACCGTCGAGCCTCGATAGACATGCGCTACATCCTTCGACGCCTCGGGTTCTATCTCATCGCCGCGTGGGCCGCGCTGACGATCAACTTCTTCCTGCCGCGGCTCATGCCCGGCGATCCGTCGACTGCGCTGTTCGCGCGCTTCAAGGGCCGGATGAGCCCCGAGGCGATCGTCGCGCAGCGCGAGGCCTTCGGGCTCACCGACGAGCCGATGGTCAAGCAGTACGTCACGTACATCGGCCACGTGTTCGAGGGCGATCTGGGCGTGTCGATCACGTACTTCCCGGCGCCGGTCTCGAGCGTGATCGGCACAGGCTTGTTGTGGACGCTGTTCCTCGCGGGTACCGCGGTGATCCTCAGTTTTGCGATCGGCACGTTCATCGGCATCGCCGTCGCGTGGTGGCGCGGCGGCTGGGGAGACGCGATATTACCGGCGTTCTTCGCCTTCCTCGGGGCATTCCCGTACTTCTGGCTGGCGACGCTCGGGCTCTACGTGCTCGGGTTCCAGTGGGGCGTGGTGCCGCTCGGCCACGCCTACGACGATGACCTCACGCCTGGGTTCACCTGGGAGTTCATCGTCGATGTCATCCGCCACGCGATCCTGCCGATCGGCTCGATCGTCATCGCCACGCTCGGCGGCTGGATGCTCGGCATGCGCAACGCGATGATCTCGGTGCTGGGCTCGGACTACGTCGCGCTGGCGCGGGCGAAGGGCCTGAGTCCGTCGCGCGTGGTGTTCCGGTACGCGGCGCGCAACGCCTTGTTGCCGAGTGTCACCGCGTTCGGCATGGCGATCGGCTTCGCGCTCGGCGGCTCGCTCCTGACCGAGATCGTGTTCTCGTATCCCGGTCAGGGTTATCTGCTGGTCGAGGCGGTGCGCAACCAGGACTACCCGCTGATGCAGGGCATCTTCCTGGTGTTCACGCTCGCGGTGCTCGGCGCCAACTTCCTCGTCGACCTGGTCTATGTCTGGCTCGACCCGCGGACCCGGGAGACGTCGTCGTGAGCGCCGCCAAGGTGACCGCGAAGCCCGCGAAGGCGCCGAAGCCGCCGAAGCCGCGGCCCACCGGCATCGGCGTGTGGATCGAGGCGATCCGCCGCGATCGCAAGGCCTCGACCGGCTTCGTGCTGCTCGGGTTCTTCGTCCTGCTCGGGCTGGTCGGCACGTGGTTCGTCGGCGACGCCGACGCGATGGTCGACGTGCCGCTGCAGCCGCCGTCGTGGGCGCACTGGCTCGGCACGACCGGGCAGGGCCAGGATGTCCTGGCGCAGACCGTGGTCGGCACGCGCGTGTCCTTGCTCATCGGCTTCGGCGTCGGGCTGATCGTCGTCGCGATCGGCGCGCTGGTCGGCGTGACCGCGGGCTACTTCGGCGGGCTCGTCGACAGCGGCCTGTCGCTGGGCATCAACGTCTTCCTCGTGCTGCCCGGCCTGCCGCTCGCGATCGTCATCGCGGCGTACCTGCCCGCGGGACCGTTCACCGTCGCCGCGGTGCTGGTGGTCACTGGCTGGGCGTGGAACGCGCGCGTCTTGCGATCCCAGACATTGATGTTGCGACAGCGCGACTTCATCGCGGCCGCGGTGGTCAGCGGTGAGAGCCATATCCGGATCATCACGCGCGAGCTGTTGCCCAACATGACCTCGCTGCTGGTCGCGCAGGTCATCGGCAGCACGGTCTACGCGCTGGGCGCGCAGGTCGGCCTCGAGTTCCTCGGGCTCGGCGATGTCTCGGCGGTGACCTGGGGCACCAACCTGTACTGGGCGACCAACGACTCGGCGCTGCTCACCAGCTCGTGGTGGACGTTCGTGCCCACCGGCCTGTGCGTCGCGCTGGTCGGGTTTGCCCTGGTGATCCTCAACTCCGGGTTCGACGAGGTCACCAATCCCCGGCTCCAGCAGGAGCGCGCGTGGCGGGGATTCCTGCTGAGCGCTGGATTTCGCATGACCCGCTCGACCCCGGTGGTGATTCCTCGTGAGTGACGCGCTCCTGTCGATCCGTGAGCTGTGCGTCGACTACATCACCGGCGATGGCCCGGTGCGCGCGGTCGACCGGGTGTCGTTCGATGTCGCGCGCGGCGAGGTGCTCGGCATCGCCGGCGAGTCGGGCAGCGGCAAGTCGACGATCGCGCAGGCCGCGCTGCGCATCCTGCCGGCCCCGGCCGTCATCACCGGCGGCCAGGCGATCTTCGAGGGCAAGGACCTGTTCGCGATGTCCGAGGCCGAGCTGCGCGCGGTGCGCTGGCGCCGGGTCTCGATGGTGTTCCAGAGCGCGATGGACGCGCTCAACCCGGTCCTCACGACCCGCGAGCAGATCGAGGACACGCTGGCCGCGCACCGCTCGGTCCCGGTCGCGCGCAAGCCCGGGCGCGCCGCCGAGTTGCTCACGCTGGTCGGCATCAGCGCCGATCGCCTCGACAGCTATCCACATCAGCTGTCGGGCGGCATGCGCCAGCGCGTCGGCATCGCGATCGCGCTCGCGCTCGAGCCCGCGCTCATCGTGATGGACGAGCCCACGACCGCGCTCGACGTGATCGTGGAGGGCGAGATCCTGCGCAAGATCCTCGAGCTCCGCCGGCAGTTCGGGTTCTCGGTCGTGTTCATCACCCACGACCTCACGCGCATGATGCAGATCTGCGATCGGGTCGCGATCTTCTACGCCGGCCGCATGGTCGAGATCGCGCCGTCCGCCGAGCTGCGCGCGCGGCCGCTGCACCCGTACACGCAGGGGCTCCTGCGCGCGTTCCCGTCGGTGCACGGCACCGAGGAGGAGCTCAAGAGCATCCCCGGCGCGCCGCCGAGCCTGCGCAGCCCGCCGCCCGGGTGTCGCTTTCACCCGCGCTGCGATCAGGTGATCGAGCGGTGCAAGACCGAGGAGCCGAGGCTGGTCACGCTGGGCGACCGGCGCGCGGCGGCGTGTCACGTCGCGGAGGCGAAGGCGAAGGCGTGAGACGGGGAGTCTGGACTGCGGTGATTCGCGACTGCCAGTCTGGTCAATTCGGCCACGCAGATTGACCGCTCTTCTTGTGTTGGCGCGATCTGGTGGTGTCTCGGCGGAATCCCGATGATTCGCTCTTTGCCACTCTCGTTCTGCGCTTCTCACGCTCGCGATCGCTAGATTGCCGTGGTCGCGATCGAAGGGGCGGGTGCTGGCTGGAGGTTCGTCGAGCCGCGCGCCGTCCCGGGAATCGCGGATGCCACGGAGAGTCCCATGACCAAGAAGCAGAACAACCGCAACGCCAAGCCCGCCGCTCTCACGCTCAAGACCGAGGCTGTGAAGCGCCTCACCAGCAACATGCTGAAGGACGTCGCCGGCGGGATGATCCCGCTCACGCGTCACTCGGCCTGTGCCACCGCCTGCACCGACTGCTGAGGCGATGATGCCGGCGGGACACACGGTGGTCTTCCTGGGACCGTCGCTTCCCCTCCAGGACGCGCAGGTGATCCTGCGCGCGACCTACCGCCCGCCGGTGCAGAAGGGTGACGTGTACGCGCTGCTGACCTCGGGCGCCCGACGCATCGTGATCATCGACGGGATCTTCCACAGCGGACCCTCGGTCTGGCAGCGGGAGATCCTGACGGCGATGGACGAAGGGATCGAGGTGCTCGGGGCCAGCAGCATGGGGGCGCTGCGTGCGGCGGAGTTGCACGCGTTCGGCATGATCGGGATGGGCGCGGTGTTTGCCCAGTATCGCGATGGCGTTCTCGATGGCGACGACGAGGTCGCGCTCCACCACAGCATCGCGGACCTGGGGTATCGCGCGCTGTCGGTGCCGCTGGTCAATCTCCGCATGACGCTGGCGCGCGCCCGTGAGGCGAGGCTGGTGACGTCCGACGAAGAGCTCGCGCTGGTCACGGAGTTGAAACGGACGCACTACCCGGAGCGCTCGTATCGCCGGATGCTCGAGAGTTCGCTGGTGCGCGCGTGGCCGGCGGCGCGCCGCGACGCGCTGCGCACCTGGATCGGTGACCACGCGGTCGACGCCAAGGCCGCCGATGCGCGCGCGGTGCTCGCCTACTGCGCGGCCACGCCCGTCGGCGACGCTGGCTTGCCCGGCGAGCGCGTCGATCCCTGGAACCTGGAGTTTCGCCACGTGGCGCTGTCGTACCGGCGGCTGGTTCACGGGCGCCGCACGCTGGCCTGGACCGATCTCAAGCGCGGGCTGCGCAAGGCCCGGCCGCGATGGTCCGCGATGCTCGCGCGGGTAGAGGCGCGCTGGCGGCTCACCGAGCAGGCGCGGCGGCGTGGCATCGTGTGTCCTGCGCCGGTGGTCGACGCGTACGCCGCGCGCTGGCGGCGCGAGCGGCAGGTCCGCGATGTCGGGGCGTGGTGTCGCGCGCGCGGGCTGACCAGGCGGGAGCACGCCGAGTTGCTCGCCCACCACGCGCACGCCGCCTGGCTGCGCGCGTCGAAAGTGTCGCTCGAGGCGGCCGAGCCGCTCGGTAGCTGGATCGACCTGGAGCTCGCCGCGATCCACGAGGCACAATTGACGATGCCCCTCGCGGCGCTGTTCGCGATCGGAGGCCGGGCGTGATGGCCGCGGTGCCCAAGGGCCACCAGCGCGGCACGCACCGGATGGTGGCGCCGGCGACCACCCTCGCGCGGATCCGGCCGCACCTCGCCAGCTTCGGCATCACGCGCTGCGCCGACATCACCGGGCTCGATTGCATCGGCATTCCGGTCTACGTCGCGGTGCGTCCGCAGGGCCGCATCCTGCAGACCTCGAACGGCAAGGGCCTGACCGAGGTCGATGCCCAGGTGTCGGCGCTGATGGAGGCGATCGAGCACTGGCACGCCGAGCACCCGGTGGCGCCGCTCCGGCGGGCGTGTCGCGCCGAGCTCACCGCCGAGCGGCGACCCGTGCTGTCGCCGCGCGGCCTCGAAGGTGGACCGATCAAGGGTCGCGTCGATCGCCTGGCGCTCGACTGGGTCGAGGGCGTCGAGCTGGTGTCGGGCGAGCCGGCGTGGATCCCGGCGTACGTCGCGGCGTACCACCGCGACCAGCCCTTCGCGTTCTCGTACAACGGGCTGGCCAGCGGCAACCACCCGGTCGAGGCCACGCTGCACGCGCTCTACGAGGTGATCGAGCGCGACAGCCTCGCGCGGTTGTCGGCGCGCGGCCAGGTCCGGCTGGAGCGCTGCGGCGTGATCGATCTCGACGAGGCCGACGGGCTCGGTGACGAGGTCGGCGGCCTCGTCGAGCGGATCCGTCGCGCCGATCTGCAGCTCGTGCTGCTCCACGTGCCGACCGCCGGCGACGTCCACACGCTGATGGCCGTGCTGCTCGATCCGTCGGCGTTCAGCGGCGCGTCGATGGTCAACTTCGGGACCGGCGCGCACCTGAGCCCGACGGTCGCCGCGATCCGCGCGATCACCGAGGCCGCGCAGTCGCGCCTCACGTTCATCCACGGTTCGCGCGAGGATCTCACCGAGCGCGCGTACACCCGCGGCGCCAACCACGAAGCGATGCTCGGGTACTTCAGCGCGCTCTCGCCCGACACGCCGTGGTCCGCGCTCGCCGATCGGGCCAGCGATGGCCTCCACGCGGATCTCGCGCGCGTGCTGTCGACGATCCCGTGCGCGTACGCCGCCGACCTCGGTCAGGGCAAGGCGGGGGTGAGCGCGATGAAGGTCATCGTGCCGGGCGCGAAGCTCGCCGACTGGATCTAGGTCCGTCGGCGGCGCGCGCGCTTGCCGCGCGCGATCTCGGTGGCGAGGGCGTCGAGCCGCGGCTCCCAGAAGCGGCGGAACTGCGCGAGCCAGGCGTCGACCTCGGCGAGCGGGCGCGCGTCGACCGAGTACTGCCGCCGCGTGCCCTCGGGGCGGACGGTCGCAAACCCGCTCTCGCGCAGCACCTTGAGCTGCTGCGACACCGCGGACTGGGTGATGCCGAATTCGCCGGAGATCACGTCGACGACCTCGCCCGAGGATTGCTCCCGCTCGGCGAGTAGCTCCAGGATGCGACGACGAACCGGATCGCCGAGGACATCGAAGGCG
>JAIOQA010000408.1 GCA_021413675.1 Deltaproteobacteria bacterium | reverse complement strand
GCTCGGCCTCGCGTTCGACGTCGCCGCGAATCCGCTCCGGGCGGGCTCGTCGGCCAACGTCATGCCCGACACGCCGGTGACCTCGCGGAGCACGGCGGAGCTCGGGCTTGCCTACGCGCTCGCGGGCCGGCTGGAGCTCGGCCTCAAGATCCCGATCGTGCAGCAGACCGGCGACGACTTTCGTTTCTCCGGCCTGCCCGCCGCGACCGGCACGACCCTCGGTGACATCGCGGTCAACGGCAAGCTCGCGCTGATCGCGGGCCCGGCGCTGGCGGCGGCGCTGGCCGCGACCGTGACCGCGCCGACCGCGACGGCGTCCGATGCGTACACGGGCTCGTCGAGCGTGACCGGGCACGTGGGCGGCATCCTCGAGGTCCGCCAGGGGCGGATCGGCGGCGCGGTGAACGCGGGCTTCCTGATGCGCAAGACCACGACCATGAGCACGCTCGAGCAGGGCAACGCCGTCACCTACGGCGTCGGTGGCTCGTTTCGCGCGACGCAGATGATCTCGCTCGTCGCCGAGCTGTTCGGCCAGTACGGCGTCGCGGGCGGGCCGAGCACCGGCGTGAGCCCGCTCGAGGTCGCCGGCGGCGTGCGCTACCGGTTCGCCGGTGGCATGAGCCTCGGCGTGGGCGCGGGGCGCGGGCTGATGCACGGCGTCGGCGCGCCCGACATCCGCGGCTTCCTGATGCTCAGCTACTCGCCGCGCGCGCGACCGGCCGAGCCGCTCGTCATCGATCACACGCCGCCGCCGCGGCCGCGCGATCTCGGCGACTCCGACAGCGACGGCATCGTGAACTCGGACGACAAGTGCCCGACGGACGCCGAGGACAAGGACGGGTTCCAGGACGACGACGGTTGCCCGGACCCGGACAACGATGGCGACGCGATCCCCGACGCGGTCGACAAGTGTCCGACGGACGCCGAGGACAAGGACGGATTCCAGGACGATGACGGCTGCCCGGATCTCGACAACGACGGCGACGGCGTGCCCGACGCGACCGACAAGTGTCCGATGGAGGCCGAGGACAAGGACGGCGTCCTCGACAACGACGGGTGCGATGATCCCGACAACGACGGCGACGGCATCCCCGACGTCGTCGATCAGTGTGCGACCGAGGCGGAGACCATCAACGGCGTGAAGGACGACGACGGCTGCCCCGATCAGGGCGACAGCCTGGTGATGGTGATGGCCGATCGCATCGAGGTCTTCGAGCCGGTGACGTTCACGGGCCTGACCGCGACGATCAACAAGAAGAGCCTGAACGTGCTCGGCCAGGTCGCGGCGACCCTGCGCGCGAACCGCGACTTCAAGCGGATCCGCGTGACCGTCCACGTCCAGCCGCGCAACGACGGCGACGACGACCTGTCGGAGCAGCGCGCGCAGGCGGTGCGGGCCTGGCTCATCAAGTGGGGCATCGAGCCGGAGCGCATCGAGGCGAAGGGCCTGGGCTCGGCGCGGCCGCTGGTGCCGAAGGGCCAGAAGGGCGCGGCGCAGATCAACGATCGCGTCGAGTTCATCCTGATGGAGAAGCGCTGACGGTGGTCGTGCGGCGCGGCTACTCGGCGCGGGCGATCGCGAACGCGTAGACCTCGGCGGCGCCGGCCGCGACCAGCGTCGCGGCGCCGGCGGCCAGCGTCGCGCCGGTGGTCATGATGTCGTCGAACAGCGCGACCCGCGCGCCGCGGACGCGCGCGGCGGCGCGGCGGCGGACCGCGAACGCGTGGTCGACGTTGCGGGCGCGATC
>JAIOQA010000366.1 GCA_021413675.1 Deltaproteobacteria bacterium | reverse complement strand
CGAGCACGAGCGTGTCGTCCGCCGTGGGCACGCCGATGACGTACCCGCCGGTCGATGCGCAGCCGCTGGTCGCGCTGCTCGCGCCGCGCATCGCGGCGTGCGCGGGGAGCGCGCGGATCGCGACCTGGGAGCTCGCGATCGCGCTCGACACCACCGGCACCGAGATCGTCGACGTCGCGGTCCACCCCGCGGTGTCGCGCGACACCACGATCGCGGACGCCGCCGCGGTCGGCGGCGCGGCCTTCGATCGCTTCACCGCCTGCGTCGAGGACGCCGCCTGGGAGCTCGACCTCGACGATCGCTTCGCGCGCCCGACCGGCCACTACGCGGTGACGGTCGCCGGCCCGCGGTAGCGAGCCTCGCGACGCGCCCCGAAACGGCGCGAGGCCGAGCGACATGCATCGCTCGGCCCCGCTGCGTCACGCGAGGTGACGCGTCCCGCTCACCAGACCGAGCAGGCGTTCTTCGGGTTCATCGGCGTCCCGGCCGCGCACTTGAACGCGCGCGCGAACTCCGGGAGGTTGCGCAGCGCGCCGTAGACGCGGAACTTGGGCGGCGAGTGCGGATCGACGGTGAGGCGGCGCAGGGCCTCCTCCGGGCGATCCTTCGAGCACCACGCCTGGCCGACGCCGAGGAAGAACTGCTGGTCCTCGGTGAAGCCATCGGCGACGTACGCCTTGTCGGCGCCCGCGCGCTGGTTGCGATAGGCGTGGAACGCCATCTTCACGCCGCCGAGGTCAGCGATGTTCTCGCCGAGCGTCAGGTCGCCGTTGACGAACTTGCCGGGCAGCGCCTCGAAGGTCGAGTACTGCTTCGACACGCACTGGCCCTTGCCCTGGAACTTCTTCAGATCGTCCGGGCTCCACCAGTTGGCCAGGCGGCCCTCCTCGTCGAACTGCGCGCCCTGATCGTCGAAGCCGTGGGTCAGCTCGTGACCCGCGACCATGCCGATGCCGCCGAAGTTGGCGGCGACGCCGCGATCCGCGCCGAAGAACGGCGGCTGCAGGATGCCGGCGGGCAGCGCGGTGTTGTTCGCCGACGGGTTGTAGTAGGCGTTGACGATGAACGCCGGCATCAGCCACTCGCTGCGATCGTAGGGCTTGCCGGCCTTGGCCGACTGGCGCTTCTGCTCGAAAGCGGTCGCGACGATCGCGTTGGCGGCGTAGTTCTTCGGATCGACCTTGAAGTCGTAGGTCTTCCAGACGTCGGGGTAGCCGGTCAGGAACTGGATCTTGGCGAGCTTCTGGCGCGCCTTGTCCTTGGTGCCCGGCGTCATCCAGTCGAGCGTGCCGAAGTCCTCGCCCATCGACTTGGCGATCGCGCCGTAGAGATCGTTGGCGTACTTCTTCGAGTCGCCGGGGAACGCCTTGGCCACGTAGAGCTGGCCGAGGGCCTCGGACATCAGCAGGCCGGTCGCGTCACCGCAGCGCTTCCACCGCGGCTTCTGCTCCTGGACGCCGGTCAGCACCTTCTCGAGCGCGAAGTGCTCGTCGTCGAACTTCTTGGCGAGGGTCGGCGACGCCTGATCGACCAGGCGCGCGGTCAGGTAGTCCTGCCACTGCACCGGCTTGATCGAGGCGGCGAGCTTCGAGGTCGCCTCCATGAACGCCGGGTTGGTCAGCACGACCGACGCGACCTTGCCCGAGCCGATCGCCTTCAGGTACCCGGCCCAGTCGAACGCCGGCGACAGCTTGGCCAGCTCCTCGAGCGTGGTCGGGTGGTAGTTGCCAGCGACGTCGCGCTTCTCGACCGCGGTCTTGGTGACCTTGGCGAGCTCGACCTCGACCGCGAACGTGTTGTCGGCCGAGACCTTGGCGGCCGCGTCGTTCTTGCCGAGCAGCTTGAACAGCCGCACCAGGTGGTCCTGGTAGGCGGTGCGCTTGTCCTTGAAGTCGTCCTTCAGGTAGTAGTCGCGATCGGGCAGGCCGAGGCCGCCCGAGTCGAACCACATCGCGTTGGTGGTCGAGTCCTTCAGGTCCGCGGTCACGCCGTGCTGGAACAGCACGTCGACGCCGACGCGGTGGAGCTCGGTGACGGCGGCGACCAGGGTCTTGCCGTCCTTCACCTTGTTGATGAGGGCCTGCTGCGGCTTCAGGCCCGAGACGCCGGCCTTCTCGACCGCCTTCTCGTCCATGCACGCGCCGTAGAACGCGCCGAGCTTCGCGGTGAGCGCGTCGGGCTTCTTGGCGACGCGCGCGCCCTCGAGCAGATCGTGGAGGACCTGCTGGTTGTGATCATCGATCTCGCCGAAGCGGCCCCAGCGCGCGCGATCCGCGGGGATCTCGCTCTTGGCCATCCAGCCGCCGCACGCGAACTGGTAGAAGTCGGTGCACGGGTCGGCGGTGCGATCGAGCGAGTCGGCCTCGAGGCCAACCTCGGCGAGGGTCACGTTGACCGGCGGCGGACCAGGCGGCTCGGCCGGTTCGGCCGAGCCGGATCCCGAGCCCGTGTCCGAGCCGCTGCCGACCTCGGCGCCGCTGCCGGTGTCGCTACCGCTGCCGCTGCCGCTGCCGGTGGTCGTGGAGGGCTTGGTGGGGTGGCCGCACGCGGCGACCGCGAGGCCGAGCGCGAGCGCCCAGCGTGCGCGAGAGATCGATGTCGAACGAATCATGTCGGCTCCTCTGACTCTGAGGTCGCGGAGCCTAACACGGGCCTTCGCAGCGGCGATTCCAGCGGGCCGGTTCGCGCCCGCTGACCGCGCCTGGCAGCTACTCGCCGACGCGAGCGCGCAGGGTGCTCTTCGAGCTCTCGAACTGCAACGCGTCGTACACCAGATACCAGTGCGGCAGATCGATCGTGCGCGGGCGCAGCGCCGCGGCGATCGCGATGCGCGTGTCGTCGAAGCTCGACGACTTCATCAGCTGCACGACCTGGTCGACGCTGAACACGCTGTACTGCGCGGCCGACTGGATGAGGGTCAGCTTGCTGTCATCGAAGTTCGCAGCGCTGACGTGGTTCATCAGGTCGTTGAACTCGGCCGTGGTCAGCAGGCGCGCGGTGTCGCGGGTGTCGCGGGTGTCGCGGGGATCGCGGGTGTCGCGCGGGTCAGGCGAACGATCGTCGCGCTGATCCCAGCGGTGGTCGCGCGCGCGGTCATCGCGCGGCACGTACTGGTCGGCCTGCGCGCGCGTGTCGCGGACCACGCGGGTGAGCATCTTGACCGTGCGGCGATCGCGGATCGTGCGGGTGACCCGCTCGACCTCGTCGAGGCCCCGGTCGAGCGCGGTATACGCCGCCTGGTAGTAGGAGAGATCGCTGCGCAGCTGCGCGTTCTCCTGCCGCAGCGACTGCATGTCGCCGGGCGCGATCTGGGCGGGGCGCGCGCTGGCGGTGAGCGAGACCACACCGGCGCCGGCGGCGGCGGCGAAGGCGGCGACGAAGACGGTGGCGAGGCGATGGCGCAACATGCCCGGACCGACGTGGGGCAGCGGTCGGGTATTCATCGGGGCCGCGGCTTTCGTGGTACGACCAACCGATGCGCCGGGCGACCAAGCTCGCTGTCGGGCTCGCCTCGGCGGGCACGACCTGGGTGGTCGGGCTGGTCGTCGCGGGCTACGCGGCGCGCGGCTGTGTGGTCGAGCGCACGACGACGCGCCTGGGCGAGTCGCTCGACGCGACGGTCGCGCTCGAGGATCTCGAGCTGTCGCTGGTGCGCGGCCAGGTCGGGCTCGGCGGCCTGGTCATCGATCGCGAGCACGACGGCCACCTGCACGTGCGCATCGATCGCATCGACGCGGGCATCGCACCGCTGGGCGCGTACCTGTGGAACCGCGACCTCGGCCAGGTCACCGTCGCCGGCGTCGACATCGAGGTCACGGCCTGGGCCGTGCTGAAGATCAAGCCGCCCAAGCGCAAGCCGATGGTGATGGATCACCTGACGATCGACGGCGCGCGCGTCGTGTTCGCGCCGACATCGGTGACCGGCGACTGGGGCAAGGCCACGCTGCAGGTGACCCGGGCCGAGGCCGGCCCGACGATCCTGCGCACGCCGATGTCGTGGCTGTTCGCGCTCGAGCGCCTGGACGCGAGCCTCGACCTGCCCGGCATCGCGCCGGTGACCCTGCACTTCGAGGGCGGCCGCCTCGAGGCCTCGGGCAGCGTGTTCGGCGCGACGCCGATCGCGATCGACGTGACCCTGCCCGTGCCCGAGCCCGGGCACGAGGGCCGGCAGCTCGCCGACCTCGGCGCCGATCTCGCCGAGCGCCTGGCGCTGGCCCGCGCCGAGCGGCTGCTGCGCCGCGTGCTGCCGTGATCGCCCGGCGCTGATCGCGGCGATCGCGATCGCGCGCGCCGAAAACGACCGCGCCGCGCGGGGCCAACCGCGCGGCGCGACCCGAGCCTCAGAGAGTAGGAAAGAATGCCCTTTCCTACTCTCTGTTGATCGGCTTGCTCGACGAGGAACGTCTTGCTGCGCCTATCCGGAACGAGTTTGTTTCACAAACTCTCGGGGCTCGCGGTCTAGCGATCGCTCACGGGCAGGACGAGTGTCCCGACGCGAACTGGCAGACCGCGTCGCAGCACTTGTTGGGCAGGCCGTTCTGCGCGCCCTCGTCGCACTGCTCGAACTCCGACTGGATCGTGCTGTCGCCGCACGTGCTGTTCTTCTTGCACGTCGTCGAGCAGCCGTTGCCGGTGTCGAGCGTATCGCCGTCGTCGCAGTCCTCGCCGGCCGCCGCGTTGACGAAGCCGTCGCCGCAGATCGGCAGCGTGCAGTTCGGGTCGCAGCCGACCGTCGCCACGCCGCCCGTGTCGCAGGCCTCGCCGGCCAGCGTGTTGGTGACCGAGTCACCGCAGATCGGCGCGGTGCAGTCGACGTCGCAGGTCGCGCTGCCGAGCGCGCCAGCGTCGCACTGCTCGAACAGCGACTGGCGGATGCTGTCACCGCACGAGCCGACGCGCGTGCAGGTGGACGAGCAGCCGTTGCCGTCGTTGGTGATGTTGCCGTCGTCGCACGCCTCGGGGCTCGGGCCGGTGGTGCGCAGCAGGCCGTCGCCACACGTCGCGGTCTTGCACGCGAGCGTGCACGGCGCGTTGTTGGCGTTCGACGCGCCGTTGTCGCACTGCTCGACGCCGGTCCACACCTTGCTGTCGCCGCACACGTTGAACTGGCAGGCGGCGGTGCAGAACGAGGTGTTCGCGTTCGCGGCGCCCGCGTCGCACTGCTCGGCGGTCGGCGTGGTCTGCGTGTTCAGCAGGCCGTCGCCACACAGCGGCGACGTGCAGTCGGAGTCGCACGACGACGTGTTCGCGCCGCTCGAATCGCAGGCCTCGAGCAGCAGCTGGCGCGTGCCATCGCCGCAGCTGCCGACGCGCTGGCACGTCGACGAGCACCCGTTGGCGTTGGTGTTATTGGCGCTGCCCAGGTCGCAGTCCTCGTAGAGCGCCTGCACCGTGCTGTTGCCGCAGACGTTGTTCTGCGCGCAGGTCGCGGAGCAGCCGTTGCCGCTGTCGACGGTGTCGCCGTCGTCGCAGGTCTCGTAGAGCGCCTCGACCTTGCCGTTGCCGCAGGTCGCGTTCTTCTGGCAGGTCGTCGAGCAGCCATTGCCGCTGTCGATGTTGTTGCCGTCGTCGCACTGCTCGACGCCGGTGCGGACCAGGCCGTCGCCGCACGCCGCGGTCTTGCAGGCCGTGGTGCAGGCGCCGGTGTCGCTGTTGGACGCGCCGTTGTCGCACTGCTCGCCGTTGTCGATCGTGCCGTTGCCGCAGAGCTCGAGCGTGCAGGTCGACGAGCAGCCGTCGCCGTTGACGTTGTTCTTGTCGTCGCACTGCTCGGGGTTCGCGCCGCCGGTGCGCAGGATGCCGTCACCGCAGGTCGCGGTCTGGCAGGTCGCGGTGCACAGGTCGGTGTTGATCGTGTTCGAGTCGTCGCAGGTCTCGCCCGAGTCGATCGTGCCGTTGCCGCACTTCTCGAGCGTGCAGGTCGCCGAGCAGCCGTCGCCCGAGGACGTGTTCTTGTCGTCGCACTGCTCGGGGTTCGCGCCGCTGGTGCGGATGATGCCGTCGCCGCACGTCGCGGTCTTGCACGAGTTGGTGCAGCTATCGTTCGACAGCGTGTTCGAGTCGTCGCACTCCTCGACGCCCGCGCGGACCTTGCCGTCGCCGCAGACCGCGATCGCGCAGGCCACGCAGCCGTCGGTGTCGACCGCGTTGCCGTCGTCGCAGGCCTCGGGGCTCGCGCCGGTGGTGCGCAGGATGCCGTCGCCGCAGATCGCGTTCTTGCACGACTTGGTGCAGGCCGCGTTGTCGGCGTTCGACGCGCCGTTGTCGCACTGCTCGCCGAAGTCGATCGTGCCGTTGCCGCAGGTCTCGACGGTGCAGGTCGCCGAGCAGCCGTCGCCCGGCGTGGTGTTGCCGTCGTCGCAGGCCTCGGTCGAGGGCCGGCGGATGCCGTCGCCGCACACCGCGGTCTTGCAGCCGTTGGTGCAGGCGTCGGTGTCGACCGAGTTGTTGTCGTCGCACTGCTCGCCGGGATCGGTCGTGCCGTTGCCGCACTTCTCGAGCGTGCAGGTCGCCGAGCAGCCGTCGCCCGAGGACGTGTTCTTGTCGTCGCACTG
>JAIOQA010000365.1 GCA_021413675.1 Deltaproteobacteria bacterium | reverse complement strand
AGCCGCTCTTGCTGTCGCCGAAGACCTCCGAGGGGACGGTCTATCTCGATCTCGAGCTCGCGCGCGGCGAGGTCACGCGCGCGAGCGCCGCGCCGAACAGCGACTTCCCGCTCGAGGTCCAGCGCTGCCTGGTCGAGGCCGCCTACCAGATGAACGTGCCCCGGGTCGCGCCCGGCGACGACGCCGATCTGATCACGATCGTCCACTACCCGCTGACCTTCCGCTCGCTGGCCGCGGGCGAGGTCGTGCTGCCCGGCGACGCGAACTCCGCCGATCCGATCGACACCGGCGTCCAGGTCGACGCCGACACGCCGCTCGGCGGCGTGCCGGTCCCGCCCTGACCCAAGCACCGCTGTCACGCCACCTGCCCCAGGATCCGCCGCGGATCGTCGACGGGATCATCGTCGAGGCTGCGGAAGGTCGCGGCCTCGCGCAGGCAGCTGCCGTCGATCATTTCCTCCCCGCGCAGATCCGCGATCGTCTGCCCGACCTTGATGAGCCGATCGATGGAGCGCGCGGTGAGCGCGCGCCGCCGGGTCGCGAGCTGGGCGATCACCGCCTCGCCATCGCTCGTGACCTTGCACAGCTCGCGCATGAGCCGCGGCGACAGCTCGGCATTGGTGCGCACCGGCTGGCCGCGCAGCCGCGCGAGCTGGCGGGCCCGCGCCGCCTCGACCCGCGCGCGCAGCGCCGCCGACGACTCGGCGGGCTCGTCGGCGCGCAGCTGATCGAGCGCGACCGAGCGCACGCCGACCTGCAGATCGATGCGATCGAGGATCGGGCCCGACATACGGGCGCGATAGCGCTCGATCGCGACCGCGCTGCACGTGCACTCCCGCAGCCCCGAGCCGAGCCAGCCGCACGGGCACGGGTTCGCGGCCGCGACGAGCATGAACGACGCCGGCAGCTGGATCGATCCCGCCACCCGACCGATGCGCACGCGCCGGTCCTCGAGCGGCTGGCGCAGCGACTCGATCGCGGCGCGCGGGAACTCGGGCGCCTCGTCGAGGAACAGCACGCCGTTGTGCGCGAGCGAGATCTCGCCCGGGCGCGGCACCGCGCCGCCGCCGATCAGCGCCGCGGTCGACACCGTGTGATGGGGCGCGCGGAACGGGCGCTCGCTCACCAGGCCCTCGACCATGCCGAGCGCCGAGTACACCTTGGTGGTCTCGAGCGCCTCGGCGTGGGTCATCGACGGCAGCACCGTCGGGATGCGGCGCGCGAGCATGGTCTTGCCGATGCCGGGCGGCCCCGACAGGAACAGGTTGTGGCCGCCGGCGACCGCGATCTCGATCGCCGCGCGCGCCATGCCCTGGCCGCGGACCTCGCTGAAGTCGATGCTCGGCACGATCGGCGCCCGCGCCCGCCCCGGCGCCGCGGGCATCAGCGGCTGCGTCCCTGCCATCGCCGCGATCACCTCGCCGAGGTGCCCGACCGCGAACACCGTGATGCCCTCGACCAGGAGCGCCTCGGCCGCCGACTCGTGCGGCACCAGCACGCCGCGCAGGCCGCGCTCGCGCGCCAGCATGGCGGCGGCGAGCACGCCGCGCACGCGGCGCACCCCGCCATCGAGGCCGAGCTCGCCCAGCACGATCAGATCGGCGATCGGATCGAGGGCGTAGATGCCATCCGCCACCAGCACGCCGATCGCGATCGGCAGGTCGAGCGCGCTGCCCGGCTTGCGGAGGTCGGCCGGCGCGAGGTTGACGGTCACCTTCTTGTTGGGCAGCCCGTGCCCGACCTGCTCGAGCGCCGATCGGATGCGAACCGCGCCCTCCTTGACCGGCTGCGCCGCCAGCCCGACCACGTGGTAGCCGGGCAGCCCGAACGCCACGTCGACCTCGACGTCGACAGGCACGGCATCGATCCCGACCAGGGTGCACGATCGAACGGCGGCCAGCACACCGCCCCACCCAGCAACCCTCGTTCCATCCTAACCTCTCGACATCACTAGCCCGCGTGTCCGGTTCCGACCATCCCGCGGACAGCCGCCCACCGGCGGGACACTCCCGGACAACCCTCGAACCGCACCCGGACCAACGATTGCGACAAGCTGTGTCAACCGCCGCGCCGAGCCGCGACTCCTTGGTGCAGAGTGCAGGCGCCAGGACCCATCCCCTTGATGACCGGAGTTCGGGTGACCGATACCTCCGCCCGTGACGCGAGGAGTCGGCTGCTGGCCGAGCTCGCGCAGGGCCCCGCTCGCCGCGGCTACTCCATCGCCTACGACCTCCTCGGCAACCGCAGCGAGGCCGAAGAAGCGGTACAGGAGGGGCTCGCGCGCGCGTGCGAGTCGATCGGCGACCTCCGCGATCCGGGCGCGGCCCCGGCCTGGTTCCTGCGCATCGTCACGAGCGTGTGCCTTCGCCACCTGCGCCGGCGCCGCCTCAAGCGCACGCTGTTCGGGCGGTTCGGCTGGACCGAGCCGCGCGACGACGAGTCACCCGCGACCTCGGCGGCCGCCGACGAGGGCCCCGAGGCGCTCGCCGCGCTCACCAGCGGCGCCGCCCTGCCGCTCCCGACCGAGGCGCTCGCGTCGCGCCAGGAGCTGGCGATCATGCTGCGCACGCTCGAGGGCCTGTCGGCGCAGCAGCGCACGGCCCTGGTGCTGCGCTACGGCCACGATCTCCCGGTGCCCGAGGTCGCCCAGATGCTGGGCGTCGAGCTCGCCACCGCCAAGACCCACCTGGTCCGTGGGCTCGCAAAGCTGCGCGACCTGATGGAGGAACACCGATGACGTCCCCCTGCGATCTGGTCGCCGAGCACCTCGCCCTCGGCGAGCCGCTCGGCGCCGACGGCGACGCCCACGTCGCCGCGTGCCTGGCCTGCGCCCGCCTGGTGCGCATGCCCGGGCTGGTCGCGGCCGCGGCTCGCCCGGCCGTCGTCCCGCCCGGCTTCGCCGCCCGCATCCAGGTCGGCGCGCGCGCCGAGCTCGCCGCGCGCCGCCGCAACCGCGTGGCCACGATGGCGCTCGCCGCCGCCTCGGTCGCCGCGGTCGCGACCTTCGCGATCACCCGCCAGTCCGACGCGCCGCATGCGGGCGCGATGGATCCGTGGGCCGCGCGTCAGCCGGTCGCCTCGCACGACCCCGGTCGCGAACTCCCGGCCGCGCCGAAGCCCGAGCCGCGCCTCGACCACACCCCCGATCCCCTCACCGCTCGCCTCGTCCATGTCGCCGACATCGACGATGCCCTCGCGCCGTCCGCGTCGTGGACGCGCATCGAAGCCCCCCTCGCCCCCTATCGCCATCTGCTCGACCGTCAAGGAGCCCACCGATGAGCCGCTTCCGCACCATCCTCGCCGCCGCTGCACCGCTGCTCCTGGCCGGCGCCTTCGTCACCCACTCCGCCGCCAGCCGCGCCGACGACGGCGACGACGTCACCACCGATCTCTCGGATCGCGCCGACGACGCCGACGACAATGACGCGCCCGACGATGCCGACGTCCGCGACGCCGCCCGCGATCAGGCCCGCGCCGCGCGCGATCAGGCCCGCGCCGACCGCGACGCTGCCCGCGCCGCTCGCGATGCCGCCCGCGCGCAGGGCCGCGGCCACAGCGACCTCACGCGCGACATCATGAAGCAGGTGCAGGTCGAGCTGCGCGGCGCGCGCGAGACCGCGCGGGCCGAGATCGATCGCGCCCGCCAGCAGATCCTCCACGACAAGAGCATCCCGCCCGGGATCCGCGACATGGTGCTGCGCAAGCTCGACGCCTCGTCGAAGATCGTCGACAAGCACCTCGCGAAGGCCGGGTCCGCCGACAACCTCGGCGATCTCACCAGCGAGCTCACCGACATGGGCGAGGAGATCGGGAGCCAGTTCGAGGACATGGGCGACATGGGCCAGGACTGGGCCAAGTTCGGCACCGACATGGCCCGCAAGTTCGGCGACAAGAACGGCCACTCGTTCTCGTTCACGTCGAGCGACGACGACGACAGCGACGACGACAGCGACGTCCCCGCGCCGCCGGCCCCGCCGATGCCGCCGATGCCGCCGATGCCGCCCATGCCGCCGATGCCCCACAGCGGCCACAGCGCGGCGGTCGATCTCAGCGACCTCGACGTCGACGTCGATCTCGGCGACCTGCAGCTGTCGCCGGCCCAGCGCGCGTCGCTGCAGCGGATCCTCGACGACGAGCAGGCCGCGAACGATCGCGCCGAGTCGCGCATCGACTCGCTGTCCGACACCCTGCGCGAGACCCTCGCGCAGCCCAGCGCTAGCGAGTCCGAGATCGCGCGCCAGGTCGACGAGCTCACCAGCGAGGAGGGCGCGCTGCGCAAGGCCCGCATCCTCGCCTGGGCCCGCGCTCGCAAGGTGCTCTCGGCCGATCAGCGCGACATGCTCGTGAACGCGACCCGGCGCGCGCGCCACCACTGAGCCGCCGCACACCGGCGCTCCGCCCACATCCACCGCCACCACCCGAGGCCGGGCCGTCGTCGACGTGCCCGGCCTTTCCGGCGTCTTCCGGAGGCTGCGCACCGAACCGCCGCGCGCGCCGGCACAGTGGCCGGGATGCGGTGGTTCGCGATGGTCCTGACGGCGGCGCTCGGCGCGTGCGCACCCGGCGCGGCAGCGCCTGACGCCACGCCCGACGCGCCGGCGATCGCCGACGCGAGCCCGAGCGATCAGCTGACCGCGAACCCGCTGCTCTCGCGCGGTCGCCCGGTCACCTCGAGCGAGGGCGCCAGCTCCAG
This sequence comes from Deltaproteobacteria bacterium, assembly GCA_021413675.1. Lineage (GTDB taxonomy): Bacteria > Myxococcota_A > Polyangia > Haliangiales > Haliangiaceae > JAIOQA01. The sequence continues at coordinate 17,887 of JAIOQA010000365.1, read as the reverse complement.
CGCGGGCCCGGTCGCCAGCCTGGTCGACGGCGCGTTCCTGATCGGCGACGGGTTCGCCGCGCCGGTCGACGCCGCGCACGCGCCGTGGGTCGCGATCGATCTCGGCGCGGGTCCCTCGCGGATCCTGGTGACGTTCCTCGCCGAGGGCGAGGTCGCGCACGCCCCGGGCCGCACGCCGGTCGACTATCACCTCGAGACCTCGCCCGACGGCGCCACCTGGCACACCGCGCTCACCGTCACCGGCAACGACACCAACGCCCGCGCCCACGCGATCGACTTCACCGGCCAGGCCCACGTGCGGCTCGTGATCGATCGCGCCGGCGCCACCGGCGACGTCCACCTGATCGAGCTCGAGGCCTACGACGCCTCGCGCGGCACCGACGACACCTGGCTGTTCCTCGGCGACAGCATCACCGCGATGGCGATGAACCGCTACGTCGTGCCCGACCTCGCGACCCGGCTCCACGCCGCGCGCCCCGATCACACGCCGCTGGTCATCGATGCCGCGATCGGCGGCAGCCAGACCAGCTTCGCGCTCGCGCCCGATCCCGAGGCGAACGGCCGCGTCCCGCTCGACACCTGGATCGCCCGCTTCCCCGACGTCCGCAACGTCGTCGTCGCGTACGGCACCAACGACGCCGGATGCGATCCGACCGGCGCCGGCGCGCCCGCGTTCGCCGCCAACCTGGGCCGCATCGTCGACACGCTCCGCGCCGCCGGCAAGCGCATCGTGATCCCGCACATCCCGTGGAACCACTGGAGCGGCTGCGCGGGCACCGACCTCGTGCCGTACGACGCCGCGATCGACGCGCTGCGCGCGCGCGACGTGCTCGCCGGCCCCGATCTCACGACCTACTTCACCGCGCACCCCGATCAGCTCTTCGACGGCGTGCATCCCGACGATGCCGGCGTCGCCGCGATCAACCAGCTGTGGGCCGACGCGCTCGCACCGCTCTACCCCTGAGGCCCCATGCTCCGCTCCTGTTCCCGCGTCGCCGCGCTCGCCGGCGTCACCGGCCTCACCGGCCTCGCGCTCCTCGCCGCCTGCGGTGGCTCGCCCGACAGCGCCCCGCCCGACGCCACCCCGGTCACGCCGGTCTCGGTCCACCCGCCGACCGCGCAGCCCGCGCCCGTCGACGATCACCCCGAGGCGCCGCTCGGGCCCAGCGGCGCGCTCGGCTGGACCACCGCGCCGCTCATGACCGGCGTGCAGTACATCCCGAGCCGCGACAGCCTCGAGCTGGTCGTGCCGCAGGTCGCGGGCGCCGTCGACTACCGCGCGATCGTCCTCGAGCCCGGCGTCGCCGTCACCGCCGACGCCTCCGGTCGCGAGACGATCACGAACACCACCGTGGTGTGCGCCGGCTACCTGCAGCACAGCACGCGCCGGACCGTGCGCGAGCTGATCGACACGATCCAGGTCGCGGGCCTGCGCGGCGACACCCGCATCGTGCTCGAGGCGATCGACGCGCCGTGCCCGTTCCCCGGCGTGATCGGCGCGGCCCACGCCGACATCGACCGGACCCGCGCGGTCAACACCGAGCTCGCGGCCGAGGACGCGCGCCACTACACGCTCTACACCGAGGCCGAGGTCCGCGCGGCCTACGGCGTCTCGCTGTTCAACGGCCAGGGCGTGGCGCCGCGGCCCGGCGATCCCGCCCCCAACACGGCCCCGCGCGTGCTCGCGCGCACGACCGTCGTCGTCGCCCCGAGCGGCACCAGCGCCGCGCCGCCGGTCGCCGACTTCTTCGACGACTTCAGCACCGACGATCAGCCGCAGAAGATCTCCGACGGCGCGACCTGCTACCCGCCGGACTGCGACCACCCGTTCATGGACATCTTCCAGAACGCGAAGTGGACGTTCGAGGCGCAGTCGATGGACGTCGATCAGTACTTCATCGATCGCGGCCAGCTCCACGCCGTGGTCGCGGACACCGCGGCCGAGGACTTCTCGACGACGGTCGCCTATCCACGCGCGCTCGCGCAGATGTCCGACACCAGCTATCTCCACGTGACCTACGAGGTCAACGCGCTCACCACTGCGCGCCGCTACCCGTGGCTGTCGATCTGCGGCGCCGACACGCCGGGCCAGACCATCGAGGCCGACGGCTCACCCAGGGCTCACCTCCCGGCCAACAGCAGCCTGCAGCTCGCCGACGGCGACAACCCGAACACCGACGGCAACAACTGCGTGATGGTGTTCTCGAAGGACGGCAACTACGTCTTCGCGCTGCCCGCCGGCGATGGCTCGAGCTCGCCGCCGGAGACCGACATGCGCGTGCTGATCTACAAGCGCGGCACCGGGCTCACCGGCGTGAACGTCTCGCCCGACATCTACGCCAACGGCTTCATGCCGCACTCGTGGTTCCGCACGATCGACAAGAATGGCGTGGTGCTCGGCCCGATGATCGACCGGCAGGACCTCGCCGCGCCGACCAGCCACTTCGACGTCTTCGTGCGCCGCGGCCGGGTGATCGTCTATGTCGATGGCCAGCAGAAGCTGTGCAACGACTTCGATCCGGGCCTCGTGACGATGGCCGAGGCGATGGTCGGCTTCGGCCAGGTCATCTATCACACGTCGGCGGAGCACAACGATCTCGCGCCCAACCCCGCCGACCCCGACGGCGCGTTTCCGCGCACGCCGCACGTGTTCGACAACCTGCGGTTCTTCGATCGCCGCGACTGGGACAACCTCGGCTTCGAGAGCGGCGTCCAGCCGCCGACGACGGGCCCGAGCGCGTTCGACGAGGGCCAGTGCTACCGGTCGGCCGCGCAGTGAAGGCGCTCGCGTTCGCCCTCGCGCTGGTCGGCTGCGCCGGCGATCCGGTGTGTCCGCTGGCGCCCGGGCTCGATGCCGCGCAGTGCGCCACGCTCGCGGCGATGCGCGGCGCCGATGCGCCGCCGCCCTCGCCGACCAACGCGCGCGCCGACGACCTCGCGACCGCCACGCTCGGGTTCCTGTGGTTCTTCGACGCGAGCTTCTCGCGCGACCACGATCTCCATTGCGCGAGTTGCCACGCGGTCGAGCGCAAGTTCGGCGACGGCGTGCCGGTGGCGATCGGGCTCGCGACCGGCACCCGCAACACCCCGAGCGTCCTCGATGCCGCGCGCCGCGACCACGGCTTCTTCTGGGACGGCCGCGCCGACGTGCTGTGGGCGCCGCCGATCCTCGCGCTCGAGAACCCGCTCGAGATGGGCTCGACGCGACTGGCGCTCGCGCACCGGCTCGCCGATCGCTACGCCGATCGCTACGCCGCGATCTTCGGGCCGCTGCCCGACCTCGCCGACACCGTCCGGTTTCCGGACATCGGCAAGCCCGGCGATCCGGCGTGGGACGCGATGGCACCCGCCGACCAGGACGCGATCAACCGGGTCGCCGCCAACTTCGGCAAGGCGCTCGAGGCGTACATGCGCAAGCTCGCGACCGGGCCCTCGCCGTTCGATCGCTTCCTCGACGGCGACGCGACCGCGCTCACCGACGCGCAGCGCCACGGCGTGGAGGTCTTCGTCAGCGCCGGCTGCGCGACCTGCCACGGCGGCCCGCTCCTGTCCGACGGCGGCTATCACGATCTCGGCGTGCCGGCGTGGGACGGCGTCGCGGACGATCCGGGACGCGCCGCGGGGATCGCGCTCGAGCGCGCGCAGATCTTCGCGCCCGATGGTCCGTACGCCGACGCGCCGGTGACGATCGCGATCGCCGCGCCGACGCCCGAAGACGCTGGCGCGCTGCGCACCCCGTCGCTGCGCAACGTGAGCCTCACCGGCCCGTACATGCACAACGGCCGGTTCGCGACGCTCGCGGAGGCGATCGAGTTCCACGCGCCCGCGCCGCTCACCGCCGACGACACCGCCGCGCTGGTCGAGCTGATGGCCGCGTTCGATGGGAGGTACCCGGGGGCGCCGTGGCGGACCTGGCCGGACACGCCGTAGTCCGCGGCTGGCGCCGGATCGGGCCGGCGTTGTAGCGTCGACGCGATGTCCGCCGTCCCACGCCACGTCCTCGCGGTGCTCGCGATCTCCGCGTGCGGCGGCGGCGCGGCGCCGGCGTCCGCGCCACCCGCCGAGGTCATCGACGCGGCGCCAGCCGTGATCGACGCCGCGCCCGCGCCGGCGCCTGCGCCCGCGCCCGACGACGATGGGCCGGATCCGCAGCCCGGCGCGCGCCCCGCGGTGCGCGGCCACCGGACGCTGGAGCTGCTGCTGCAGTCGACGCCGCCGGGCGCGCTCGCCGCGGTCGATGGCGTGATCATCGGCGCGACGCCGACCTACTGGCAGGGCGAGTTCACCGGCGGGCAGCGGGAGTTCACGTTCATCCGGCCGGGCTACGCGATCGCGCGCTATCAGTTCGTGCCGGTCGTGAACGGCATCGTCCATGGCCGGCTGCAGCTGATCTCCGCCGAGGCCGCCGGCAGGGTGGCGCCGCTGCCGCCGCACGAGGACGCGCCGACGCCCCCGCCCGCCCACGCGCCCGCCGCGCCACCGGCGCCGATCGCGATCGATGCCGCGCCGTCGCCAGCGATGGACGCGCCGACCATGGCGCCCGCGCCCGCCCCGGCGTCGCCCGCGCCCGCGCCCGCCCCGCCGCTTCCTGCGCCGACCAAGCCGACGCCCGGGCCGATGGCGCCGCAGCCCACGCCCGCGCCCGCCACCCCGCGCTAACGCTCGCGCGTCGCCGCGTGCGATTCTCGTCGCGATGAACTGGGCCGACGTCGTCGCCTGCGCGCGCCAGCACTTCGCGGTCGTGATCACCGGCGAGCAGTGGTTCGGCATCCGCTACAGCGCGACCGCCGATGACCCCGACGCCGTGAAGATCCGGGTCGCCGGGGTGCGCGCGCTCGATCTCCCGCACGTGCTGGTGGTCGCGGAGGTGTTCGCAGCCGACGTGCTCGATCCCGCCGCCGCGCTGCAGCTGAACCACACGCTCCAGGTCGGCGCGCTCGAGATCGAGGACCAGAAGCTGCTCCTGCGCCAGCTGCTGCCGGCGACCGGGCTCGACGAGCTCACCCTGCGCCGCACGATCCTGTACATCGCGCGCCAGACCGAGCACATGCGCAAGCTCAGCCGCGTCCCGGCGCAGCACTCGCTGTTCGACCACCTCGTCGACTAGTGGCTACCGCGGCAGCCTGGCCACCGGCCTGACACCCGCGCCGCGCTCACCGATCGCGCAACCTCCTTGAAATTCGAGGCTCGCGGCACCGCCTCCGGCGGCACGTCCCTTGCTCAGGCGCGGAGTCGCTATGACCCGCACCCTCGCCTACGGCCTCACGCTCCTGACCCTGATCGCGGCGGTCCCCGCCTGCGCCACCGAGATCAAGTCCGAGCTCGATCCCACCGCGCTCGACAGCCTCGACGTCAACGACGCCAAGGAAGACTCGCTCAAGAAGCCGACCCTCAAGGGCACGGTCGAGATGGGCTCGCTGGTCAACGGCTCGCTGACCCGCAAGGTCGCCTTCCACGCCTACGACTACACCTACGCCGGCCAGTCGGGCCTCGTCCGCCTCGACGCCAAGAGCACCGCTGGCGACGACCTGCTGATGGTCGCGTACCGCCGCACCGGCAGCAGCTGGACCCTCGCCGACTGGAACGACGACTGCGGCGACGGCTCGCTCAACGCCTGCCTCGCGCTGCCCGCCACCGCCGGTCGCTATCGCATCGTCATCACCACGTACGACGGCCTCCTCGGCGCGCCGGTGCCCGCGAAGTACGCGTTCGGCGTCAGCTGCAAGGACGGCGATTGCCTCGCGCCCGCGATCTGCGGCGGCCTGCGCGGCGCGCAGTGCGCCGACGGTTCGTACTGCCACTTCCCGATCGAGGCCACCTGTGGCGCCGGCGACCAGACCGGCGTCTGCGAGCCGATCGCCGAGGTCTGCGCCGCCGATGTCGCGCCGGTCTGCGGCTGCGACGGCACGACCTACTCGAACGCCTGCCAGGCCGCGGCCGCGGGCGTGAGCGTCGTCAGCGAGGGCGCGTGCCCCGCGGTCGCCTGTGGCGGTCGCGCCGGTGACAGCTGCGACGACAGCCAGTACTGCGAGTTCTCGCGCGGCGCGATCTGCGGTCGCGCGGACGCCCAGGGCACCTGCGCGGCGCGTCCGCAGGCCTGCACCGCGGTCTACAAGCCGGTCTGCGGCTGCGACGGCGTCACGTACTCGAACGAGTGCACCGCGGCGGTCGCCGGCGTCGGCGTGCTGCAGGACGGCGCCTGCCCGACCATCTGAGCCCTGATCAGAGCCCGAGGATCGTCACCTCGAACACCCGCTCGACGATCCAGATCGCGCCGAGCACCGCGATCGCCGACGACAGCGCCGGCATGACCACGCGGCGATAGCGCGCGGCGCCCGCGAGCCGCGCGAGCGCCGCGAACAGCGGCAGCGCGACCAGCACGATCGCGAACTGCCCGATCTCGACGCCGACGTTGAACGCCAGCAGCGGCACGACGACGTCGCCGGGCGGCAGCAGATCCGCGAGCACGCTCGCGAAGCCGAGGCCGTGCACCAGGCCGAAGCCGAAGGTCAGCGCGAACCGCCAGCGGACATCGGGCCGCACGATGTTCTCGATCGCGGTGTACGCGATCGACACCGCGATCATGATCTCGACCAGGCGCGACGGCAGCGCCACCCAGCCGAGCGACGCCGCGATCAAGGTCAGCGAGTGCGCGATCGTGAACGCGGTGATCGTGCCCGCGGTGCGGCGCAGCGCCGCGCCGACGTGGCGCAGCTGCCAGCGCTCGCCATCGCGCACCAGGATCACGACCAGGAGCAGCGCGAGCACGAAGCTGATGTGATCGCGGCCGTCGAAGATGTGGTGGATGCCGGTGCGAACGAACCCGACGAACGACGGCGTCGCGGTCACCTCGATCGGCCCGTCGCCGGCGCCGACCATCGCGCTGAAGGCGTAGCCGCCGCCGCCGACCCGGACCAGCGCCTGGTGCGCGCGATCGACCGCGAAGAACCCGGCGAAATCGAGCCGCAACACCGCCGACGCATCGCAGGCCGCCTGCCACCGCACCTCCACGAACCGACCATCCGCCGTAACGGACGCGGTGGGCGCGCCCGGCACACACGCACCGTTTGCGGTCGAGACCGTCAGCCACTGGCCGATCAGCGCGCCGACCGCCCCCGACCGCGCCGCGATCTGGCCGGCGTCCGGGATCCGGTCCTTCGGACCGCCCGGCCACACCGCCTCCGCGACGTCCCCGGGAGCGGCCTCGACCACCACCGCCACGGTGCCGCCGTCGACGGTGAGCTCGAAGTTCTTCACCGCGCTCTGGTGGGCCCGGGCCGCCCCGCCGCCGAGCAACACGGCGACCAGCGCGAGTCCGGCCAGGGCGATCCGCATCGGTCGAACCTATCGCAGCCGCGCCCCGGCTGCGTCACGCTGCCGCGGCGTTCGCGCCGCGCCGCGCCGCACCGCGTCGGCGTCGGGTTCGCTCGGGGTTTCATGACCAAGTAGTGACCGATCCCCCTCGCACCGGTGACCGGCGCTCCCCTACCTTCCGGGCATGGCAAGCCCCCCCGAGCTTGGGCCGCTGCGCGCCGAACTGCGCGCCGCGGGACTCTTCGAGCACCGTGAGCTCCGCAGCTGGCTGCAGCTCGCCCTTCTCTCCTCGGTCATCGCAACCTGCCTGACCCTGATCATCACCGTCCACTGGTGGCTCGCGTTCCCGCTGGTGCCGGTGCTGTCGGTGTTCTGCACGTCGGCCGCGATGCTGGGCCACGAGGGCAGCCACAAGAGCTTCTCGAGCTCGGCGTTCCGCAACACCGTGCTCACCCACCTGACCTTCCCGCTGCTGTCGGGCCTGTCGGCGCTGTTCTGGCGCGAGAAGCACGACCGCCTGCACCACGGTCACCCGAACGTGCGCGGCAAGGACACCGACATCCACCCGTTCCCGTTCACGTCGACGCTCGAGGATCACCTCGCCGCCGGCCCCAAGCGCCGCTGGTTCCAGCGCCACATGCAGGGCTGGATCTTCTGGCCGATGTCGACCCTGATGGCGGTCGGCATGCGCGGCTCGTCGTTCATCTACCTCTACCGCCACGCCAAGCGCCACGGCATGAACGGCGCCTGGTGGCTCGATGTCGCGTGCGTGATCGGCCACTACGTGCTGTGGCTCGTGATCCCGTCGATCATCTGGGGCCCGCTGCCGACGTTCCTGCTCTACACCGGCATCTGGGCCGGCGTCGGCATCCTGCTCGCGCTGATCTTCGCGCCCGCGCACATGGGGCTCGCCGTCGTCGAGGGCCAGAACCACGACTGGATGCACCAGCTCGAGACCTCGCGCAACCTGGAGCTGCCGCGCGTGATCTCGTGGTTCTTCATCGGCCTCGACTACCAGGTCGAGCACCACCTGTTCCCCAAGCTGCCGCACCAGTCGATGGCGCGGGCCGCGGCGATCACCAAGTCGTGGTGCCAGCGCGAGGGCGTGATCTACCAGAGCGAGCCGTACCTGAAGGCGCTCGCGAGCTCGGCGCGCTTCATGGCCAGCGCCTGGCGCCGCCCGGTCTCGACGCCCGAGGATCTGCGCGCCGGCCGCGTGCAGCCCCGCCCGCCGGTCGATCTCGCGGAGGCCGACGTGGCCACCCGCTCGACGTCGATCGCCGCGAGCTGATCCGCATCAGTCCGGCGGGTTCGGCGGCCGCGAGTGGTCGAGGAACTCGCGCACCGATGGCCGCGCGCGCACCGCGTCGACGTAGGCCTGGATCGCCGCGGGCACCGCGGCACCGCTGGTCGTGAGCCGCATCAGCGCGAACGCCAGCTCGACGTCGACGACGCCGAAGCGGTCGCCGAACAGCGCACCGCGCGCGTCGGCGCCGAGGCGCACCGCCACGCGCACCAGATCGTCGGCGACGCGCTGCGCCTCGGGTGACAGCGGCGCCGGCGCGGGCCGCGGATAGAGGATCCGCTCGGACGGCCGCTCGCGCCGCAGCGCCTGGTGGTCGTTGCGCATCCAGGTCATCAGCTGGCGCGCGCGCGCGCGATCGCGCACGTCGGCCGGCAGCACCCGCGGCTCGGGGAAGACCTCCTCGAGGTACTCGACGATCGCCAGCGACTCCGCGACCAGGAAGCCGCCGTGCTGCAAGACCGGCGCGGTGCCGGTCAGCGAGCGCGCGTGCATCTGATCGATCGCGCCGACCCCGTGCCGCATCATCGTGACCGCGGTCGCGAACGGCAGGCCCTTCTCGCGCAGCGCCACGTGCACCGCGCAGACCCACGGGCTGACCCAGTAGGCCTCGACGTAGAGGACGAGCGGCTCGCGCGGCGTCACGCGGACGATGGTAATCGATCCGTCAGGCGTCGCCGTCAGCGTCTGCGTCGTCGGCCATCGCGCGCGTCACGACCTCGCCCACGACCTGGCCGCCGACCCGCACCGCGGCGTAGCTCGCCTTGACCGAGGCGTCGTGCACCACGCGCACCACCCGGCTGACCGGCGCGGTCACCGGGATGGCCTCGAGGATCGCGAACGTGCGCCGCGCGGTCGCGAGGTGCACGCGCTCGATCGCGCGGGTGCCGTGCTCCACGCCGTCCCGGGCGAGCGCGACCAGGCCGCGCCAGCGCTGCTTGTCGAGGCTCACGCCGCGCCTCCCGCGATGCCGTCGGCGGGCGTGCACCACGCCCGCACGTGCTCGTAGACCTCGGGGCTGAACGCCAGCTTCATGTGCCCGACTCCCGGCAAGACCTTCACGTGCTCCGGCATCGCCTCGCTCCGCGCGTGCGCGTGGCCATCGGTCGCGCTCGGCACCGGCACCAGCGCGTCGCCGAACCAGGTCGCGAGCATCGGATCCTTGACGATCGTGCCCGCGATCAGCAGGTGCTGGATCTCGGGCAACAGCGGCACCGGGTGGCGGCGATCCGCGAGGTCCTTGATGCCCGAGCTGCGCAGGTCGCCGATCTGCGCGATCAGCCGCGTGTACGGATCGGGGATCGCGGCAAGCCCGCGCGTGAGCTGCCGGCCCCAGCGCTCGAGCGGCGAGCCCTGGTGGGGCGTGCCCACGTAGATCGCGCGCTGCACGCGGCCGAGCCAGCGATGGCCGCGCTCGATCGCGACGCCGCACGCGCTGCGCGCGACCAGGCCGCCCATGCTGTGCCCGAGCAGCGCGATCTCGCCGAGCGCCTCGGGGTGCGCGTCGACCAGCGCCTCGAGCAACTCGGCCAGGGCGACGCCGTTGTCGACGATCGGCCGGCCGCTGTTGTAGCGAACGTAGAGCGGCGTCATGCCGAGGTCGGCCTGCAGGCGGCGGCCGTAGTCGCCGTCGTCGCCGCCCATCGCCCACACGCTCTCGGTGCCCATGAGCCCGTGCAAGAGCACCACCGCGCGCGACCCCAGCGGCACGCGCGCGCCGATGTCGCGCGCCGCGATCGGCGCGCCGTCGTGGACCAGCGTGAGCGCGGTCGCGAGCCCGTTGCCGCTGCGCGCGAGGTGATCGCCGATCAGCCCGTTGAGCACCGAGATCGCCTGCTCGAGCCGCTTGCCCATGGGACAATTCTTGTACTACGAAAAATCGCATCGGCCGAGACAAATTCCTCACGCGGCTGCGCAATCGAATTCAGTGCGCCTCGAGCCGTCAGGTGAGTCGCGGGGCGAGCCGGGCCTCGGCGTGGCAGTGGCCGCAGCGCACCACCGGCTGGTGCAGCCCGAAGACGATCGCGGCGTTGCACTGGCCGCAGTGCGCGGCGGTGCCGACCTCGGTGAGGCGCCCGCAGGCGTCGCACAGCGCGCGCCGCGCCCCGGTGGGCAGCGTTCGCCTGGCGCCGCAGCCGGTGCAGAACACCGCGTGCAACTCGACGTCGGGCACCTGCTCGTAGCCCGCCGCCAGCCCGGTGCGCCGCAGCATCTCCACCGCGGTCGCGTCGTCGACCATCGTCATGAAGCCGCGGATCACCATCGCGATCGCGATCGCCAGTCCGACGCCATCGGGCGCGCCATCCGGATCGAGCACCGGGTCGGGCGTGTCGAGCAAGCACGCGCGGTACACCTGCGCCGCGCGGCGCTGGGCCTCGAGGATCGGCCACAGGGTCTTCGCGCGGATCACGTAGCGCCCGCCCTGCTCGTCGAACTCCAGGCCGGCGTGCGCCGCGCTCAGCGCAAGGGCGGTCGCCGCGATCCGCGGATCGAGCTCGCGCACGACATCGCCGTAGGCCAGGTACTCGATCAGCTGCGCGCGGTACGCCGGGTCCTTGATGCGCGGCGGATAGCCCGCGGCGCAGTCGCGGAGGAACAGCGCCTGGAGCTGGCGGTGGAGCGCCATGAGCGCCGGCCGGTCGCGACGCGCCCGCGCCGCCTCCAGCGCCGGCGCCAGGCGCTCCTGCAAGGCCGCGTATTCCGGGCCGGGCGTCACGCCCTCGGTCCGCAGCCGGCCGACATCGAGGTCCATCAAGGTCCCGCAGAAGTCGCAGTAGATGTAGAGCGACTCGCAGGGCGTCACCTTCGCCGCGCCGCACGCCTCGCACCGGGCCTTCCGCACCATCATCGCCGCGAGGATAGCCCGCACCACCCGCCGTCGAGTGCCAGCCCGTGCCGCGTGCCAGGCGGGGTCCCGCGGCTACGCTTGCATCCATGAGCGCCCCGTACCGCGATCAGCACGCCGCGTGCCCGGCCTGTCAGTCCCCGCTCCGCGCGCTCGGCACTCGTCTGTGCTGCGACGGCTGCAGCGGGATCTTCCTCGAGCGGGCCGACCTCGCGCGGTCCATCGGCGAGCTGACCCAGGACGAGCCCACGCTCGAGTTCGTCGACGATCGCGCGGGCGAGCGCGCGTGCCCGCGCTGCGCGGCGATGATGGTCGCGTGCGCGCTGTTGGTGCAGGTCGCGGGCAAGCGCGCGCGGCTGACCTCACCCCTCGATCGATGCGACCGGCATGGCGTGTGGTTCGACACCCTGGAGCTGGCGCGGTCGTTCGAGGCGATCCACGCCCTGGTGACCCGGGAGGGCTTCGGCCGGGGCAAGCGCCTGCGATTCGACCGCGGCCGGTTCTGACCGGCGGTTCCGCGCCGCCAGCCCTTGCGCCCGGCCTGGCCGGAACTTATGGCTCACAGGGCGATGACCCAGGCGACCGAGCGTCACGAATTCCAGGCCGAGGTGAAGCAGCTGCTGGACCTCATGGTCCACTCGCTCTACTCCGACCGCGACATCTTCCTGCGCGAGCTGATCTCGAACGCGTCCGACGCGCTCGACAAGCGCCGGTTCGAACAGCTGACCAGCCCCGAGCTGGCCGATGGCGCCGAGCTGCAGATCAAGCTCGCGATCGATCGCGAGGCCCGCACGCTGTCGATCATCGACAACGGCGTCGGCATGTCGCGCGACGAGGTCGTCCGCAACATCGGCACGATCGCGCGCTCCGGCACCAAGGAGTTCATCGCGCAGCTGACCGCCAACAAGAAGGACGCGCCCGGACTCATCGGCCAGTTCGGCGTCGGCTTCTACTCGGCGTTCATGGTCAGCGAGGACATCACGCTGGTCACGCGTCGCCTCGGCACCGAGACCGCGACCCGCTGGCACTCGACCGGCGACGGCACGTACACGATCGATGAAGACACCCGCGCCGAGCCGGGCACGACCGTCACGGTCAAGCTCAAGGCCGCCGACCCCGAGCACGGCCTCCACGACTACACCGCCGAGACCGTGGTCTCGGGCATCGTGAAGCGCTACTCGGACTTCGTCGCGTACCCGATCCGCCTGGTGAAGGAGGGCGACGACCAGACGCCCATCAACTCGATGAAGGCGATCTGGGATCGCCCCAAGAGCGAGGTCACCGAGGACGAGTACAAGGAGTTCTACCGCCACGTCTCGCACGACTGGACCGATCCGCTGCGCACGATCCCGGTGCGCATGGAGGGCACGTTCGAGGCCTACGCGCTGCTCTACATCCCGTCGAAGGCGCCGTTCGATCTGTACAGCCCCGAGATGAAGCGCGGGCTGCAGCTCTACGTGAAGCGCGTGTTCGTGATGGACGAGTCGAAGGAGCTGTTGCCCACGCACCTGCGCTTCGTGCGCGGCGTGGTCGATGCCCACGACCTCTCGCTCAACGTCTCGCGCGAGATCCTGCAGAAGGACCGGCAGATCGCGCTGATCCGCAAGCAGCTGGTCAAGAAAGTCCTCGGCTCGCTCGAGGAGATGAAGCGCGACCACGCCGACGAGTACGCCACCTTCTGGGAGGCGTTCGGCCCGGTGCTCAAGGAGGGCCTCGCCAACTGGGACTCGACCGACAAGGACAAGATCCTCGAGCTGGTCGTGGCCACCTCGACCAAGGAGCGCGACAAGCTGGTCTCGCTCGCCGACTACGTCGGCCGCATGAAGGAAGGCCAGGACGCGATCTACTTCCTCGCCGGCGCCTCGAAGGAGGCGGTCGCGCGCTCGCCGTTGCTCGAGCGGTTCGCGGCGCAGGGCGTGGAGGTGCTGCTGTTCGCCGATCCGATCGACGAGCTGTGGCTCGAGAACGCGCCGACCTTCCAGGGCAAGCAGCTGACCTCGATCGCGCGCGGCGACGTCACGCTCGGCACCGACGAGGAGCGCAAGCAGGAGGAGGAGAAGCTCGCGGAGAAGCGCGAGGCGCTCGGCGATCTCCTGCTGCAGCTCCGCGCGGCGTTGCAGGAGGAGGTCAAGGAGGTGCGCCTGTCGACCCGCCTGACCTCGTCGCCGTCGTGCCTGGTCGCCGACGACAAGGACATGACCCCGCGGATGCAGCGGATGATGGCGCAGATGGGCCACGCGGTGCCCAGCGCCAAGCCGATCCTCGAGATCAACGGCAACCACCCGCTGGTCGCCAAGCTCCAGGCCGTGCAGGCCGCCAGCAAAGATGATCCGCGCATCGGCTGGGCGGCGCAGGTGCTGTTCGGCCAGGCCCAGCTCGCCGACGGCGCCGAGCTGACCGCGCCGACCCGCTACAACGAGGCGGTCGGCGAGCTGATGCTGCGCGCGGTCTGAGGGACGGGGCCGCGCGGCGCGTCATCGCGCCGTCGACGCCGGCGCGAACGGCAGGAACAGCACCGCGGAGCGCTCGGAGCTGACCGTCAGGCCAACCCGATCGCCTCGCGGTGACACCACCGGGTACATGAGCTGGTGGAACGGCGCGACCAGGATCGGCTCGGCCGTGCCGTCGCGGGCGATCCGGTAGAGCACGCCGCGGCGATCGTCGAACTCGGCGTGGTAGATGAACCGCCCGTCGGGACCCCAGTCGAGGGTCTCGTGCGGATCGAAGCGCAGCGCAGGGCGCGGGACGATCGTCGTCGCGTGTCCATCGGCGATGCGGATCAGGGTGAGCCGATCCGCCGTGTGGGTGAGCAGCTCGGTGCCGTCGGGGCTCAGCGGCTGAAGCCCTTCGACCGGCAGGCCCGCTGGCACCCGCTCGCCGACGGCTCCGGTCGCGGCATCGATCCAGCGGTACTCGGCGCCCGCGCGCGAGAGGCAGATCGGGCGGGTCGCCGCGCACGTGACCTTCGGCAGCGCGCCCCAGTCGTCCGCGGTCGCCCACCGCCGGTCGGCGCCGGTGTCGGGATCGAACAGCCGCAGCTCGACCTGCGTGCCGGCTCGCGGCTTCACCACGTAGACGATCCCGTGCGTGGTGCGCGTGGTGACCGCGAACGTGCCCGACATCGGCCCGATCGGGTCACCGTGGTGCGTCGGGCCGCTGCGCACGAACGCCAGCGATCGGCGATCGCCGCTCACCGTCACGATGTCGCCATCGCGCGTCCAGCCCGCGACGAGCACGTCCTCGGACGCGCGGGTCTCGACCCGGCGCAGCTCGCCGATCTCGCGCGGCCGGGCCGGCGCCGCGTCGGTGACGTACATCGAGCGGATGCCGGCGACGGTCGTCACCAGGAGCCCGTCGGTGCCGACGTCGAGCGCGCGGACCTGTCCGTCCAGCGTCGCCAGCGGCTCGGCGCTCGGCGCGGCGGCGAGATCGAGCAGGTGCAGCGAGCCGGTGCGCATCACATCGATCGCGTAGACCAGGCGCGCGTCATCCAGCCAGATCGCGTCGTGGCCATCGGGTCGCAGCGCGAGGAGCGCGCCTGACCGAGCATCGACCACGCGCACCTCGGGGCGGCTGGAGAGCGTCGTGAACGCGAGCCGCGCCCCGCTCGGCGACCAGCGCGGCGCCGCGATCGTCCGCTTGTCGAGGCCAGCGACCACGGTGGTCTCGATGCCGGTCCCGAGGTCGCGAACCACCAGGCGATCGCCGCGCGCGATCGCGGCGCGGTGGCCGTCGCGCGCCACATCGGCGACCTCGCCCTCGCAATCGGCCGCGCGCGCGAGCTCGATCGGCGAGCCCTCGCGGCCGGCGGGCGGCGCGTACCACCACGTGCAGCCGTCGGCGCCGCGAGTCGCGACGACGAGCCCGCCCGGAGCGCCCCCCGTCCGCGCGCGCCGCACCGCGCCGACGACCGGCACCGGCACGGTCGTGGCGGCACCGCCGTCGCGCTCGTGGATCGAGATCGCGCCATCGACGACCTGCATCAGACGCGCGCCATCCGCGGCCATCGCCAGCTCGGGCACCGGCTCGCCCGGCGGACCCACGACCAGCGGCGCGCCCCCCGCCACCAGGGCGACCGCGCCGGTCCCGGGCGGCGCGACCGGCTCGCCGCGCGCGGGCGCATCGTCGCTCCCGCGCCCGGCCGCGACCGCGATGCCCACGGCGGCAGTCGCGGCGATCGCGGCGCCGACCAGCACTGGCGCGACGCGGCGAGTGGCCGCGCGCTCGAGGGCATCGAGCAGCGCGCCGAGGCTGGGCCACCGGCGCGCCGGGTCCGCCGCCAGGCCGCGCACGAGGAGCTCGCGCACCCGTGCGGGTGCGGCGCGCGCCTCCGAGGGCCGCAGGATCCGACCGGCGTCGATCGCGTCGAGCAGCACCGGCAGGTCTCGCAGGCCGCGCGCCGCGGTGTCGAAGGGCCGTGTGCCGTGCAGCGCCTCCCACGCGGTCACGCAGAACGCGAACTGATCGGCGCGCGCGTCGACCGCCCGACCGCGCATCTGCTCCGGCGCCATGTACGCGATCGTCCCGACGACCGCGCCGGTCACGGTGAGGGCCTGCGACACCGCGTCCGCGGCGGTGCCGACTGCCGTCGGCGCGGTCACCTCGTCGCGATCGACCTCGAACGTGCGCGCCAACCCGAAGTCGCTCACCCGCGCCCGACCGGTCCGGTCGAGCAGCACGTTCGCCGGCTTGAAGTCGCGGTGGACCAGGCCCGCCGCGTGCGCCGCGGCCAGGCCGCGCCCCGCGTGCACCATCATCCCCACGACCTCGCGCCACGATCGACGCTGGGCGATCCACGCGCGCAGCGTGCCGCCGGTCATCAACTCCATCGCGACGAACAGGTGATCGCCAGCGGCGCCGACGTCGTAGACCCGCACGACCGCGGGATCGTCGATGCGCGCCATCGCCTGTGATTCACGGCGCAGCCGCGCCCGCGCCTCGTCGAGGCCGCCGGCCGGCACCAGGACCAGCTTGAGCGCGACCTCGCGATCGAGCGCGGTGTCGCGGGCGCGGTAGACGATCCCCATCGCGCCGCGGCCGGCGAGCGCCACGATCTCGTAGCGGTCGATCACGGTGCCCGGCGGCAGCACGGCCGGATCGACGACCTCGGCGACCGCGGGGCTGCCGTCGCCGTAGGCGGCCGGATCGTGGGACAGCGTCGCGTCGCTCGGAGGGCCCATCGCTGGCCGCCTCAGCATGGCACGCGCGTGGCGCTGCGGGCTGCAGCGGCCGCGCCCGACACGCGGACGCTACTGGATCTCGTCGCCGTCCTCGTAGCCGAAGTGATAGCCGGGTAGCGACGCGTACACCTCGACGAACGGCCCGTCGACGTGCGGCCATTCGAAGTACCAGGTCATGTTGTCGGCGAGGTAGCTCGCCATGTCGGCGGGGTTCCCGACGATGATCGGCTTCGGGGGATCGCTGGGCTCGCTGTCGTCGAGATGCGGCGCGGTGTCGGCGTCGGGATCGGCGGGGACCGGATCCGCGAGCTCGACCACCGGGATCGGCGCGCGCGTCTGAACGGCCGAGGCGAGGAGCGCCTCGAGTCGCGCGGCCCGCGCCGCGTCGACCGGCGTCGGCGCGCCCGGGCAGGTCGGCGCCTCCTCCGTCGGCCCCGGGATGATGCGGTTACCGAGGGCCAGGTGCATCTTGCTGACGTCCCCGGCCCGGGCGAGGCGCTGGTACTTCGCGGGCCAGCCGCAGGCGTGCGCCTGCCAGCCGGTCGCGGTCTTCATGAGCTGGTTGCCCGCGTCGTCGAACAGCTCCTCTCCGTCGAGCACGTAGAGCCGATCCGTGCCGTGGCGCAGGAGCTCGAGGCGGGTGTTGCTGGCCGGCATGCCCTCGTGCAGCGTGCGGCGCACGCCATCGGTGCCGGGCTCGACGTCGAGCACCATGTTCTCGGCCCAGGCGCGGCCGGTCGAGGTCGCGACCAGCTTGCCGGCGGGATCGAAGTGCTTCCAGCGCCCGACCGTCTCGCCCTTCTCGAACGTGCCGGTCGCGAGCTTGATGCGCTTGTCGGCGTCGTAGAAGAACCGCCACTCGCCATCGCGCTGGCCCTTGTGCATCGCGCCGATCGCGGCGACGCGGCCGCTGCGATAGAAGAACGTCCACGTGCCCTCGGGGCGGCTCTGGCGGAAGCCGCCGGTCGCCATCCGGGTGCCGTCGGCGCGCACCGTCGTCCACGTGCCCGCGCCGTTCTTGAACGTGCCCGAGCCGACGACCTTGCCCGCGTCCTTCGGGCCGACCAGCGTGCGGGTCCACGCGCCAGTCATCTGCTTGTGCTTGAACGCGCCGACCACGAGCGCGCCGTCGCGGCTCTCGCTGTAGTCGCCGTCCTTCATCTTGGCCTTGGCCCAGCCGTTCACGTGCATCACGTCGGGGCCCATGTAGCCCGGCTGGATCGAGGCGAGCTCGTCGAGCGTGAA
>JAIOQA010000364.1 GCA_021413675.1 Deltaproteobacteria bacterium | reverse complement strand
GGCCGTAGAGGTGCACCGGCAGCACGACCCGGGTGCGATCGCTGAGCGCGCGCGACACCGTGTCGCGCGCGAGAGCCAGGTCGTCGTCGATGTCGGCGAACACCAGGCGCGCGCCCAGCCGCGCGACCGCGCCGGCGGTGGCAAAGAACGAGAACGGCGTGGTCACGACCTCGGTGCCGGGGCCGACCTCGAGCGCCATCAGGATCGCGAGCAGCGCGTCGGTGCCCGAGCTGGTGCCGATCGCGTGGCGCGCGCCCACGGTCGCGGCCAGCGCGCGCTCGAAGCCGGTGACCTCGGCGCCGCCGATGAACGCACCGCTGTCGAGCACCCGCGCGATCGCGCGATCGATCTCGGCGCGCATCGGCGCGAGCTCGCTGGCCAGATCGATGAACGGCACGCGCATCACCACGCGCGCACGCTACCTCGTTCGCGCGTCAGGTCGCTCACGCTGGCTACCGCCAAAGTAGGAAGTTGAACTTTCTACTTGCTACAATGAAGCGCCTTCTCTAGCGTCGTTCTCGCGTCCGCGGAGGGTGAAGCGCGCCACCGCTCGCGGTCGCACATGCGTCGGGGAACCGGGGCGCACGCCGTGTCGGCGTGGCCTCGTCAGGTTCCCCGTGGCCACGCTCAACCAGGGGTCGAGCCATGAAGGCTTTTGCGTTCACCATCGCCGCCATCGGGATCTGTCTCGCGTCCTCCGCCCGCGCCGCCGTCACGCCGCCGGGTCAAGCGACCACCGGCTACGGTTCCTCCGCCGGCTACATCAGCCCGCCGGCGACCGCCCGGTTCGACGGCAACCCGTTCAACCCCGGCGCCGGCGACTGGTGCTGGTACTACCAGCCGCGCACCCTCGCCGAGGGCACCCGCGCGCCGGTGGTGATCTTCCTCCACGGCTTCGCGCTCATGGCGCCGGATATCTACGACCGCCACATCGAGCACCTCACGCGCGAGGGCTACATCGTCGTGTACCCGCAGATCAACAAGGGCGGGCTGCTCGGGATCCTGTCCGACTTCGATCAGAACCTGATGCTCGACCGCGCGATCGCGGCGACCAACCGCTGCCTCGATCGGCTCGGGTCGCGCGCGGATCGCGGCGCGATGTACCTCTACGGCCACTCGCTCGGCGGGCTGCTCGCGTCGGTGTGGCGATCGCGCCCGGCCGCGCCGCCGGTGCGCGCGATCGTGCTGGCCAACCCCGCGACCGACGCGTTCGCCGGGATGCCGTCGTTCCTGGTCGATCTGCTGGGGGATGCGCTGGTGCCGATCGACTACGTCACCGACGCCGCCGCCACGACCGCGCCGGTCGTGGTCCTGACCGGCGATGGCGACACGATCGCGCCGTCGGCGCAGGCGCTCGAGCTGCGCGACGCGCTCACGCACGCGGCGAGCGTCGCGGTCTACCAGGCGCGGTCCGACGCCCACGCCGGCGAGGGCCTGTCCGCGGATCACATGGCGCCGATCGAGAACGACGGCGTCCTGCCCGACTTCCTCATGCAGCTCTTCGGCGGCACCGCGCGCACCAACGCCCTCGACTACCGCTTCTACTGGGCCGCGCTCGACGCGGTCATCTCCGGGCAGACCGCGGTGGCGTTCGACATGGGCGCGTGGAGCGACGGCGTGCCGGTGAAGACCGTCGGGCCGCGCTGATCGCGCGCCGCCGGGCTGACGGCGGTATACCTGGGCTCGTGTTCCCGACCCCGCGCGACGCCGCCACCGTGATCCTGCTGCGCGACGCCGCCGAGCGCGGCCTCGAGGTGTTCCTGCTGCGCCGGCGCAAGAGCGTGGCGTTCATGGGCGGCGCGTTCGTGTTCCCGGGCGGCGCCGCCGATGCCGGCGAGACCGATCCGCGCCGCACCGCCGCGCGCGAGCTGTTCGAGGAGGCCGGCGTGCTGCTCGCCGAGCGCGCGCCCGCCGAGGTCGCGCCGCTGCGCGCGCGGGTGCTGGCCGGCGAGGCCGCGACCGCGGTGCTCGCCGAGCACGGCCTCGACTTCGCCCCCGAGCAGCTCCACTACTTCGCGCACTGGATCACGCCGTCGGCCGAGCCCAAGCGGTTCAGCGCCAAGTTCTTCGTCGCGGTCATGCCGCCCGGTCAGGAGCCGCGCTTCGACGATCAGGAGACCGTCGATCAGGCCTGGGTGACGCCCGCCGAGGCCCTCGCCCGGGTCGCCGAGCTGGCGCTGCCGCCGCCGCAGATCCGCACGTTCATGGAGCTCGCCGACGCGCGCACGATCGACGACGTCCTCGCGATCACGCGCCGCCGCGCCGAGGCGCCGCACGCGATCATGCCGCGGCTCGCGCCGACCGGCGCCGGCTTCGCGCTGCTCCTGCCCTGGGATCCCGAGTACGCGACCGCCGGCCAGGGCGACGCGCACCCGATGCCGCTCGATCACCCCCTCGCCATTGGTCCCAGTCGCTTCGTCATGGAGGATCGCGCGTGGAGACACGTGTACGCACCCGGTTCGACGCCCGCGGCCTCGTAGTCGAGACCGCCGAGGGTCCGCGCGCGCTGCCGTTCTACGGCGGCGCGATGCACTACTGGCGCCACGCCCCCGGCGACTGGCCGCAGGCGCTGCGCGCGCTCGCCGGGCTCGGCCTCAAGCTCGTCGAGACCTACGTGCCGTGGGGCGTGCACGAGCTCGCCCCCGGGCGCTTCGACTGGACCGGCGCGCGCGA
>JAIOQA010000363.1 GCA_021413675.1 Deltaproteobacteria bacterium | reverse complement strand
GCTCGGGCTGTCGGCGCAATCGGCCGCGGCCACCACCCCGCCACCACCGCCGCCACCGCCGCCGGTGGTCGCGCCGACGATCGCGCCGGACCCGCCGGCGCCGCTCACGGCGTATGTGCGCGGCGCGGCGTTCGGCGATCTCGGCACCGTGCCGCTGGGCGCGCTGGGCGCCGGGCTCGGCGCCGGGTTCGCGGTCGGCCCGTGGGGCGCGCGGATCGGCGCGATCTGGATGCCCGCGCGGTTCGCGCGGATCGCCGACACCGAGGTCGGCCTCGACGTCGGGTTGCTCGCGGGGCAGCTCGCGGGCTGTCGCCGCGCGCTCGCCGGGGTCTGGCTGTGCGCCGGGCTCGAGCTCGGCGGGATGCGCGGTGATCCGGTCGGCCTCGTCGATGGGGCGCCCACGGTGCGCGCGTGGTTCGCGGCCGACCTCACGGTGTCGCGGACGATCGCGCTCACCGACCGCACGTCGCTGGTCGGCGCCGTCGAGGGGATCGGCGCGCTGGTGCGACCGCGCTTCGTGCTCGACGACGGCACCGAGGTGTTCGTGCCGTCGTCGATCGCCGGCCGCGCGATGATCGGGCTCGAGATCCGGCTGCGCTGACGCCTGGCCTCGGGCCTGCTCAAGGCTCCTGGCGATAGCCGCTGAGCGTGCCGGCCACGCACGTGTCGCCGCACGTCCACGACGCCGCGAACGACTTCTCGACGCCCTCCGTGAGCGGCTTGTCGGGCTGCCGCGTCAGCGCGTAGACCGCGACCGGCGCGGGGCCGGTGGCGGCGGTGCCGTGCAGCTCCGCGGTGCCCTTCGCGCAGTCGGCGGTGCCGGTGACCAGCTCGCTGCCCTCGATGCCGCCCTCGAACCGGAACGCGAAGTCGCCCTCGAGTGCCGCGCCGTGCTGCGCCAGCGTGAGCTCGAAGCCGAGGTGACGCATGTTGGCGTCGTCGCCCCCGCCCTTCCAGACGCCGGCGAAGCACGCCCCGGGATCGGCGGCGGCGGCGGCGCCATCGGCGGGCCCGGCGGAGGTCGCGCCGTTCGCCACGGGCTTCGACCCGGCGAACGGCGTGCCGTTGACGACACACCCGGAGAGGAGCGCGAGCGTCATGGCGATCGGAGACAGGCGCATGCCGGCGCGTCTCGCAAGGCGCGCGCCAGTCGCGCCGCCTGTGTGGACGCGGCCTTGGCGGGACGCGGGCTGGACCAGGCTGAACCGGGCGGTCCACGCAGGTCCACCGCGCGAACCTCGGTGCGGACCCCGACGCGCAACCGATCGCGATGATTGGCGATTCTGGATCGCCTGGGCGACTGCCACTGCTTGCCGTGTCGAGACGCGATGTTCGTGACGGATCGGGCGGCGCCACTCCACTAACCTCGATGTATGCAGCCCCGGACTCGCGCCCTGCCACCGCCCGTGCCGTCGCAGGCGCGCGCGCGCGAGGCGTCGGCGCCGGTGGTGCGAGCCCGCGGGACCTCGCCCGCGCCGGTCGTGATCGAGGCGGCCCCCGACGACCTCGACGACGACCTCGCGGACCCGGACGACCTCGAGGACCTCGGCGCGAGCACGCCCGGCGCGCCGGCGGTGTCGACCGGCACCACGCTCACCCTCGCCGAGATCTACGATCAGCACGCGGCGATGGTGTGGCGCGCGCTGCGCGCGCTCGGCGTGCCCGACGACCGCATGGACGACGCGGTCCAGGACGTCTTCGTCGTCGTGCACCGCCGGCTCGCCGAGTTCGAGGCGCGCTCGGCCCTGACCACGTGGCTCTATGGCATCGCGCGGCGCGTGGCCAGCGATCACCGCCGCCGCGATCAGCGCAACCAGACCCGGCAGGACGAGATCTCCGATCAGCTCGAGGCGCCCGGGCGCTCGCCGTTCGAGATCGTCGAGCACAACCAGGCCGCGCGCCTGCTCGGCGAGATCCTCGCCGAGCTCGACGATGATCGCCGCGAGGTGTTCGTGCTGATGGAGGTCGAGCAGCTGTCTGCGCCCGACGTCGCGCAGGTGCTCGGCGTGCCGCTCAACACCGTCTACTCGCGGCTGCGCATCGCGCGGCAGCGGTTCGAGGCCGCGCTCGCGCGCCGCATGCCGGGAGGTCGGCCATGAGCTGGCTGTCGCCTGGCGCGGCGGCGCTCATCGATGGCGCGCGCCGCGGGCTCGGCCCGAGCCCCGACGACACCGCGCGCATCCGCGAGCGGCTCGCCGCGCGCTTGCCGGCGGGCGCGCTGGTGCCCGCGGCGGTCGCGGGCG
>JAIOQA010000067.1 GCA_021413675.1 Deltaproteobacteria bacterium | reverse complement strand
TGGCCGAGGCTCCCGACGCGATCACGCTGTGGAACCTGCTCGCGGTCCCGGGCGCGCGGGACCGCGCGTTCACCTACCTCGACGCCGTGGCGCCTGCGCCGCGGGGCGTCACGCGCGAGGCCATCGCGGCCGGCGATCCCGCGGCGCTCGCCGCCTGGCGCCGCGATCTCGAGCGCCGCATCTGGCAGCTCCCGATGACGCTCTTCCGGTAGCGCGTCAGCCGGTAGCGCGTCAGCGCTTCTTGCGCCCGAGCAGCCCGCGCACCACCGAGCGCGCGCCCAGCACCGGCTGCCACAGGCTCTTCGCCAGCGCCATCGCCAGCTGGATCGGCGAATCGCCGCGCGCCTCGATCGCGACCCGCTCGCCGGTCGCGGTGTTCTCGACCGCGCCGCGCGCCACAGTGCGGCGGCCATCGCTGCGGATCTCCACCATCAATCGCGCGACCACCGGCAGGTCGTCGTCGGGGTGCGCGACCGGCGCCGCCGCGACCCGCTCGACCTCGGCGGCCTCGACCTCCATCGGCTCCCGGTCATCCGGCATGCCTCGAGCGTCCTCCTTTTCCCCCGCCGCGACAATGCTGCGGCCCGACCACGCAGAAATCGCGGTGAGGTCGCTCCAGACCCTGTCCGAGGCTGCGGTCATTTGTCGCGCGACCGGCATTGTGGCCGCGCACAGTGCAGCTCCTGCGCAGACGCGAACAAAATGCCGCAGGCAAACGACCCACCGACTCTGCGATTACCAGCATCGCAGAATCCGACGGGTCTTCGCCGATCCCCGCCGGTCATCACGGCGCCAGGACTGCAAAAGGACGAAGCAAACCTTGCACTGCCCACCACCAGTGTGGTGAACACAGGGCGCCGCCGCGCGACCCGCGCCGCGACCGTTCTCGAACAGGGAACCCGACATGTCTCGCTTCATCTTCCCGCAATGGACAGAGACCCTGAAAAAGTGGGTCTCGCTACTCGCACTCGGCGCGCCGGTCTACCTGGTGACGCTGGTGTGGTCATGCACCCAGAACGCAGCGACGCTGCGTACCGGGTACCAACCCGACCAGCCGGTCCCGTACAGCCATGCGCTGCACGCGGGTGAGCTCGGTCTCGACTGCCGCTACTGTCACTCGACGGTAGATCGCGCAGCCAAGGCGGCCATCCCGCCGGCCCAGACCTGCATGAACTGTCATGCGACGGTCTGGAAGGAGTCGGAGAAGCTCCTGCCGGTGCGGCAGGCGTACTTCGAGAACGCGCCGCTCAAGTGGGTGCGCGTTCACGACCTCCCCGACTACGTCTACTTCAACCACTCCGCGCATGTCACGCGCGGCGTCGGATGCGAGTCGTGCCACGGCCGGATCGACCAGATGGTCCAGGTCTACCAGCACGCCCCGCTGACGATGGAGTGGTGCCTGGGTTGCCACCGCAACCCGGAGCCCAACCTGCGCGATCCCGAGAAGGTGACCGCGATGGGCTACGAGCCGGCGCCGGGCGAAGGCGCGCGGATCCGTGAGCAGAACAAGATCAACCCGCCGACGGATTGCTCGACATGCCATCGATAACCGATCCCTACTGGAAGAGCCTCGGCGAGCTGGCGACCGTCAACCCGGCGCCGACCGACGAGTTCCCCCCCTCGGCCGACACGCAGACGGTGGATCCGCTGTCGCGCCGCAACTTCTTCCGCCTCATGGGCGCGAGCATGGCGCTGGCCGGCGTGGCCGGTCCGGGCTGCCAGCGCTACGAGCGTGAAGAGATCGTCCCGCTGTCGCGGCGCCCCGAGGACCAGGTCCCGGGCACCACGCTGCAGTACGCGTCGACCTTCGAGCTGGCGGGCGTCGCCCACCCGGTGCTGGTCGGCTCGTACGAGGGCCGGCCGATCAAGATCGACGGCAACCCGTTCCACCCGTTCACGGGTGACGGCGCCGATGCGAAGGTCACCGACCACCGCCACGGCGGCTCGACGGCGTTCGTGCAGGCCAGCGTCCTCAACCTGTACGACCAGGACCGCTCGCGCGGCCTGTCGAACCGCGGCAAGGGCGCTGACTTCAACGAGTTCAAGGCGTGGCTCGCGACCAACCGCGAGGCGATGAAGAAGGACCCGAGCAAGGTCCGCGTCCTGTCCGAGGCGCTGTCCTCGCCGACGCTCGCCCAGCTGCGCCGCAAGTTCCTGACCGACTTCCCCGGCGCCAAGTGGGCCGAGTGGGAGCCGATCTCGTTCGACAACGAGCGCGCGGGCCTCAAGCTCGCGTTCGGCAAGTCGGCGCGCGCGTTCGCGCACCTCGACCGCGCCGAGACGATCGTCGTCCTCGACGGCGACATCTTCGTCGAGCACCCGGCGGCGATGCGCTACAGCCGCGACTGGAAGGCCAGCCGCGGTCCCGAGGCTTCGAGCCTCGGCGACGGCAAGATGAACCGGCTGTGGTCGGTCGAGAGCAGCTGGTCGTCGACCGGCGCGATGGCGGATCACCGCCTCGCGCTGCGCGCCGAGCTGGTCCTGCCGTTCGCGCAGGCGCTCGACGCCAAGCTGTCGTCGGGCGGCGCGCCCTCGGCAGAGTTCCTCAACGAGGCGAAGGTCGCCAAGTTCCTGACCGTCCTGGTCGAGGAGCTCGGACAGAACCGCGGCAAGGCGGTCGTCATCGCCGGTCGCCGGCAGCCGCCGGTGGTCCACGCCCTGGTCGCGCGAATCAACGAGGCGCTCGGCGCCCCCGTCGACTACTACGACGACGGCGATGATCGCCTGACCCACAAGGAAGCGATCGTCGAGCTGGCGAACGACATCAAGGCGAAGGCGGTCTCGCACCTCTTCGTGCTCGGTGGCAACCCGGCCTACGACGCGCCCAACGATCTCGATCTCGCCTCGGCGATCGCCTCGGTCGAGAACAGCGTCCACCTCTCCGAGTGGGATGACGAGACCAGCGAGAAGACCACCTGGCACGTCCCGCGCGCGAACTACCTCGAGTCGTGGGGCGACGCGCGCACGTGGGACGGCACCTGGACCATCGCGCAGCCGCTGATCCTGCCGCTCTACGGCGGCATCTCGGCGCTCGAGCTCATGGCGCTGGTCATGGGCGACGAGCAGACCAGCGAGAAGCTGGTCCGCGGCGCGGTCGAGGGCTCGGGCGCGACCTGGCGCAAGGCCGTCCACGACGGCTTCGTCGCCAGCACCGCGTTCCCGACGCTCGGCGCGAAGGTCGGGCAGCTGCCCGTCGTCACGCTGACCGCGTCGCAGCAGGCCGGTAGCCGCGGGACCTCCGCCAAGCCGGTGCCGCTCGAGGTGGTCTTCCAGTACTCGAGCAACACCTGGGACGGTCGCTTCGCGAACAACGCGTGGCTCCAGGAGACCCCGGACTTCTTCACGAAGGTCTGCTGGGACAACTACGCGATCGTCGCCCCGGCCACCGCGACCGAGTACGGCCTCGAGACCGACTCGCTCATCACGGTCGAGCTCGAGGGCCGCAAGCTCGAGCTCGCCTGCTACGTCATGCCGGGCCAGGCGATCGGCACGATCGGCCTCGTCCTCGGTGGCGGCCGCGTCAAGGCCGGCTCCAAGGGCGGCGACGGCAAGACCCCGGTCGGCTTCGACACCTACAAGCTCCGCACCTCGGCGGCACTCGACCTCGCGTCGGGCGCCAAGGTCACCGCCGGCTCGAGCTACCAGCTGTCGGGTACCCAGGAGCACTGGGACATCCGCGGCGGCCTCGACAAGGACATCGGCGACAAGGGCATCGCCGAGCGGCTCCCGCGCCTGGTCAAGGAAGTCGACCAGACCGAGTACCGCGACGGCACCGAAGGCCGCGCCTGGGACGCGAACGAGGAGAGCGAGTTCTGGACCGATCCGGATCGCGGCACCTCGCTGTTCCAGGAGCACACCTACGAGGGCCACAAGTGGGGCATGGCGATCGACCTCGGGTCGTGCACGTCGTGCAACGCCTGCATGGTCGCCTGCCAGTCCGAGAACAACATCCCGGTCGTCGGTAAGGCGGAGGTCGTCCGCAACCGCGAGATGCACTGGATCCGCATCGACCGCTACTTCAAGGGCTCGCCCGACGATCCGCAGATCGTCAACCAGCCCGTCGGTTGCCAGCAGTGCGAGAACGCGCCCTGCGAGCAGGTCTGCCCGGTCGGCGCCACGCTGCACAGCAGCGAGGGCCTGAACGACATGGTCTACAACCGCTGCGTCGGTACGCGGTACTGCCTCAACAACTGCCCGTACCGCGTGCGCCGCTTCAACTTCCTCGACTGGAACGCGGAGTTCAAGGAAGCGCGCAACCGGGTCCGCAAGCTCGTCATGAACCCCGAGGTCACCGTGCGCATGCGCGGCGTGATGGAGAAGTGCACGTACTGCGTGCAGCGGATCCAGAACAAGAAGATCAAGGCGAAGAACGAGAAGCGCAGCGTCCAGGACGGCGAGATCACGACCGCCTGCCAGGATGCGTGCCCGACGCAGGCGATCGTCTTCGGCGACCTCAACGACCCGAAGGCGTGGGTGACGAAGTTCCACAAGGACCGTCGCGCCTACTCGCTCCTCGGCGAGCTCAACACCAAGCCGCGTACCCAGTACCTGGCTCGCGTCCGCAACCCCAACCCGAAGCTGGCCTGACATGAGCACTGCCGAAGCCACTTCTCACGACGAGCACGCGGCGCCGCATGGCGATCCGCGCGCGGCGTTCCGCGCGGTAAGCCGGGACGTCGCGAACCTCGCCGAGCGTCCGACCATGCCCAAGGCATGGTTCATCGCCCTCGGCGTGGCGCTCGTCCTCGCCAGCATCGGCGCCTACTGCATCTACCACGTGGTGATGACCGGTATCGGCGCCTGGGGTAACAACAACTCGGTCGGTTGGGCCTGGGATATCACCAACTTCGTCTGGTGGATCGGCATCGGTCACGCCGGCACGCTGATCTCCGCGATCCTCTATCTGATGCGTCAGCAGTGGCGCACCAGCATCAACCGCGCTGCCGAGGCGATGACGATCTTCGCCGTCATGTGCGCGGGCATCTTCCCCATCATCCACACCGGTCGCCCGTGGCTGGCGTGGTGGATGATCCCGCACCCGAACGACATGCAGATGTGGCCGCAGTTCCGGTCGCCGCTCATGTGGGACGTGTTCGCGATCTCGACCTACGCGACCACCTCGATCCTGTTCTGGTACATGGGCCTCGTCCCCGACCTCGCGACCTTCCGCGACCGCAGCAAGACCAAGCTCAAGCAGGCCATCTACGGCGTGCTCGCGCTGGGCTGGCGCGGCTCGGCTCGCCAGTGGCACCGCTACGAGCGCGCCTACCTGATCCTCGCGGCGCTCTCGACCCCGCTGGTCCTCTCGGTCCACTCGGTCGTGTCGTTCGACTTCGCGACCTCGCTGAACCCCGGCTGGCACACCACCATCTTCCCGCCGTACTTCGTCGCCGGCGCCATCTTCTCCGGCTTCGCGATGGTGATGACGCTCATGATCCCGGCCCGCTACCTGTTCGGGCTCAAGCACATCATCAAGGCCGAGCACATCGAGGCCATGTGCAAGGTGACCCTGGCCACCGGCATGATGGTCGGCTTCGCCTACTCGGTGGAGTTCTTCATCGCCTGGTACTCGGGTAGCGAGTACGAGCAGTTCACCTTCATCAACCGCTCGACCGGTCCGTTCTGGTGGTCGTGGCTGTCGATGGTGACCTGCAACGTGATCGTCCCGCAGTTCTTCTGGTTCAAGAAGTGCCGGACCAACCCGTGGATCATCATCGTCCTCTGCCTGCTCATCAACGTCGGCATGTGGTTCGAGCGCTTCGTCATCATCGCGACGTCGCTCTCGCGCCAGTTCCTGCCGTCGTCGTGGTCGTACTACTGGCCGACCAAGTACGACGTGGGTGTCTTCATCGGCACCATGGGCTTGTTCCTCACCCTGTTCCTGCTCTTCATCCGCTTCCTGCCGGCGGTCGCCATCTCCGAGGTGAAGAACACCTTGCCCGAGGCGCACGCGGGTAAGGACCACTGAGGCCCATCGGCTCCCCAAGGACATGACGATGGAGACCAACGAGAACAACGATCACGACGAGGCGACCTCGGCTCACGCCGGGGAGACCTCGCCCGCGACCGGATCTACATCCGGTCACGACGGCGCTCGCGCGTCGTCCAACAGCGACGAGGGTGAGCTCTACGGCGTCCTCGCCGAGTTCGACAGCCCCGGCGCGCTCGTCAAGGCGGCCCGCAAGGTCAAGGACGCCGGCTACGGCGACTTCGACTGCTACAGCCCGTTCCCGGTGCACGGCATCGACGAGGCGATGGGCATCAAGCGCACCATCCTCCCGGTGCTGGTGTTCTGTGGCGGCATCACCGGCACGTTCCTCGGCTTCCTGCTGCAGTGGTACTGCAACGCCTCGGCGTGGCAGTGGAACGTCGCGGGCAAGCCGGTCTGGAGCATCCCGGCCAACGTGCCCATCGGCTTCGAGACCACCATCCTCCTGTCGGTCTTCACGACCTTCTTCGGGATGTGGATTCTCAACAAGCTGCCCCAGGTCTGGCACCCGTTCTTCCGCCTCGATCGCTTCACCAAGGTCACCGATGACGGCTTCATGCTCGGCATCGAGGCCAAGGACGGCCGCTTCGACGCGGTCGAGACCAAGAAGCTGCTCGAGTCGGCGGGCGCGATCGCAGTCGAGGAGTGCTACCTCGACGCCAGCCCGGCCAACACCAAGATGCCGATGTTCATCTACGGCGTCATCATCTGCACGACCGCCCTCGCGCTGGTCCCGTTCGCCCTGGTCTACAAGGCG
This sequence comes from Deltaproteobacteria bacterium, assembly GCA_021413675.1. Lineage (GTDB taxonomy): Bacteria > Myxococcota_A > Polyangia > Haliangiales > Haliangiaceae > JAIOQA01. Next base: position 3,423 of record JAIOQA010000067.1, on the reverse strand, counting down.
CGCGCGAGCCACTCGAAGGACCCGCACTACCACATCTTCGGGGACATGGATTTCCAGGCGAAGGTGAAGTCGGACCAGTACAACGACCTCTTCGCCGACGGTCGCTCGAACCGCGGCGAGATCAGCGGCACGATCCCGCGCGGCTGGCTGAACGACGACACGTCGTACGCCCAGGGCCTGGAGAACGGCGCGTGGATCACGAGCTTCCCGACGAGCGTCGAGGTGTCGCGTGACCTGCTCCGCCGCGGCAAGCAGCGCTACGAGATCTACTGCTCGCCGTGCCACGGCGTGGACGGTCGCGGCGCCGGCATGGTCGCGGTCCGCAGCCAGAAGATCGGCCAGGGCATCCTGCCGCGCAACCTGGTCGATCCGGGCGCGGGCGTCATCACCCAGCCCAACGGCCAGCTGTTCAACACGATCTCCAACGGCAACAACACCATGATGGGCTACGGCGCGCAGATTCCGGTCGCGGATCGCTGGGCCATCGTCGCCTACGTTCGCGCTCTCGAGCGCAGCCAGTTTGCCGCGGGCACGGACCTGACCGACGCTGAGCGGTCCGCCGCGATGGGAGCCACGCCATGAGCGCCGCACACGAGGCCTCGCTGCACCCGGACGAGAAGTACAAGGCCGGCAAGATGGGCCAGAAGGTCGTCACCGGCGGCCTGGTCGGGTTCGTCGTGCTGACCGCGCTGTCGTGGCTCCTCTCGGGGAGCGCGGCGGGCCACACCGCCGATGGCACCGGCCACAGCCGGTTCTTCTACGGCTACCTCATCGGCTGGACCTTCATCCTCAGCATCGCGCTGGGCGCGCTGCTCTACGTCCTCATCCACCACCTGGTGAAGGCGAAGTGGAGCACCAGCACCCGCCGCGTCGCCGAGATCCTGGCCGGCACGTTCCCGATCATCGCGATCGGCGGCCTGGTCATCATCATCCCGCTGCTCGCCGGTCGCGACGACATCTACTGGTGGGCCAACAAGGGCTTCGACCACGCCGAGCACGTCTCGGCCTCGAAGCACACCTGGCTGTCGCCGGCGTTCTTCGCGGTCCGCTACGTCATCTACTTCGCGGCCTGGATCGGCCTGGCGCGCTACTTCACGGTCCGCTCGCGCAAGCAGGACGAGACCGGTGACCTGGCGCTGTCGAAGCAGATGCAGTTCTTCTCGGCGCCCGCGGTCATCATCTTCGCGCTGACGATCTGCTACGCCGCGTTCGACTTCCTGATGACGCTCGCGCCGCAGTGGTGGTCGACCATCTACGGCGTGAACTACTTCGGTGGCGCGATGATCGCCGGCTACGCGTCGATCGCGCTGCTGTCGATGATCCTGCAGCGGACCGGGCGCCTGCAGCGCTCGATCACGACCGAGCACTATCACGACCTCGGCAAGATGGTCTTCGCGTTCACGTTCTTCTGGGCCTACACCGCGTTCTCGCAGTTCATGCTCATCTGGTACGCGAACGTCGCCGAGGAGACGGTGTTCTACAACTACCGGATGTTCGGCGAGGGCTGGAAGTGGGTCAGCATCGTCCTGACCTTCGGCCAGTGGCTCATCCCGTTCGTGCTCCTGATGTCGCGCTGGTCGAAGCGCATCCTGCCCCTGTTCGCGGTGTTCTGCGTCTGGCAGCTCTGCTTCCACTGGCTGGATCTCTACTGGAACGTGATGCCGAACTACCACTGGGGTGCCGAGGCGCACGGCGCGGCGCACCTGGTCACCGGCCCGCTCACGGGCCCGGTCGGCGAGAACAACGTCAACTTCAGCCCCGTCGACATCACGACCTGGTTCGCGCTCATCGCGCTGTTCATCGCCGGCATCGGTCGCGGCCTGAAGGGCAACCTGATCCCGGTGAAGGATCCCAACCTCGGCGCGAGCGTCGCGCACGAGAACTACTGAGGCCTGCCATGGAAGCCGCCAAGAAGAACGCGGATCGGCTCAACCTCGTCGGCATCGTCGTCATCGGCGTGTGCGGCGCGGTGCTGATCTACGTGTCGATCGTCCTGCTCCAGGCGTTCTACATGAACGACAGCGCCGAGATCACCACCATGGCCGACTACGGCGGCCAGGACTCCGAGGTGAAGTCGCTGAAGGCGACGCAGTTCAACAACATCACCCAGGTCGCGCACAACGCGCCGGCCGAGGGCAAGCCGGACACGTTCCGCATCGGCATCGAGCACGCGATGGATCTCGTCGTCGCGGATGCGAAGACCGACGCGGCGAACCTGGTCCCGTCGATCGGCAAGGCCGACAAGGCGACCGTCAAGCCGATCTTCGGCCGCCCGCAGAAGCTCGACGCGGTTCCGCCTCCGGCGGATCCGGCGGCGGGCTCGGGCACGGTGGACCCGGCCGCGGGTTCCGGCTCGGCGGCTCCGGCCGCGGGTTCGGGTTCCGGCTCGGCGGCTCCGGCCGCGGGCTCGGGTTCCGGCTCGGCGGCTCCGGCCGCGGGCTCGGGTTCGACGGCTCCGGCCGCGGGCTCGGGTGCGGCCGCTCCGGCACCGGCTCCGGCCGCGCCTGCTCCGGCCGCTCCGGCCGCGGGGGGCAGTGGCCACTAGAACGAAAGAGACGGCGCTCGCGCTGGCGAGCACTGTTGGCCTGACGCTGGTCCTGGCGCTCGGGGCCGCGCCGGCGCGCGCGCACGATGGCGAAGGCGCGGTCGATCCCGACAAGGCGCAGGACTACGTGCCGCAGGCGCCGAAGGCGTTCGAGGGCATCGGCCTGACCGAGAAGCTCGGCGCGCAGCTGCCGCTCGACCTGCCGTTCCGCGATCAGGACGGCAAGGACGTCACGCTCGGTCAGTACTTCCGCGACGATCTGCCGGTCATCGTCACGTTCAACTACAGCGACTGCCCGATGCTGTGCAGCCAGCAGCTCTCGGCGCTAGTCACGGCGCTGCCGACGCTGGAGTCGTCGTTCGAGGTCGGGAAGACCTTCCGCCTGGTGACGATCGATCTCGAGCCTCGCGAGTCACCGGCGCGCGTCGCCGAGACCCGCGCGAAGTACCTGGCCCGGTTGCCCGAGGCGCAGCGCGCCGAGGCCGCTGCCGGATGGACGTTCCTGGTGTCGCGCCGGCTCGGCGATGACAACTCGATCCGCGCCGCGGCCGCCGCGGTCGGCTTCGGCTACAAGTACGTGCCCGACCGCAAGGAGTGGGCACATCCGGCGGTCCTCATCTTCGCCTCGTCGCGTGGCAAGGTGACCCGCTACGTGGGCGGCCTGGATTACCCGGCCGATCTCATGCGCGGGTCGATCATCCTGGCCGGTCTCTCCGAGACCTCGACCACCGCCGGCTTCGTGAACAACTGCTTCCACTACGAGCCCAAGAGCCACGCGTACGTCGCGGTGGTCTCGATGCGTATCGGCGTGATCGCTTTCTTCGTCTTGCTGCTCACGGTCCTTGGCGTGTGGCGCGTCGCGCGTCGCCGTCAGGCCC
>JAIOQA010000362.1 GCA_021413675.1 Deltaproteobacteria bacterium | reverse complement strand
TCGAGCGCGACCCGCGCGGCCGCGTGGTGACTGTCGCGTACTACGCGCTGGTCAAGCTCGGCGATCACAAGATCCGCGCGGCGACCGACGCCGAGGGCGTGGCCTGGTTCGCGCTCGATCACCTGCCGACCCTGGCGTTCGATCACCGCCACATCATCGAGGTCGCGCACCAGCGCCTGCAGGGCAAGGTCCGCTACGCGCCGATCGGGTTCGAGCTGCTGCCGCCGCGGTTCACGCTCACGCAGCTGCAGCGGCTGTACGAGATCATCCTCGGCACCGAGCTCGACAAGCGCAACTTCCGCAAGAAGCTGCTGTCGATGGATCTCGTGGTCGAGACCGACGAGGTCGAGCAGAACGTGCGGCACCGCGCGGCCCGCCTGTACCGGTTCGATCGCAAGAAGTACGAGAAGCTGACGCGCCAGGGCTTTCACTTCGAGCTATGAGCCGACGACGGCGGACGCCGCACCGCGTGTGAGGCTCCTGGCGGTGGCGGAATCGCCGCGGATCGGCGAGCGTTGATCGCAGATGCGAACCGCGCTGATCGCGATGGGGGTGTGCGCGGCGTGCGGGCGCGGGGCCGAGCCCGGCGGCGCGCCGGTCGCGGTCGAGGACGACGCGGGCGTGTCCGACGCCGGGGCCGACCCGCAGCTGCGCGGCGAGGTCGTGGCGCTGGCACGCGCCCGGCTTGCGGCGCTGACCGCCGAGGCGCCACCCCTCGACGACGAGGACGGTGCGCTGCCCGCGCTCGGGCCGTGCACGCGACCGGCGCCGGCCGCGCGCGCCGCGCTGGCCACCGCGATCACCCGCTGGGCGCTGCGCACGCACCCCGGTCAGCGGTTCGTGCTCGATGGCCCCGACCTGCGGGTCGGCTGCGATGATCCCGGCGGCGTGATCGTCGACGTGCACGCCGATCTGGTCGGGCGCGGGCGGCGCACCGGCTGGTGGTGGACCGTGCGGGTGCGCGGCGCGCAGATCGACACGCTCGCCGCGACCTCGGGGATGGCGGTCGAGGACTACACCGACGAGTACGATCTCCACACCTCGCACGACACGCTGGTGATCGCCGACCTCGACGGCGATGGCGCGCGCGAGCCGCTGATCGCGCGCAACGTCCACGAGGGCAACGCGCGATCGAGCTACACCGTGCTGGTGCCGGGCAAGGCCGGGCCGGTCGCGGTCGGGACCCACGATGGCGCGCTCGCGGTGGCGACGCTGCCGTCGCCCGAGCCCGGCGTGGTGCTGGCGCTGGGCGGCCTTGACGTACGCGCGGCGTTTCGCTGCGTGACCGGGCCGGCGCCGTGGGCCAGCTGTCCCGCGGCCGAGCGGGTGCAGCGCCACGTGCGGGCGCGCGCGATCGCCGGTGCGCTGATCGATCGCCCGGACGCGCCGGATCGCGACGAGCTCGATCGCGATCTCGCGCTGCTCGACGTGCCGACCGCGACCCGCGCGGCGCTGGTCGCCCGCGCGCGCCCGACGACGCCGCGCGAGGCGATCGAGGACTTCGTCGCGCGGCGCGAGGACGATCGGTCCGGGCGCACGCCCGCCGAGCAGGGCGCGGCGGCGGCGGCGGTCGCGCACAAGCTCGGCGCCGCGATCTCCGGCGCGCTCGGCGAGGTGCCGTGCCCCGCCGCGATGGCAGGCGAGCGCGCGATCCTGGTGCCCACCCTCGCGCGCTGGATCGCGGCGCATGATCACGAGCACATCGCCGGTCACGCCTGCGGCGGTGCGTGCAAGGCGCAGGCGCCGGTGGAGCTGGCGATCCGCGCGAGCTGCGTCGGCGCCGTGGCCAGCTACTGGCTCGCGACCTGGCAGCGACCGGTGAAGGGCATCGCCGAGCTCGAGCGCCAGGGGCTGTTCGCGATGATCGGCGATCGCGTCACGCTGATCGCGGGCGGCACCTCGGCGTGGGATGGCCCGCGCGATCAGACGACCGCGAGCGACGTCAGCGGAGAGGGCCCGGGCGCCGAGGGCGCGGTCGGCGCGGTCGACGCGAAGTTCGCGATCGCCGGCGGCGCGGTCACCGCGCTCGCGCTCGCGCCGGGCCCGCGGCTGATCGCGGCGGTCGATGGCGTGGTCACGGGCGATCGCGCCGGCGCCGCCGAGCTCGGCTGGGTCGCGCGCGACGCGGTCGGCGAGCTCGACATGACCGACGACAGCCTCGCCCGGACCGTCGAGGGCGCGCGCGTCCAGTTCTGGCGCGCGACCAGCGCCGGCGTGACCGCCGTGGCGAGCTTCGACGAGGGCGCGGCTGGCGATCCGCCGACTGATCCGGCGGCCCGCATCCTCGATGGCCTCGAGCGCGATCGCGTGGCCGAGGAGCTGCTGATCGGCGCGACCGACGCGGACCTCGCGGATGCCGGCAAGCGCGCGGCGATCGTCGATGCGCTGCGCCGGCTCGGCGCGGATGCCGCGCTGATCGATCGCGTCCGCACGCCGTAGCTGGCGCGATTGCCCCGCCCGCTGGCGTGATCTCACCCTACGGGCGGGTCTTGTCGCGTGCGACTTCGCGCCGCATGGTGCTCCTGGAAGCATGTCGCCCTCGAGTTCCCGCTTGTTCCGTCGCCGCATCGCGTCGCTGCTGGTCGTTGCCCTCACGGCCTGCGGCGGTGGCACGCCCGCCATCCCGGATGGTCACGGGCCTGACCCCGTCGACGCGCCGTCCGCGGCGGATGCGCGGCCCGATGCGCCGGCCGGGCCCATCGCCGCGTCGGGCCACGCCTACGTCGCGATGTTCCTCGGGGGGATCCTGTCGTACGCGATCGATCCCGCGACCGGCGCCCTCCAGGCGCTGCCCGGGCAGACCATCGATGCCGGCGACCAGCTCTACGCGATCGCCGCCGATCCGGGCGGCGCGTTCGTCTATGCGGTCGCGCTGAACGCCGCCGAAGTTCGCGGCTATCGCACGCAGGCCGACGGATCGCTCGTGCCGGTCTCCGACACCCCGCCCGCGACCGGCGACATGCCGACCAACCTGACCGTCGATCCGGAGGGGCGGTTCGTGTTCGTGGGCCACGCAGGCGAGGCGGCGATCCGCGTCTATCGCATCGATCCGGCGACGGGCGTGCTCACCGCGCTGCCCGCGGCCACCACCGCCACCGGCGCGAGCTTCATCGCGGTCGAGCCCGGCGGCCGGTTCGTCTATGCGTCGAGCGTCGAGGGCATCCGCGGCTACGCGCTCGACGACGCGACCGGCGCGCTGACCGAGATCGAGGGATCGCCATTCGGCGCGACCAAGGTGTTCTCGGGGGCGATCATGATCCACCCAGGTGGCAAGTTCCTCTACAACACCGGCGGCAACCTGAACGGCTTCGCGATCGATCCCGAAAGCGGCGCGCTGACCGCGCTGCCCGGCTCGCCGTTCGCCGCCGACGTGCACGGCGATCCGTCCGCGCTCAACCTCGCGATCGCTCCGGACGGCGCGACCCTGTTCGCGACCACGAACCCCGTCGATCAGACCTTCCTCGCGTACCGCGTCGATGCGACCACCGGGGCGCTGACCGCCTTCACCGGGTCGCCGTTCGCCGCCGGCTCGGCGCCGTACTCGATCGCGGTCGATCGCTCGGGTCGCGTCGCCTACGTCGGCAGCGACAACGGATCGATCGCGGCGTTCGCGATCGATCCCGACGCCGGCACCGCGGCGCCGGTGAGCGGCTCGCCGTTCGCGGCCTCGGGGCTGCAGCCGGAGATCGTGATCACCCCGACGATCTGAGTCACGGCACGCGCGTGCCGTGGAGCGTGGCGGCGCTCTGCTCGACGTCGAGCGCGGTGGCGCGGTCGCCCTCGACGACGAACGTCAGGCGGGCCTGGACCTCGGGGATCTCGAACACGCGTTCGCCCTGCGACCGGAGCCGCAGCCACCGGCCGACCTGCCCCTGGGGGTCGAGGTTGCCGGCCTCGAGCACGCCGTTCTCGAAGCGGATCGCGAGCTTGATCTGGGCCTCGGGAAAATCGAAGGTGCCGACGTAGCGCGGGCCGTCGGCGGCGCTGATCGGCAGATCGAGGAGCTTGTCCTCGGGGATGGCGAGCGCGACCCGCGCGAGGCGCTCGGCGACCTCGGTCGCGAGGCTCGACTCGTCGTTGTCGATCGCCGCGATGACGAGATCGTCGTCGGGGTAGTCATCCATCTGCGAACCGAAGCCGTTGATGCCGCCGTTGTGACCGACGCGGCGGTGGCCCTTCCACTGGCTGACCTGCAGGCCCATGCCGTAGTTGAAGTGCGTGCCATCGGTGAGCGTGACCGGCGTGATCATCTGCGGCCAGAGGCCTGCGTCGACGCCGCGATGGTTGGCGAGGGCGTCGAGCCAGTGGACGAGATCCGGCGCGGTGCCGCACAGCGAGCCGGCGGCGTAGGGATGGGCCATGTCGATCGCCGTGGCATCGGTCAGGGCGCCGTCGACGGTGCGGTACGGTCGCGCCTCGCGCGCGCCGGTCATGGTCTGCGGGCAGTAGGCGGTGTCGGGCAGGCCGGCCGGCGTGATCACCAGGCGCTTGACCGCATCGGCGTAGGGCTCGCCGGTCACCTTCTCGATCACGAGGCCGAGCAGGTAGTAGCCCGAGTTCGAGTACGACCAGCGGCTGCCGGGCTCGAAGTTCAGCGGCTCGGCGTCGAACAGATCCACGAGCGCGGCGCGGCTCATCGGCTCGGCCATGTGCTTCACGAAGGCGTCGATCTCGGTGTAGTCCTTGATGCCCGACGTGTGGCCGAGCAGCTGGCGGAGCGTGATCGTCTTGCCGTGGGTCTCGGTGTCGGGCACGTAGCGCGTGACCGGATCGTCGATCGCGAGCTTGCCCTGGCGCGCGAGCTCGAGGATCGCCGCCGCGGTGAACGACTTCGAGATCGAGGCGTAGCGGTAGATCGTATCGGCGGCGGCCGGCGTCTTCGCCGCGCGATCGGCCTGACCGTAGCCGCGGGCGAAGATCACCGTGCCGTGGCGCAGGACCGCGACCGAGAGGCCGGCGTACGGCCGCGCGGCGAGCACGGCCTGGGCGGCGGTGTCGAGCTGCGCGGCGAGCGCGGTGTCGGCGGCGCTGAGCGGCGGCGGCGGGGGTGGCGCGGCCGGCGTCGGGTGCGCAGGGCCGCAGGCGGCGAGGGCGAGGGTCAGAAGCGCGGCGAGGCGAGCCATCGGCCGGGACCGTAGCATCGCGGTGCTTGCGCGCGCGCCGGAGGCGCTTACCGTTGAGGGATGAGGGCTACCCGGTGGATCGCGCTCGCGGTGATGATGGGCCTCGCGCTGGTGGCATTCGCGCGGCCGGCGCGGGCCTGCGGCGTCTGGCACCTGACCGATCACCAGCGCAAGGTCGACGTCGAGTACCTGATCGAGACCGCGTCGGTGCGGAAGGCCAAGCGCCGCATCGGGGTGCTCTACATGGTCGAGTCGCCGACCGGCCTGCGGGTCACCGAGGGGCGGCGCGTCGTGTTCGACATCGTCGACGGCGCGCTGCGCCGGCGCGGCAAGCGGGTCGGCACCCTCGGCGCCGACGGTGCGCTGACGATCGGCGCTCGTGCCTACACGATCGCGCTCACCGACCCGGGCACGCTGCACGGCATGCCGAGCTGGCATGTCGAGGTCAAGGACGGCGACACCGTCATCGCCGCCGGCGACGCGAGCTCGCTGTGCGCGGGGATGCACCGCGATCCGCCGATGAGCGAGGCCGAGCAGCAGGACGAGATCCGCCGCCGGGTCGCCTACTACCTGGCCTGGCGCCAGCTCGGCAAGTAGCGCGCGGCGACGGTCACGCGACGAAGGCGCGCACTCGCGCGAGCATGAGCGCCGCGGCCTCGGGATCGTACTCGGCGAGCTCGGGATCGGCGAACAGGTGACCGGTGCCGGGATAGAGGTGCAGCTCGCCGCCGGCCTCGGCGGCGAGCGCCTCGAGCACCGGCAGCTCGATCCACGGATCGCGATCCATCGCGTGGATCGCGAGCCGCACGCCGGCGGGCCACGGGCCGCCGAAGACCTCGCTGGGCGCCGCGCCGTGGAAGAGCAGGGCGCCGCGCGCGCCCGGGCGGGTCTGGGCCAGGAGCTGCGCGCAATCGGCGCCGAGCGAGAAGCCGGCGTAGATGAGCCCGGCGGGCAGGTCGGCGACCGCGGCGGTGGCGCGGCGCACGATCTCGTCCATGCCGAGCGCGTCGCGGTAGGCGAGGCCAGGGTCGAGCGTCGCGAACACCTTGCCGTCGTAGTAGTCGGGCGTGTGGACGGTGTGGCCGTCGGCGCGCAGCGCGTCGGCGAAGGCGCGCACGCCCGGGTTCAGCCCGAGCACCGCGTGGAACAGCACGATCTCACTCACGCGGCGAGTGTGCCGCAACTCGAGCGATCGGGATCAGCGTTCGCCGACGATCGTCGCCGCCGGGCTGCGCAGCCGGCTGGCCCGCTCGATCAGCTCGACGAGCTCGAGCCGATCCTTGTCACCATGCGCGGCGGCGCGCGCGACCGCGGCGATGTCGGTGAGCGACCAGCGCCCCGCATCCTCGGCGCCGCGCAGCACGTCGGCGAACGACGCGACCGCGATCGCGAAGCGCAGATCGTCGGAGGCGGCCGCGAAGCTCGGCGCCGGCGCGCCGGTCATGGCGAAGGTCGCCTCGGTCGCGGTGTCGCCGTCGGGCGCCTTGTGGCGGATCCGGACCAGGCCGAGCGAGCCGGGCTGGGCCTGGGCCGCGTCGGTGAGCTGGACCTCGTAGATCGCGGTGACCTGGTGGCCCACGCCGATCTCGCCGGCGTCGACCTCGTCCTTGCGGAAATCGGCGTCGGCGATCGCGCGGTTCTCGTAGCCGACCAGGCGGTAGCGCGCGACCTGCGCCGGATCGAACTCGACCTGGAGCTTCACGTCCTTGGCCGCGACCTGCAGCATCGCGGCGAGATCGGCGCCGAACAGGCGCTGGGCCGCGGCGTCGGTGTCGAGGTAGTAGTTGTTGCCGTCGCCGTGATCGGCGAGCTGCTCCATCAGATCGTCGCGGTAGTTGCCGACGCCGAAGCCGATCGTCGACAGCGTGACGCCGGCCTTGGTCCGATCGCCGATGATGCGGAGCAGATCCTCGTGGCTCGACGGGCCGACGTTGGCGTCGCCGTCGGACATGACGATCACGCGCGCGACCGCGCCGTCCTTCACGCCCTTCATCGCCTCGGCGTACGCGAGATCGAGCCCCGACCCCATCGCGGTCGAGCCGCCCGAGGCCAGGCCGTCGATCGCGCGCTTGATCCGGTCGCGCTGATCGACCGACGTCGACGGCAGGACCACCTGGGTCGAGCCGGCGTAGGTCACGATCGCGACGCGATCGACGGGCCGCAGGTGATCGACCAGGAACGCCAGCGAGCGCTTCGCGAGGCCGAGCTTGTCGGGCGAGTCCATCGAGCCCGAGACGTCGACGAGGAACACCAGGTTGGCGGGCTTGCGGGTGGCCTCGGTGGCGACCGGCGTGGCGACGCCGACGCGCACCAGCTGGTGGCCGGGCGCCAGCGGCGACGGCGCGGCATCCATGATGACCGCGAACGGCGAGCCCGCGGCCGGCGCGGGGAACGCGTAGCCGAAGTAGTTCACGAACTCCTCGACGCGGACCGACGCAGCGTCGGGGAGCGCGCCGCCGAGCAGCATGCGGCGCGCGTAGGTGTACGAGGCGGTGTCGACATCGGCGGCGAAGGTCGAGCGCGGATCGACCGAGGTCTCGACCCACGGGTTCTTGCCGAAATCGAGGTGGGTGTCGCCGGTGGTCGCGGTGTCGGCGATCGGCCCGGCGACCTGGTACGGCGCGGGCGCGGCGGTGGTGTGGTAGCCAGGGGCTTTCATCCCGCCGCAGGCGGCGAGCGAGAACAGACAGGCAGAGACGAACAGACGCATCGCGCGGTGCTCCAGCGTGGCGCCGGCCTGCGCCCGGGATGGACGCGGCGGTCGCGAACTGTCTGGTGAACGCCGCTGGATCGGGCTGGCTTACAGGGGGCGCGCTCGGCGGTTGCGATACCCTGGCCAGATGGGGCGACAGCTGGCGCTGGTGGCCGCGGTGGTGCTCGGCGCGGCGGCGCCCGCGCGCGCCGACGAGCTGCTCGATCTGGGGCGGCACGCGATCGGCGTGTGGTCGCCGTCGCAGGAGGCGGCGATCAGCGCGCGCCTCGACGCCATCGAGCAGCAGGCGCGCGACGCCGAGATGCTGCTCGATCTCCTCCTCCAGACCGATCCGATCGAGCGGTTCGTGATCGACGCGTCGGCCTCCGTGGCTGGCGGCGTCGAGGGCGCGCGGCCGGTAGGCGAGGTGAGCGCGCGGATCGACGCGCACGCCGACAACGCAGGCTGTCAGGCGGTGTGGGCCAACGCCATGGTCCGCGGGCGCAGCGGTGCGGGCGACGGTGATCGCGCGACCCTCAGCGGCGAGGGCACGGCGGGCATCTGCTTCCCGGATGGCATCGATCTCTCGGCCGAGGCCGAGGTGCCGGTCTCGATCTTCCCGCTGCGGCTCGAGGTCTTCGGGGCGATCGACAAGACGCCGAGCCGGGCCGCGGCGCGCGCGATCCTGCGCGAACCTTACAGCGAGGGCGGCTTCCGCGTGTCGACGGAGGGCATGCGCTGGGCCTGGGGCGATCTGCGGCACTGGGTCGCCGCGCCGGGCGTCACCATCGATCAGCGCTGGCAGTGGCGCGGCTTCCCGAGCGGAGACCCGGCGCGCCTCGATGTCGGGCTCGACCTCTGGTTCGTGCGGCTGCACCACCGGCGCGAGCCGCGCGCGCTCGCCGATCGCTCGATCGACGTCTTCGCGATCCATGGCCACGGCGTGCGCGACGACAACGGCGCCGCGATCATCGACTTCTGGCCGCTCCGGGTCAGCGGCTTCGGCTTCGGTAGCGATCGCGTGCTGGTCGACGCGGCGGTCGGCGTCAGCGGCACCGGCACGATCGGCTCGGACAAGGACGTGATCATGACGACCGGACTGCCGCAGGTCACGATCGCCGGCGTGCACGCGGCGGTGCTGGTCGGCGAGCGGGCGCAGTCGCTCGCGGTCGGGTTCGATCGCGCCGCCGATACCAACGCCCTGGCCGAGGTGACGGCGGAGAACCGCGTGTGGGTCCGCGGCCACCGCGAGCGGCGCGGCTTGTGGATCGATGTCGGGCTCTACTACAGCCAGGCGCGGCACTACCTCGACGCGACGACGCGCGGCGACGAGCAGGTGATCGGCGGCACCGCCGATGCGCAGATCGGGCTCGGCAACCAGCTCGCGCTCGGGCTGTCCCTCGAGGCGGCGCTGCCGCTGGCGCGCGATCCGGTGCTGGCGGATCGCGGCGATGGCGTGCGCGCGCTGGTGACGATGAGTGGCACCTACGCGATCTGGCACGAGCAGGTCGCGCCGATCCGCAGCGTCCGGCCCGGCGTGACGCCGTTCGGGCCGCCGGTGGGGACGGGATCGCCTGCGCCGCCGACGCCCTGACCGAACCAAGGTCGCGGTCGGGTGGCGATCGATCGCCCCAGCGCGATCGCATGACTGCACACGATCGGTTGCACGTGCGCTCGACGGAGATCCGCGGGGTCGCGCAACCGCGCGACCTCGCTGGGCGGGCCGCGTGCGCCTCCGTGCGGCCGTGTAGGTGGCCCGCGATCTGCTGTTGGTCGCCGCATGACCCGCATGTCTTCGTTTGCGATCGCGGCCCTGCTCGGGCTCGCCGCCACTGGATGCGTCCCCGACCCGGCGCCCGACACGGTCTCGCCGGTGGTGCAGACCGGGCTCGACGCGACCTTCGCCGCGGCCGGCGCCGAGTTCGATGTTCCACCTGCGCTGCTCGCGGCGATCGGCTACGTCGAGTCGCGCTGGCAGATGGTCGAGGGCACGCCCGAGTTCGACGGTGCGGTCGGCAAGCTCGGCGTCATGGGCCTGCGCACCGACGCGCTGGACGCGACGGCCGCGCGGATCGGCGCTGACGTCGAGGATCTCCGCCAGGACGCGGCGAGCAACGTGCGCGCCGCGGCCGCGCAGCTCGCCGACCTCGCGAGCGCGCAGGGCATCGATCGCGGCTCGCTCGACGCGTGGCGACCCGTGGTCGCCGCGTACGCCCACATCGACGACGCCGACGCGCAGGCGCGCTACGTCGATGGCGACGTCTACGGCACGCTCGCGACCGGCGCCTTTGCCTACGCCGAGAGCGGCGAGCTGATCGCGCGGCTCGAGCCGCAGAAGGTCGCGGCGATCGCGGTGACCCGCGCCAAGGCCGCCGGCCCCGACTACGCGCCGGCGGTGTGGCGGTCGTCGCCGAACTACGGCTCGCGGCCGTCGGGCGTGCCGATCTGGATGGTCGTGATCCACACCTGCGAGGGCAACTACGCCGGCTGCTGGGGCTGGCTGCGCAACTCGGCCGCGCAGGCCAGCGCCCACTACGTGGTCAACGAGAGCGGCTCGGAGATCTCGCAGCTGGTGCGCGAGGCGAACCGCGCGTGGCACGTCGCGGCGAGCTACGCGTGCTCGCACAACGGCAACTACAACTGCGGCAAGAACGGCCAGTCGGTGAACAACTTCGCGATCGGCATCGAGCACGCCGGCTTCGCGTCGCAGGCCAGCTTCCCGGCCGGGCAGATCGAGGCCTCGGCCAAGCTCACGTGCGACATCACGCGCGATCACGGCATCCCGCGCGATCGCAACCACATCGTCGGGCACGGCCAGCTGCAGCCGTCGAACCGCGTCGACCCGGGCCCGAACTGGCCGTGGTCGCAGTACATCGATCGCGTCCGCACGCTGTGCGGTGACAACGGTGGCGGCGGCGGCGGCGGTGGCTCGACGGGCGCGATCATCGTCGACAGCAACAACGCCAACAACACGGCGTCGGTCGCGCGCATCGAGCTGACCGGCACGTGGACCTCGGCGAGCTCGACGCCGGGCTACTACGGCTCCGGGTACTGGTTCGCGGACACGTCGGCGACCGCGGCGCCGGCGACGTTCTGGTTCTACCTCGACGCCGCCGGCAGCCACGCGGTCGACGCGTGGTGGACCGCGGGGCCGAACCGGGCGGCGGCAGCGCCGTTCATCGCGTTCAACGCGGCGGGCTCGGAAGTTGGTCGCGTGACCAAGGATCAGCGCGCGAGCGGCAGCAAGTGGACGCCGCTGGGCACCTGGAGCTTCACCAAGGGCTGGAACAAGATCGTGCTGTCGCGGTGGACCACCGCCGGCGCGGTGGTGATCGCCGACGCGGTCCGCGTGCGATGACGACCCGAGCCGCGCGCGTGGCGCTGGGGATCGCGCTGTCGCTGGTGGCGGCGTGTGATCGATCGGCGCCCGCGCGGATCGACGCAGCGGCGCCGGGCGCGATTGGCGCGGTGGGTGCGCCGGTGGCGACCGCGGTCGATCCGCGGCGCGCGGCGCTGCGCGGCGAGCTGGTGTACGGCGTCGAGGCGGCGAGCGGCAACCAGATCTGGTCGATCGCGGCGCAGGGTGGGGCGCCGCGGCGGCGCAGCCCCGAGGGCGCGGCCTACTTCCCGACCGATGCCGCCGCGGCGGATGGCGCGATCGTCGCGATCGCGGTCGACGGCGACGGCGACGATCACGCGGAGCAGCTGGCGATCATCGCGCGCGACGGCGCGGTGACGCGGGTCGGGCCGCGGGCGCAGCTGGTGCGCAACCCGAGCGCGCTGGGGGGTGACGGCGGGTGGATCGTCGAGACCAGCGCGGCGAGCTTTCGCGATCTGTACCGGGTGGCGCGCGATGGCACGAGCGCGCGCTTGACCGACACGCCGCTCGGCGATTTTCAGCCGGCGGTGTCGCCAGATGGTGGCGAGGTCGCGTTCTCGTCGAGCCGCGATGGTGACGCGGAGATCTACGCGATGGCGGTCGGAGGTGGGGGGCTGCGACGGCTGACCGCGTTCCATCGCGATGACTGGGGGCCGCGATGGGCGCCGGATGGCCAGGCGCTCGCGTTCCTGAGCGATCGCGAGGGCGCGCCGCGGGTGTTCGTGGTGGCGCGGGATGGCACGGGCCTCGTGCGCGTGACGCCGACGGGCGAGGACGGCGTGGGCGGGGAGGATGATGCGCCGGTGTGGTCGCCGGACGGGAAGCGGATCGCGTACGTCGTGCGCCGGCGGGGTGAGGAGGAGGTCTGGGTGGCGGCGCGGAATGCTGGGGGAGCGCGGCGGGTGTCGCCGGTGGGGGCGGTCGCACAGGCGCCGGCGTGGTCGCCGGACGGGAACGCGATCGCGTACGTGAGCGGCGCGGAGCGGCGGGTGATCGCGGTGGTGAATGGGGAAGGAGGCGAGCCGGTCGAGATCGTGCGCGGGGATCGGCCGATGTGGGCGCTGCGCTGGAGGGACTGAGTTTTCGGGCACGGGCACGGGCACGGGCACGGGCACGGCACGGGCACGAGCACGGGCACGGGCACGGGGAGGCTGGGCTCGGACTGCGGATCCGCGGTACACGACCGGCGTGACCTTCGCGCTCGTCGCCACCGCCCCGGGTACGCGCGCGCGCGCCGGCGTGCTCACGACCGCCCACGGCGCGATCGAGACGCCGGTCTTCATGCCGGTCGGCACCCGCGGCACGGTCCGCACCCAGACCCTCGACCAGCTCGAGCTGCTGGGCGCGCCGATGCTGCTCGCCAACACCGTGCACCTGATGCTGCGGCCGGGGCAGGCGTCGTTCGAGCGCACCGGTGGATTGCATGGCTGGATGGGCTGGCGCGGATCGATCCTGACGGACTCCGGCGGCTTCCAGGTGTTCTCGCTCGAGCACGCGCGGCCGCTCGACGACGACGGCGCGACCCTGCGCAGCGGCCCCGACGGTCCGCTCATCCGGCTGACGCCCGAGGGCTCGATCGCGATGCAGCGCGCGATCGGCGCCGACGTGATGATGGTCCTCGACGAGTGCGTGCCCTCGACCAGCGAGCTCGGGCGCGCGACCGCGGCGATGGAGCGCACCCATCGCTGGGCGCGGCGCTGCCTCGCGGTGCGCGGCGACGCCGACCAGCAGCTGTTCGCGATCGTCCAGGGCGCGCAGTACCCCGAGCTGCGCCGGCAGAGCGCGCTCGAGCTCGCGTCGATCGACGGCTTCGATGGCTACGCGATCGGCGGGCTCGCGGTCGGCGAGTCGCGGGCCGAGCGCGAGGACCTGACCGAGCTGGTCACCGGGCTCCTGCCGATCGATCGCCCGCGCTACCTGATGGGCGTGGGCACGCCGCTCGATCTCATCGAGGCGGTGCACCGCGGCGTCGACATGTTCGACTGCGTCCTGCCGACCGCGTGGGCCCAGCAGGGCCAGGTGTTCACGTCGCTGGGCCGCGTGGATCTCCGCCGCGGCGTGCACCGGGTCGCCGACGACCCGCTCGATCCGGCGTGCGACTGCGCCGCGTGCACGCGCTACGGCCGGTCGTATCTCCACCACCTCATCAAGTGCGAGGAGCCGCTCGGCTGGCAGCTGCTCGCGTTCCACAACCTGCGGTTCTTCGTGCAGCTCATGCGCACCGCGCGCGCCGAGATCCTCGCCGGCACGTTCGCCGCCTTCCACGCGCGCATGCGCGAGGCGCTGGCGCTGCGCGATCCGCGCGATCCGCCCGGGCGCAAGCCGCGGGTCAAGCGCCCGCGTCCCGGCGCCTGCTAGGCTGCCGCGGTGTCAACGCCATCCCACGCGCGCCAGTCCGCGGTCCGCACGGCGCTCGCCGGCCTGATCGGCAACGTCCTCGAGTGGTTCGACTTCGCGGTCTACGGCTACTTCGCCAGCGACATCGGCAAGCAGTTCTTCCCCGATTCCAGCCCGACCGCGCAGCAGCTCAAGACCTACGGCGTGTTCGCGCTCGGGTTCCTGGCGCGGCCGGTCGGCAGCATCGTGCTCGGCATGATCGGCGATCGCGTCGGGCGGCGCGCGCTGCTCACGATCTCGATCGGCCTGATGGGCGCCGCGACGCTGGCGCTCGGCCTCTTGCCCAACCACGCGCAGATCGGCGATGCGGCGCCGGTCCTGCTGATCGTCATGCGGCTCATCCAGGGCTTCTCCCTCGGCGGCGAGTTCACCGGCTCGATGGTCTACACGACCGAGCTGGCGTCGCCGCGGCTGCGCGGCCTGATCTCGAGTTCGACCGCCGCCGGTACCACCCTGGGCTTCATCCTCGGCTCGGCGTCGGCGTGGATCATCAAGGAGACGCTGGACCCCGCGCAGATCGCGAGCTGGGGCTGGCGGGTGCCGTTCGTGGCCAGCGTGTCGCTGTGCATCGCGGGCTGGTTCCTGCGCCGCGGCATCCACGAGTCGGAGGCCGGGGAGAAGGCGGCGGCGGCGCGCGGCCCGCTGTGGCCGACGCTGGTACGCGACTGGCGGCCGATGGTGCAGACCTTCGGCATCGTCGCGTTGACCAACGCCGCCTACTACTTCACGTTCACGTTCGCGGTCGACACCCGCAAGGACGGCCCCGACGGCGCGGCCTTCCTCCAGGCCAACACGCTGTGCCTGTTCGTCGTGCTGTTTGCCAAGCCGCTCGGCGGCTGGTTGTCGGATCGCTTCGGTCGTCGACGCATGATGCTGGTGCTGACCGTCATCACGACCGGCGTCGTGTTCGTCGCGCTCCCGATGATGCTCGCCGGCACCGCCAGAACCTTCGCCGTCGGCCAGATCCTCATGGCCGTGCCCCTCGGCATGGCGCTCGGGCTGCAGGGCGCGATGGTCGTCGAGATCTTCCCGCTGCGCGCGCGGGTGACCTCGATGAGCCTGGCCTACAGCATGACCCTCGCGCTGGCCGGCGGCACCGCGGGGCTGATCTCGACCTGGCTCATCGCCACGTTCGGATCGCACGCGCCCGAGTTCTACATCGCGATCTACGGCGTGCTCGGCTTCGCGATCATGTGGCCGATGCGCGAGACCAACGCGAACCGGCTCGACGTCGACGACTGATGCTTGGTCGCGCGACCAAGGTTGACGCGCGACCAAGGTTGGCGCGCGCGACCAAGGTTTCGTCGACGGGCGCGAGGTCGGATCGCGCTGGCGCGCGCGGCGCCGGTCGCTACAACTGCGGCATGGACCGGCGCCCAGGAACCGTCACCGAAGTCTCCCCCGCCGACGCGACGGGCTGGATCGAGCTGGACGATGGCGAGCGCGTCCTGTTCGGCGCGTCGGGCTGCCGGCTCGACGACTTTCGCGTCGGCGCGCGGGTCGCGGTGTGCGGCACCAAGCCGAGCTTCCGCGGCGTGATCAAGGCGGTCAAGGTCGAGCCGCTGGCGGTCACCGCCGCGCCTGCGCCGCCGACACCCAGGCCCGCGCGCGCGGCGTTGCTGGCGCTGTGCGAGCTGGGCCTCGAGCTCGATGACGCGCTCCAGGCGATCGTCGCGCGCGCAGACGCCGACGATCAGTTCCACGCCGATCTGGGCGCGCTCGGCTTCGACCTCGCGCCGATGCGCGCCGAGGCCATCGCCTGCGCCGCGAGCGGGCTGCACGTGGTCGCGATGGATCGCGACGGGCGCGCGATCGGGCGCTACGTCGCGACGGACGCGCCGCCCGGCGCCTGGGTCGCCTGGGATCCCGCGACCGACGCGCTCGGGTTTCTCGCGCCGGACACCGCCGCGTTGTTCGCGGGGCTGTGCGCGCGGGGCGAGGCCGCGATCGACGAGC
>JAIOQA010000361.1 GCA_021413675.1 Deltaproteobacteria bacterium | reverse complement strand
CGGCCGCGACCTACGCGCGCGAGGTGCTCGCCGCGGTGCTGCGCCAGGCGCCGGTGCGGCGGCCACCGCAGGTGTTCGAGCGCGCCTTCGACGGTGCCGGCGGGGTCTGGGTCAGCGTCCGCTCGCGGGCCAACTTGCACCTGCGCCACGGTCGCGACGGCTCGTGGGTGTTTCCGCGCGAGGCGCCGCGCGATTACCGCACCGAGCTGGTCCATGCCGCGGTCCGGACCGCCGCGATCGTGAAGGACCCCGCGCTGCTCGACTCGAGCGCGGTCGCGGTGACGTTCTTCGGCGCCCTCGAGGAGGTCACCGTCGGGGAGGTCGACAACGATCGCTACGGCATCGTCGTGCGCAGCCTCGAGCGGATCGAGCGCGTCGGTGGGGCGCTGCCGCGCATGCCGGGCATGACCCGCGACTGGGCGCAGTTCGAGCATGCGCGGACCAAGAACGCCAAGCTGCTGCCGCTCGAGCCCTACGCGCTGTTCCGCCACACCGTCGACAAGGCGGTCGAGCCCGGCGAGCCGTGGCAGCCGACGGGCGTCCCGGTCGATCACACGCCGACCTGGCGCGACGATCCCGATCGCGCGGGCCGGATCGCCGCGCGCGTCCTCGCGATCGCGCGCGCGCGGGTCGCGGGCGAGCCGCTCGGCGGCGATCCGCTGGCGGACGATCTGCTCGGCCCATCGGAGGCGGTCTTCGTGACGATCTTCGCCGAGGGCCGGGTCGCGGGTTGCGTCGGCGCGAAGATGATCTCGCTCGACGCGGACCTCCAGCGCGTGACCGCGCAGGCGATCGCCGATACCCGGTTCCGCGGCGCCGCGACGCGCGCGGGCGCAGCCCGCCTGGCGGTCACGGTGTCGTTCCTGTACGACGGCACGCCGCTCGGCGCGTGGGCCCCGGAGGACGCGGCGCCGCGGCTGCGCCACGGCGAGCAGGCGATGACGGTGTTCCAGGGCGCGCGCACGGCGCTGCTCTTGCCGTTCGTGGCGCTGCAGCAGAGCCTCACGCCGCCGCAGTTCGTGGCCGAGCTGATCGACAAGGCCGGCATCACCCGCGCGCCGTACGGGTGGGGCACGTACGGATGCACCACCTGGCTCGCCGACGACGCGGGCCCGCGCAAGCTGGTGGGGAACCTGCCGCCTCGCCAGGCGCCGGCGGATCTCGCCGACGGGGTCGCGCGGCTCGCGCCGCTGTACCTCGGGTATCTGCGCGCGCACACCCGCGCCGATGGGCTGCGCGATGGCGCGTACCGGCCGATGACCGACACGCTGCTCGCCGAGCTCGAGATGCCGCGGCAGATCCACGGGGCGTGGGCGCTGGCGGTCGCGGGCGCCGCGCTCGGCGACGCCGACGTGATCGCGCTGGCGCGCCGCGGCCGCGACGCCTGCCGCGCGCGGCTGCCCTCGCCCGGGCTGATCGAGGACGCGTTCCTGATGCTGAGCTCGCTCGCGCTCGGCGAGGTCACCGACGTCGAGCGCGCGACCGCGGCGCGGCTGTGGGCGGCGATCGACGCGCAGGGCCGGATCGCGTGGGACCCGACCCCGCCGACCGGTACGCCGGCCGAGATCGAGCTGGCCCGACGGGTGCGCGACGGGCGACAGGACTACGAGCCGCCGCAGGTGGTGTTCGCGCTCGCCCACGCGACCCGCGCGGGCGCGACCGCGCTCGAATCCGCCGCGCTCGAGCGCGGCCTGCGCGAGTGCATGCACCGGTTCCGCGGCCTCCGCCGCTGGGGGCAGGTGTCGTGGTTGCCGATGGCGCTCGCGGCCTGGTTTCGCGTGACGCACGACGCGACGCTGGCGGCGCGCGCGTTCGAGGTCATCGACTGGGCGCTCACCCACCAGCAGGCCAAGAGCGGCGGCTTCGTCAACGGCGAGCAGGCCGATGGCCCGGGCTACTCGACCGGCGTGTACCTCGAGGGCGTGGCGGCGGCGCTCGAGCTGGCGGTGGCGGTCGGGGACGCGCCGCGGATCGCGCGCTATCGCGCCGCGGCAGCGCGCGCGGTGGACTTCCTCGATGTGATCACCTATCAGGACCGCGATCGTCCGTTCCTGCCCGATCCCGCCCGCGCCATCGGCGGGGTTCGCGTGAGCCGGACTGCGGGCGACGTGCGGATCGACTTCGTGCAGCACGCGCTGATCGCGATGGTCACGCTGCGCCCGACCCTCGCCTGAGAGTTTGTCATCAAACTCGACGTTCTCCTGAGGGTTCGAGATGGTCGCTCGATCGGCGACGGGGTGCATGTGGTTACCTGCGCACGCCACGTGCTCCTGATTTCGCCAGGGAAGGTCGAGCGCGCGTGATACGTACTACCGCGGGGGCGTCCGCGTCGTGCGACCTCCCCCGGGGAGAGATGTATCGATGGGCTTCTTCGACGACATGCCTTCGCTTCCATCCATTGGCGAGATGCTGCCGAGCATGCCGAGCTTCTCGGAGTTCCTGCCCTCGATGCCGAGCCTGCCGTCGATGCCCAGCTTCTCCGAGGTGGGCGAGCTGATGCCGCACCTGCCGTCGGATTTCCTGCCGAGCCTGCCGTCGCTGCCGAGCATCGCCGAGGTCGGCGAGCTCATGCCGATGCTGCCGAACCTGCCGAGCCTGAGCGGCATCGACTCCTACGACCCGGACGCGGTGCGCGCCGCGGGCACGACCGAGGCCGAGCGCGGCATCCGGCGCCAGGCCGAGGGCAAGAACGTCATCGGCATGTCCGACGACACGAGCCTCGCGGGTGAGGACGGGCCGCTGCTGTCGCGGATGACCGGCTTCGACGATCTCCAGCACTTCGCGCGGCTCCACGACGTGCAGGCCGCGATGGCCGAGCGGGCGAGCGGTGGCGGCCTGATGTACAAGGCGGCCAACGTGCTGACCGCGGGCGTGGGCGCCGGCGGCTCGCTGATGTTCGGCAGCGACACCGGCGCGGCGATGGCCAACAGCGTCTTCGAGATGATGGGCTACCCGACCGGCAGCTACGCCGAGGTCCAGGGCGCCGTCGCGAACCGCGGGCACTGATCTGCGCGGCGGCTCACGCCCGCTGATCAGCCGGGCACGAGCACGATCACGCGGCTGTCGACGTTGACGATCTGACCGCGCGCGTGGGTCGCCAGCGGGCGCGGCCAGTGGACGTGCCCGCACACCGTCAGCGGGACGCGACCGCGCTCGATGCGCGCACGGATCTCGGCGTGGCCGAGCTGGTCGGCGTCGCCTGCCGGGCCCTCGTGCAGCACCAGCACGTCGAGGCCCTCGTCGATCGCCAGATCGATCAGCGCGAGCTGATCGGCGAGGTCGCGGCGCCCGGGCTTGCCCGGATCGCCGGCGACGTAGCTCACGCCGGCGAGCCGCACGCCGCCGCGCTCCACCGCGCTGCCATCGAGCACGTGGAGGTTGGGCCGCGCCTGCAGCGCGGCGCCCGCGTCACCGGCGAGATCGTCGTGGTTGCCGAGCACGCCCGCGACCCACGCGAAGCGATCGGCGAACGCGCTCCAGACGTCGGTGACGTCGCCGTGGCCGCCGCGCTTGCGGGCGCCCGGCACGCTGTACAGATCGCCGGCGAGGATCACGCCGGTGCGATCCGCGGGCGGCAGCGTGCCCTCGGCCGCGAGCTCGGTCAGCACTTCCGCGACCGCGACGCCGAGCAGCTGCTCCGCGTCGCCGCGGGGCGAGCGCACGACGCCCTGCAGATCGCCGGTCAGCACGAGCGCCGCGAGGTCCGTGGGCAGGCCGCTCGCGCGCCCGCGCTGGATCGCGAGGATCTGCGACTCGACCCGGCCGCCGCGCCCGGCGTTCAGGAACCGGAGGCGGTGGACCGGCGCGTCCTCGATGCGCTCGACGTGCACGATCGCACGCGGCCGCGATCAGAACAGGATCTGCAGCTCGGCGCCGACCTGGACGTCGAGGCCGCCGAGCGCGCGGTAGCGGTGGCCGACCAGATCGATCAGCGGCACGTGCAGCGGGCTGACCTCGGTGGTGCCCGGGTTCACGACCTCGTTGCGATCGGTCTCGCACGCCGAGGTCTGGCCGTCCTTGCAGGTCGGCAGATCGGTGCCCGCGTCGGCGAACGAGATGATGTGCTGGGTCTCGCCGGAGAACGCGCCGAGCGCGGCGATGTGCACGCGCGGCCCGATCTCGGCGCGCGCGGCGAACTGGCCGCCAGCCTCGATGTAGTTCTCGACGTTCGAGACGCCGGGATGCGAGAGCGCCTGCATGCCAGTCACGGTCGGGTCGGCGTCGAGGATGAGCGGCCCGGTGCCGCCGGCGTCACCGGCGAACGCGAAGACCTCCCACATCTCGGAGTACTGCCGGCCCTCGAAGTGCCCGACGAGGCGGCCCGAGAAATCCAGGCTGAAGCGCTCGTGGTCGGCGGGGTGATCGACCGCGATCGCCTCGAAGCCGAAGTGGAGCCCGGCCTCCTGCTGCTTGTCGGTGCGGCGCGCGCCGAAGCCCGGATCGTGGAACGCCGACGCGGACGTCATGCAGATCGGCGCCTGCCACCACATATCGACGTAGGGCTCGGCCCAGCCGCGCTTCTTGGCGACGGTGGTCCACAGCCGCAGCTCGTGCACGCCCGAGCCGACGCCGGTCTCGCGCGACGGATCGAGGCGGTCGAGCTTGGCGACCTTGCCGACCGCGATCCGCAGGTCGACGCCGACCTTCCAGGTCGGCTTGGTGTCGTCGCGGCGCTGGTTGAGCGGCGCCCAGCCGACGCCGAGGTCGAGCTGATCGAGGCCCTTGCGATCGGGGCCGCGGAAGATGAGCGGGTTGGCGGGGTCGGTGAAGCCGACCATGGGGTCGCGCGCGTCGAAGCCGTTGGACGGCAGGATGCCGTCGGCGATCGTCGACGAGTTGCTGCGGTTCACGCACGGCGCATCGGGGCCGAAGGTGCACGGCGTGTTGCGCTGATCGAACTCGAGCGACCGCGAGTCGGTGATCACGACCGGCAGCGCGACCGCGACCCAGACGTCGTGGAACAGGCCCAGCTCGAGGCGCGGCACGATCGAGTGGCGCATCGAGGAGTAGGTCAGGTCGCGCTCGAGCGCGGTGGCGTCACCGGGCTGGGCGCCGGGCACCACGTGCTCGCGCGAGATACCGGCGGAGTGGTACTGGAACAGGTAGCCGAACGAGGCGTGCAGGCCGAAGCCGTGGCCGACGTCGAACGAGCTGGTGACCTCGGAGTCGGGGCCGGCGATCGCAGGAGCGGCGGCGCCCAGGACGACGAGCGACGCACCAAGCGACGCGCCGAGCGCACGCAGCGACGGAAATAGGCGTCCCCTCAAGGCTTCGCGAGACTAGCCCGGCGCTGGTCCCCGGAGCAAGCGACGAAGGATGTCAGCGCGTAGCAGGGTGCTCAGGATCGCGCGCGACCCGGCGGCGCGCGGCGCGCGTTCAGGTCCCGGCTTCGCGATCGCGCAGGCCGAGCTCCTTCATCTTCATCTGGAGGCTCTTGCGGCTGATCTTGAGCAGGCGCGCGGCCTGGGTCACGTTGCCGTTGGTCTCGTCGAGGGCCTTGGCGATGACCTCGCGCTCGACGCGGCTGGTCTCGGCCCGGACGATGTCCTTGAGCGAGGCGTCGCCCGACAGCTCGGCGGCCACCGGCTCGACCGCGGTGTCGTCGTCGTCGTCGTCGATCGGCGCGGCGCCGGCGGGCGTGCCGTGGGCGGCGATCTCGTCGGGCAGATCGACCCGCTGGATCACGTCGCCCTTGCAGAACAGGATCGTCCGCTCGAGCACGTTCTCGAGCTCGCGGATGTTGCCCGGCCAGTTGTGGGCCTCGAGCGCGGCGAGCGCGTCGTCGGCGATCGAGGCGACGTTCTTCTTCAGCCGCTCGTTGAACTTGCGGATGATGTGCCGGACGAGCAGCGGGATGTCGCCGCGCCGACGGCGGAGCGGCGGGATCGTCAGCGGCACGACGTTGAGCCGGTAAAACAGATCCTCGCGGAAGTTGCCGCTCTTGATCTCGGCCTCGAGGTCGCGGTTGGTCGCGGTGATCAGGCGGACGTCGACCTTGAGGGTCTTGATGCCGCCGACCCGCTCGAACTCGCTCTCCTGGATCGCGCGCAGCAGCTTGACCTGCATCTCGACCGGGATCTCGCCGATCTCGTCGAGGAACAGCGTGCCGCCGTCGGCGAGCTCGAACCGACCCGGCTTGGACGAGGTCGCGCCGGTGAACGCGCCCTTCTCGTAGCCGAAGAGCTCCGACTCCATCAGCGTCTTGGGGATCGCGGCGCAGTTGATCTTGATGAACGGGCCGCCCTTGCGGCTCGAGTTCTCGTGCAGCGCCTTGGCGACCAGCTCCTTGCCGGTGCCGCTCTCGCCGGTGATGAGCACCGTCGACGGGGTGTCCGCGACCTTGTCGATGATCTCGAAGACCGCCTGCATCTCGTTCGAGTCGCCGACCAGGCCGAAGCGGCCGCGGACCGAGTCGTCGCCCGAGGGGTAGAGCGTGGCGCGCGGCTGCGCGCTGTTGGCGATCGCGTGGCGGACCGCCTTGCCCACCACGACGCGGATCTGATCCTGCTCGAACGGCTTCTCGATGTAGTCGAAGGCGCCGGCCTTGATCGCCTCGACCGCCTGGCCGACCGAGCCATACGCGGTGATCATGATCACCGGGATGTGCGGCGTGTGGCGCGCGGCGTGGCGCAGGACGTCCATGCCGTCGAGCTTGGGCATGCGCAGGTCGGTGATGACGACGTCGATGTCGCCGGCGCCGAGCTTCTCGAGCGCCTCGCTGCCATCGACCGCGACCGTCACGTCGTGGCCATCGCGGCGCAGGATCGCGGTGAGGACGCGCCGGAGGTTGGGCTCGTCATCGGCGACCAGGATGCGGGCGCGCTCGGACATCGACGGGCGCAGAATCGCCCGGGCGTGGCATCTCCGCAAGCCGCGCGATGCGGTTCGGCGCGATCCGCCGGGCGCAAGGCCTGCCGGTGGTTACCTCAGGACCGCGTCACGACGCGCGCTGATCGGCGCCAGCGACCAGCGCGGTGACGTCGCCGGTGTCGGGATCGCGCTCGCCCTCGGCCTCACCCTCGGCGAGCGCGGGCATCGCGGCCGGCGTGGCGATCACCGTCGCCACCGGCAAGGCCGGCAGGAACACCGAGAAGGTCGAGCCCTGGCCGACGGTGGAGCGGACCTCGATCGTGCCGCCGTGCTGCGAGATGATCCGCTGCGAGATCGCGAGGCCGAGGCCGGTGCCGCGCGACTTGGTCGTGAAGAACGGGATGAACAGCTTCTTGAGCTTGTCGCGCGCGATGCCGTGGCCGGTGTCGCGGAAGCGGACCTCGGCGAACTGGCCGTAGCCCAGGCGCGAGCGCCGGCGGCGCGTGGTCAGGATCTCGAGCGTGCCGCCCTCGGGCATCGCCTGGCAGGCGTTCAAGCCCAGGTTCAGGAACACCTGCACGAGCGCCTCGGGATCGCCGTTGACCGGCGGCAGGAGCTCGTCGAGCCGCACCGCGATGTCGATGTTGCGGGCCTCGTGCGACTGGTGCAGCAGCTGCACCGTCTTCTTCACGACCGCGTTCACGTCGACCTTGGTCGCGCCCTGGGCCTCGGTCTTGTCGGCGCGGGCGTAGTCGAGGAACCGGGTGACCACGTTGTTCAGGCGGTTGACCTCCTCGACGATGATGCCGAGGAACTCCGCGGTCTCCGGGCCGGGCTCGGTGGCCTTGCCGTCGGGGCCGACCAGGAGCTGCGCGGCGCCCTTGATCGCGCCGAGCGGGTTGCGGATCTCGTGGGCGAGACCGGCGGCCATCTCGCCGAGCGCGGCGAGGCGATCGCGCTCCTTCACGCCCTCGTAGGCCTGGTTCGACTCGATCACGCGCGCGGCCTGCGAGGCGAGCTGGCGGAACGTGTCGATGTCGTCGAGATCGAAGGCGCCAGCGGCGCGATCGTCGCGGACCGCGAGCAGGCCGAGCAGCCACGGGCCCTGCTCGGTCTCGGCGGTGCCGAGCAGCGGGAACACCAGCGCGGCGCGCAGCTCCTCGGTCTGGGTGATCGCGGCGGCGATCGCCTGGCGGCGCTCGGCGTAGGCCGGATCGGCGCCGAGCTCGTCGTGCTCGCGGCGCAGGAGCTCGAGATCGAGGTGGCCGACGCGCACGCGATCGAGGAAGCCCTTGGCGACCGTGGCGTCGAGGCGATCGGGCGGGAGCTGGCCGAACGCGCCGGCGCGATCGAAGCCGGCACCGTCGGCGTCGAGCAGGTAGATCGCGGCGTCGGTCACGCGCCGCGACTCCTCGAGCGCCGTGATGATCCGCGCGACCATGTCGGCGATGTCGACGACGCCGACCAGCTCGCGGCGGACGGCGTCGAGGCGGCCGCGCAGCTCGGCGCGGGTGCGGATGAGCCAGCGGTTGATGCCGTTCTCGAGCCAGTTCCGCACCGGCTCGAACAGGATCAGGATCACGAACGACGCGACCAGCGCGTTGAGCAGCTGCAGGCCCTCCTGGCCGCCGCCGACCCACGAGAGCAACAGGCCGTACACCGCCCAGAGCAGGGCGACCAGCGTGCCGAGCACCGCCATCTTGCCGACCAGCTCGTTGATGTCGATCAGCCGGTAGCGGAACAGCGTCTGCGAGATGAAGTAGAGGTAGAGGATCGACAGCACGTTGCCGGACGTCGGCCACTCGACGCCGAACCGCGGCAGGAAGTCGGTGAGCGCCAGCGTGATTGCGACGAAGCCGCCGAGCGCGAGGTAGCGCACCCGGGTCCGCTCGACTCGCTTCGCGGTCGCGCGGTACTGGATGTACATGTCGTAGACGCAGCGGTAGAGCCCGCCGAAGACGTAGGCGCCGAACGGGATCTGGAACCAGAGCTCGTCGTGGATCGGGTGGACGACCGCCGAGTAGATGAGGCCGAGGTAGGCGAGGATGGTCCAGGCCAGGGTCACGCGCGGCGGGCGGTGCGGGCCGCCGATCGACGGCTGGGCGAGGAACCCGCGGAAGAACGCGATCGCGGTCGGCGGGATCGTGGCGGCGGGCCACAGCGCCAGCCAGCGGACCAGCGGTGTGCCGGTCGCCATCGCCACGAACGTGCACAGCTGCCAGGCCGAGACCGTGAACGCGAACGCCGCGAACGACGTGTACGTGCGATCGGTGCGGTTCTTCAGCAGCACCGACGCCCCGATCGCGAGGATCAGGAGCGCCGCCAGTAGCGCCGAGACCGCCTGGACGTTCACGACGGCAGGATAGCCCGAGAAAAATCTCCGGGGCGATGTCGAAAGCGCCCCGCGCCGTTCGACCGGGGGAGGAAACGCCACGTCCCACGAAAGGCACGCCCATGACCGAGCTCGTGATCCATGGTCCCCCGCAGAGCAGCTACGTCCGCACCGCGCGCATGATCGCGGTCGAGAAGGGGCTGGCCTACCGGCTGGCGCCGCTCGACTTCAAGGGGCCCGCGCACCTCGCGATGCACCCGTGGGGCCGCGTGCCGATCCTCAGCCACGGCGAGACCGAGCTGATCGAGACCTCGGCGATCGCGCACTACCTCGACGCGATCGGCGCCGGCGCGCCGCTGGTGCCGCGCGAGCCGGTGCGGCTGGCCGAGACCGAGAAGTGGATCAGCATCATCAACTGCTACGCGTACGGCGATCTGGTGACCGGCTACCTGTTCCAGTACATCTTTCCCAAGACCGACGACAAGCAGCCCGATCGCGCGGCGATCGCGGCGGCGGCGCCCGCGGTCGAGCGCGACCTGCGGCTGTTCGAGCGCGGGTTCCGCGGCGACTGGCTGACCGGCAGCACGCTGTCCCTGGCGGACCTGTTCCTCGCGCCGATCCTCGCGTACATCGCGCCGCTGCCCGAGGCGAAGGCGGTCCTGGAGGAGTGTCCGAACCTGCGCCGGTTCGGCGAGGCGATGGCGGCGCGGGCGAGCTTCACGCAGACGGTGCCGCCGCGGGGCTGACCGCGCGGCGGCGCGCTTGCTAGCATGGGCGCCGTGAGCCAGGCCCGCGATCCACGCACCGAGCGGTTGCGCGCGCTGCCGTCGGTGCGCGTGCTGGTGGAGGCGGTCGGCGATCGCGCGCCGCGCTGGGCCGCGGTCGAGGCCGCGCGCCGGCTGATCGCGGCGCGGCGACAGGCGATCGTCGGCGGCGCGGACGAGGTTGGCGGCGACGCGATCGAGGGATCGACCGTGATCGCCGCCGCCCAGGCGCTCGCGCAGGTCAGCCTGCGCCCGGTGATCAACGCCACCGGCGTCGTGCTGCACACCAACCTCGGCCGCGCGCCGCTGGCGCCCGCGGCGATCGACGCGGTGGTCGAGGTCGCGCGCGGCTACGCCAACCTCGAGTACGACGTCGACCGCGGTGCGCGCGGCTCGCGCCACGCGCACCTCGCGGGGCTGCTGCGCGCGATCACCGGCGCCGAGGACGCGGTCGTGGTCAACAACAACGCGGCGGCGACGATGCTCGGCCTCGCGGCGCTGGCCGCGGGGCGCGAGGTGATCGTGTCGCGCGGCGAGCTGGTGGAGATCGGCGGATCGTTCCGCCTGCCCGACGTGCTGCGCATGTCGGGGTGTCGCCTGGTCGAGGTCGGCACCACCAACAAGACCCGGCTCGCCGACTACGAGGCCGCGATCGGCCCCGATACCGCGCTGCTCCTCAAGGTGCACCGCTCGAACTTCGCGATCGTCGGCTTCACCGCCGAGGTCTCGGCGAGCGAGCTCGCGACCCTCGGCCGCGCGCGCGGCGTCGCCTCGATGATCGATCTCGGCTCCGGGGCGCTCGTCGACCGCGCCGCGCAGCGCGCGCTCGGGCTGCCCGAGGAGCCGCCGGTCGCCGAGGCCGTGGCCTCGGGCGTCGACCTCGTGTGCTTCTCCGGCGACAAGCTGCTCGGCGGCCCGCAGGCCGGCATCCTCGCCGGCGACGCCGCGGCCATCGCCCGGGCCCGCAGCCACCCGCTCATGCGCGCGCTGCGGCCCGACAAGCTGACGATCGCCGCGCTCGCGGCCACGCTCGCGCTGTATCGCGCCGATCGGGCTGGCGAGATCCCGGTGCTCGCCATGCTCGCGCTCGGGGATGGCGCGCTCGCGGACCGTGCCGGGCGCCTGAAGGTGGCGATCGGCGAGGTCGCCGGGATCGCCGTCGAGGTCGTCGCGTGCACCGGCATGGTCGGCGGCGGCACGCTGCCGCTCGCCGAGCTGCCGTCGTGGGCGGTGGCGCTCCGGCGCGCAGACGAGGCCGGGCCCGGCGCGGACGCGATCGACGCCGCGCTCCGCAGCGGCGCGGTGCCGGTGATCGCGCGCATCGACGACGCCCGCGTGCTCCTCGACGTGCGGACGATCGCGGACAGCGACCTCGGGACGGTCGCCGCCGCGGTGCGGGCGCTGGCGAGCGGGTAGGCGCGGGCGGTCCGGTCCGGAAGCGGCGCGGGACTCGGGCACGGATGTAGCGCCGGGTCCGGAATCGGATCCGGAATCGGATCCGGGCGCCGACGCAGATCCGGAATCGGGCACGGGCACGGACGCGGGATTGCCCACGCGACGAGGAGCGAATACGAACGGTCCACGTTGTCTCTGATGGATCACTCCATCGTGATTCCTGACAGCGAGTGCGCGCTTTGACGTGGACGCGACCTGGCTGAGAGACGGACCGCCCGAGCCGTCCGTTCGCCTGCGTGTTGCCGTGGCGGCGGATCCCGCGGGCATGCCGCGATGGACGCGCGCACCGGCTGTTCGGTTGTCCGGACCGCGGACGCCGCCAACCCTCACCGTGGACAACAACACATCGGTGTCAGGAGTCTCACTGCAACGAGCTGTCAGGGATCAACCCGATCTGTACCCTGTCAGGGATCGATCGGGGTTGGACCCCCGTTCCCGATGTGATAGTATATCGGCGCAACCAATGCCGGAGCAGGTTCAGCACGAGCTCCCGTGGCGTACGCGGGGCGGCAAGCGTCCGAACTCGGGCCGCAAGGCCCGCGGTCCGCGGCCGAGTGAGCCGCATCGCGTGCGGCCGTCGATCGATCCGCGCCATCCGCTGCACGTCGTGATCCGCGCGCGGCCAGGCCTCAAGCTGCGCCGGCGCGCGGGCTGGCTCGCGGTCCGGCACGGGCTCGCGATCACCTGTCGCCGCAGCGACTTCCGCATCTGTCACGTCTCGGTGCAGGGCAACCACGTCCACCTGATCGTCGAGGCGGACAGCCACATGTCGCTCGCGCGCGGCATGCAGGGCTTCCAGATCGCCTGCGCGCGGCGATTCAACGCAACCACCCGCCGCCGCGGCGGGGTGTTCGCGGATCGCTATCATCCGCGGCCGCTGGCCACGCTGCGCGAGACGCGCAACGCGCTGGCCTACGTGCTCAACAACTGGCGGCGCCACCGCGAGGACCTCACCGCCCGCAACCTCGCGTTCGATCCGTTCGCGTCGGCGCGCGCGTTCGATGGCTGGGCGAACGATCCTCGACGCGGCCATCTCGAGTTCGTGCCGGTCGTGATGCCGACGACCTGGCACCTCACGCACGGCTGGCGCCGGTACGGGCCGATCGCGCC
>JAIOQA010000352.1 GCA_021413675.1 Deltaproteobacteria bacterium | reverse complement strand
GAGCGGACCGCGCCGCTGCGGCTGGCCGCGGCGACCATCACGTGTCGCTACGGCGACGAGACCAGCCACATCACGTTCACCGACGTGCTGCGCCTCGCGCGCGACACCGTCAAGCAGGCGCTGCGCCTGCGCCGCGTGGTGCGCGGCGCGCCGCGCCAGCTGACGGCCAGCGCGGCGGCGTAGTTCCAGGTCCCCGCGATCAGCGCGGGGGGTAGCCGCCGCCGCCCTGCGGCGGGTAGCCACCACCCTGCTGCGGCGGGTAGCCGCCGCCCTGCTGCGGCGGGTAGCCCGCGGGCGGCATCGGCGCCGCCGGGCGGACGGGCTGGACCCAGCCCGACGCCTGGCCGAGGCGGTTGAGGGAGAGGAAGCCGACCGCGCCGTTGACCAGCAGCGTCGCCAGGAACGACGACGTCATGCCCCACGGCTGGCTGTTGAACAGGCCGTTGATGAACAGGTAGGTCATGATGATCGCCATGAAGCCGTAGGTCACGGTCATCAGGCCGAGCATCATCCGCTCGGGTTCGCGCATCGTCGCGTTGTTGGTGCGCGGCAGGATGACCGTGAACAGCGCGAACGCGACGCCGGCGCCCGTGACGAGCGGGGCGATCGCGTCCTTGATCGGCTGCGCGCCGCCCTTGAAGCCGCCGAGGATGAAGGCGAGCAGGCCGTTGACGCCGGCCGCGACCAGGCCGACCGCGGACAGCGACAGCCCGAGGATCGCCAGCTTCAAGCCGACCTGGGTGTCCTCCTTGCTGGGGCTGTTCTCGCGCCGCCGGTCGAGGACGATCGCGAAGTACGCGAACAGCACGAACACGGGCGCGAGCGCAGCCGGCAGGAGCGCCAGCTTCGAGAGCACCATTCCCAACATTGCGTCATACATGGCCGGTCTCCTCGCCGGGAACTCCCGCCCGGCGAGGCCATCCTACGCCGTCCGACGCGCGGACGGCCGCGAGGCCGGCGAAAAAAGCCAGCGCTCAGCCGGGCGGGCGGATGACTTCGACCCAGGGCAGGCCGGGCTTGCCGAGCAGGTAGCCCTGCAGCAGGTCGGTCCCCAGGGACACCAGCGTCGCCGCCTCTGCCGCGGTCTCGACGCCTTCGCCGATGACCTTCATGCCCTGGTCGCGGCACAGCTCGACGATCGACGCGATCAGCCGCTGCTTCATCGGATGCGAGTCGCAGTCGCGCACGAGCGACATGTCGAGCTTCACGAAGTCGCAATCGAGCGGGGTGAGCAGGTTCATGCGGGCGTGGCCGCCGCCGAGGTCGTCGACCGCGACCCGGAACCCGAGCTCGCGCAGCTCCGCGATCCGGTAGCGAACATCGCGCATGTCGTCGAGCGAGTTGCGCTCGGTGATCTCGAGGACCACGCGGTGCGCGATCTTGGTGAGCGGCGAGAACGGCGACGACAGCGCCTTGTCGAACAGGTCGAGGGCGTGGAGGTTCACGAACACCAGGCCGCGGGCCGGCGGCGCCGACGCGAACACCTGCGCCACGCGCTGGCGGACGATGCGGCCGAGCTTGGTGACCCGCTCGAGCTTCTCCGCCGCGTCGAGGATCGCGCCCGGGTGGGGCAGGGACCGGTCGGTCGAGCGCAGGAGCGACTCGTACGCGAACAGCGTCAGGTCCGATGCGACGACGATCGGCTGGAAGTGCATCGCGATGCCGGCGAGGCACTTCTCGAACTTGTCCTCGAGCTCGGCGAGCTCGCGGGTGCGCTCTCGCGGATCGGGGCCGGCGTCGACGCGCTCGAGCTGGCTGGTGCCGCTCGGAAACGCCGCCGGTGGGCCGTCGCCGTCGAGCTCGAGTGAGCCTAGTTTGTCGCCCGGTTCATCCATGTCCAGGACAAGGCGCTCCATGACCAACGTGAAGTCTACGCGGGGTCCCGGACGAGCGATAGATTTATGATCGGCAGGGAGCGTGAGAGCGCGGCACGGATCGGTGTGCTGCGATCCGCCGCACGTCGAACGCGCACGATCAGCTGCGCGGGGCCTGGCTCCGCAGGTGCTCGCGGAACCACGACACCACCGCCGACGCCGGGTGCTGCTCGAAGCCGTCGTCGGCCCAGGGGCCCACCGGCACCTCGAGTGACACCGTGTAGCTGATCATGCAGGCGGTGGCGGACAGCGGCACGAAGCTGGCCTCGCCGTTGACCTGCGCCGAGGCGCCCGCCGGGCTGCGCCACGCGATCGTCAGCTGCTCGTCGTCGTAGCTGTACTCGAGGGTGTAGCCGATGCTGGCGCGGCGCAGCCGGCCGACGAACGCGACCCGCGCCGGGCGGCCGCTGGGATCGTGCTCGAGCACGCGCGCGCTGCGCAGCACCGACAGCCAGTCAGGCGCCGCGCCGATGTCGGCCAGCGCCTCGAACGCGGCGCCGGCCGGGACCGGCAGGGTCGCGGTCGCGGAGGTCGTCAGCGGCTGGACATCGGTCAGGGCCGAGGAGTCGATGGCACGCGCTGCGGGCATGGACCGGACTACAGCAAGTCGGATGCCGAGGTGGGAGCAGGTGCGCGCACGTGATCCCGCGCGGTTGCCGCGGGGTCGACTGTCACCGGTCGCGACAGTGGCGGCGGGCGCGGTCGCCACGCGCCGTGTCAGGGCGATCACGGATCAGCAAGGTTCTCACGCTCGCCGGCGACGGCCGCCGCCGCGCGCGGCGCGGGATCGAGCACCAGGCCGCGGTAGTCGGCGCGCGCGCCGGCCGCGCGGATCGCCGCGGCGAGGGCGGCGCCATGCGCGGGCGCGCCGTCGATCTGCTCGATCGTGAGCGCCCGTCGGGTGAGGGCCGGCACCGCGGCCAGCGCGCTGGCGTGCGCCGCGGTGGTCGCGGCGAAGGTCGAGAGCCGGCGCGCGCGGGGCTCGACCCAGAACACCGGCTCACCGCCGACGGTGATCACGATCGCCCCGGCGCGGCGCGCGGCGCGGTTCTCGCCGGTGGTGGCGGGCCACGGCGCGAGCGCGCCCCACGGGCTCGCGGGATCGATCGCCGACAGCGCGACGACGCCACCCTCCTCGTCGCGCGCCGCGCGCAGGCGATCGAGCGCGCCCGGCCAGGCGTACTGCCGCCCCGAGAGCCCGACGACGAAGTCGCCGCGCCGGATCGCGCCGGCCTCCTCGAGGCCATCGAGCACGACGACCAGGCCGGCGAAGCCGCCGGGCGTGCCTTCGAGCTCGGTGACGTCGCGCGCGACCACGCCCCAGCGATCGAGCAGCGCCGTGGCCTGGGCGTGGGCGCGCTCGGTCGGGCTGGGCGCGGTGAACGCGAGCGCCTCGACCAGCGACCAGCGGCCACCGGCGGTGGCGATCGGTGTCGCGCGGACCCGCGCGCGCGACGGGCGCGCCGGCTTGGCGCCGCGGGTGCCGCGCAGCGGCGCGAAGGTGTCGTTGGTGAGCACGCCGGCCCAGACCAGGTCCCAGAGCGCGGTGCGGATCGCGCCGCGATCGGTGATGACCGCGGCGGTCACGGCATCCTCGATCGCGATCAGGAACTGCGCGCCGCTGCGGCGCAGGCACGCGACGATCGCCGCGTGGACCGGGCCCGCGCCCTCGAGCCCATCGATCGAGCCCGCGGCGACCAGCGCGCCGGCGCGGCGGCGCCCGCAGATCCGCACGGCGCCGCCGCCGGCCGCGCCCGCGCCCATCCAGACGATCTCGCCGCGCGCGCCCAGCTCGTCGAGCATGCGGGGCGCGTAGTCGGCCACGCGCGCCGGCAGGACGCGGCTCTCGAGCTCGGTGAACGGCATCGCGCAGCCGTCGAGGCGCGCGATCGCGTCGCGCAGCGCGGGCAGGCCGCGGCGCCCGGCGCCGACCTCGTGCCAGCGCGCCAGGAACCGCGCGACCGCCGCGGGCGGGACCGGCGCGACCTCGGCGCGCAGCTTGTCGAGCGTACGGCGGCGCAGCCGGCGCGCCACGTCGGGCTCGACGACGCGCCCGTGGCCGGCGGCGGACAGCGCGCCGCTCGCGAGCGCCGCGGCGATCGCGCGCTCGACCCGATCGCGGGCCACGCCCCAGCGATCCGCGGGCGCGTCGGCGGCGAAGACGCCGTGGGTCCGCGCCCAGCGATGGAGCAGCGAGGCCAGCGCGGCGTCCGAGGCGCTCGCGGAGGGATCGATCGCGGCGAGATAGCGATCGCGATCGTCGATCGTCACCCACCGGGTCTCGCCAGCGATCGGTAGCGCGATCGCGCGGCCCTGGGCGGCCAGCGCCGCCAGCCACGCCGGATCCGCGCCGCGCGCGACCAGCTCGGCCTCGGTCGCGTCGCCGAACCGGCGCAGGACGTCCTCGAGATCGTCGGCGCCGGTCATCGCCGGCAGCCGTCCGCCCGCGAGCTCGCGCTCGACCTCCGCGACCGCCGCGGGATCGAGCAGGGTCTCGAGCTCGACCTCGCCGGTCAGCTGGCGCAGGAGCCCGCGATCCAGCGTCAAGGCCTGGGCCCGGCGCTCGACCGGCGGCGCGTCGCCCTCGTAGAGGTAGGCCGCGACGTAGTCGAAGGCGAGGCTCTGGGCGAACGGCGATGGCCCGGCGGTCTCGATCGCGGTGATCGCCGTCCTGCCGTCCTCGATCGACGCCAGGAGTGCGCGCAGCGCCGGCAGATCGAAGACGTCGGCCAGGAGCTCGCGATAGGCCTCGAGCACGATCGGGAACGACGGGAACTGCATCGCCACGCCCAGCAGCTGGGTGGCGCGCTGGCGCATCGTCCACAAGGGCGTGCGCAGCCCCGGCCGCCGCCGCGGCAAGAGCAGCGCGCGGGCGGCGGCCTCGCGGAACCGCGCCGCGAGCGCGCTCGACTGCGCCAGGCCGCGCGTCACCTCGTCGTCGATCGTCGCCGGATCGAGCAGCAGCTCGGCGGTGTCGGGGAGGCGATCGCCGTCGGCGAAGCGCAGCGCGATGCCGTCGTCGGTCGCGAGCGCGTGGACCGGCGCGCCGCGCGCCTCGGCGAGGCGTCGCTCGAGCGCGAGCGCCCAGGGCGCGTGCACCCGCGCGCCGAACGGCGTGAGGATGCAGACCCGCCAGTCGCCGAGCGCGTCGCGGAACCGCTCGATGACGATCGTGCGATCGGTCGGGACCGCGCCGGCGGCGCGCTGGGCATCGACATGCGCCAGCAGGTTGTCGGTGGCCCACGGGTCGAGGCGGTGCTCGTCGGCCAGCCACGCGCGGGTCACGGCCTCGGGCTCGAGCGCGCGGGCCGCGTCGAGCTTGCGCAGGAACCCGCCGATCGCGCGGCCGAGCTCGACCGGCCGGCCCGGCGAGTCGCCGCGCCAGAACGGCATCTTGCCGGGCTCGCCCGGCGCCGGCGACACGATCACGCGGTTGGCCTCGATCGCCTCGATCCGCCAGGTCGACGCGCCCAGGATGAAGGTCTCGCCGACCCGGCTCTCGTGGACCATCTCCTCGTCGAGCTCGCCGATCCGCGGCCCGCCGTCGCCGCGGTGCACCGGGTACAGTCCGCGGTCCGGGATCGTGCCGCCGCTGATCACGCTCAGCAGGCGCGCGCCGCGCCGCGCGGTCAGGACGTCGGTCGTGCGGTCCCACGCGATCCGCGGCCGCAGATCGGCGAAGTCATCCGACGGATAGCGCCCGGCGAGCATCTCGATGACCTCGACGAGCGCGGCCCGCGACAGGTCGCGGTAGCCCGCGGCGCGGCCGACGACGTGGGCGAGCTCGTCGACGGTCCACGGCGCCGCCGCGCACATCGCGACGATCTGCTGGGCGAGGACGTCGAGCGCGTTCTCGGGCACGGCGATCGCCTCGACGTGCCCGGCCAGCATCTCGCGCGCGATCACCGCCGCCTCGAGCAGGTCGCCGCGGAACTTGGGGATGATGCGGCCCTTGGGCGTGCCGCCGACCTGGTGGCGCGCGCGGCCGATGCGCTGCAGCCCGCGCGCGATCGCGCCCGGCGACTCGACCTGGATCACGAGATCGACCGCGCCCATGTCGATGCCGAGCTCGAGCGAGCTGGTCGCGCAGATCGCGCGCAGCGTGCCGGCCTTGAGCTCGCCCTCGATCACCTCGCGCTCGGCGCGCGCGATCGAGCCGTGGTGGGCGCGGACCAGCTCCACGCCGGGCGAGACCCGGCCCTGGGCACGCGCGACCTCGGACATCGCCTGGGCCAGGCGCTCCGCCAGGCGGCGGCTGTTGACGAAGACGATCGTCGAGACGTGCGCGAGGACCAGGTCGACCAGCAGCGGGTAGATCGACGGCCACAGGCCGCGGTCCGCTTTCTCCTCGCCGTCGGTGACCGGCGGCGGCGCGCTCATGTCGGCGGCCGGCGCGATGATCTGCAGGTCGAGCTGCGGCTTCTGCCCCGCGTCGACGATCGCCACCGGGCGATCGCCGCCGAGGTAGCGCGCGACCACCTCGAGAGGCCGCTGGGTCGCGGACAGCCCGATGCGCTGGGGATCGCGCCGACACACGTGCGCGAGCCGCTCGAGCGACAGCGCCAGGTGGGCGCCGCGCTTGGTCGGCGCCAGCGCGTGGATCTCGTCGATGATCACGGTGTCGACGGTCGCGAGGTGCTGGCCGGCGCGCGCGCCGAGCAGGAGGTACAGCGACTCGGGCGTGGTGATGAGGATCGGCGCCGGATCCTGGGCCTGGCGCCGGCGCTCGCGCTCGGGCGTGTCGCCGGTGCGCACGTCGATGCGGACCGGTGCGATCGGCGCGCCCATCGCCTGGGCGTGGGCGATCATGCCGGCGAGCGGCAGCCGCAGGTTCTTCTCGACGTCGTAGGCCAGCGCCTTGATCGGCGAGACGTACAGCACGCGCACGCCGGGGCCGGTCGGCGGCTCGCGGATCAGCCGATCGAGGGCCCAGAGAAATCCCGCCAGGGTCTTGCCGCTGCCGGTCGGCGCCAGCATGAGCGTGTGATCGCCGGCGGCGATCCGCGCCCAGCCCTGGGCCTGCACCGGGGTCGGCGCGCCGAGCGCGGCCTCGAACCAGGCCCGCGTGACCGGCCCGAAGGGCGCGAGCGCATCCTGCGGCAGGTCGGGCATCCGGTCTCACGATAGGACGCGCTCGCGGTCCGGCCAACGGTGTGCGACGGATCCCGCTGCGGCTGGATGCATGAACCTGACAATGAGTTGTCAGACCAGTCGCGTTGGCGCGCTGCTAGAGTGCCGCGCATGCAGCACCTCCTTCGTCTATCGGCCGTCCTCGGCCTGGCGCTCGCCGCGTGCGGGGGCGACTCCTCGACTAGCACTCCCGACGCAGATCTCGGCGGCCCGCCCGAGCTGGGCACGCCCGCCAAGACCTGGACCTGGGTCCCCGTCGACGGCACGCTGTGCGCCGACGGCTCGGCGACCGGCATCGGGGTCAACCCCGGCACCAGCGCCGACCTCGTGTTCTACCTCCAGGGCGGCGGCGCGTGCTTCAACGCGGCGTCGTGTGCCTCGGTCGCGAACCCGAACGGGTTCGGCGCCACCGAGATGACCGCCGTCGTCTCCGACTACGGCAACTCCGGCATCTTCGATCGCGCCGATCCCGCGAACCCGCTCAAGGACGCGACGTTCGTGTTCGTGCCGTACTGCACCGGCGACGTCCACGCCGGCGCCAACCCGGACGGCTTCCAGGGCCGCAAGATGGTCGGCTGGAACAACGTCGCCAAGGACCTCGACTACGTCTACGCGAAGAAGGGCGGCATCAAGCGCGTGATCATGTCGGGCTCGTCGGCCGGCGGCTTCGGCGCGCTCTTCAACTTCGCGCAGACCGCCGACAAGTTCGCGCCGCTCACGACCCACCTGATCGACGACTCGGGCCCGCCGCTGTCGGACACGTACATCACGCCGTGCCTGCAGACGACGATGCGCACGCTGTGGAACCTGTCCGCGTCCCTGCCGGCGGACTGCACCGCGTGCACGGAAGCCAACGGCGGCGGGCTCGGCAACGCAGCCGCGTACCTCGCCGACAAGTATCCCAACAGCCGCCTGGGCCTCATCACCAGCACCCGCGACGGCGTGATCCGCAGCTTCCTCGGCTTCGGCTATCCCGACTGCGTCAACGGCGGCGGCCCGATCCCCGAGGCCGACTACACCGCGGCGATCAACGAGCTCCGCGACACCACGCTCGCCAGCAAGCCCAACTTCAAGGTCTTCACCAAGGAGAGCGGCCTGCACGTGTGGCTGGTGCCGGCGACGATGTCGTCGATCACCTCGGGCAGCGCGAACCTCGACCAGTGGCTGACGGACATGCTCGATCCGTCGAAGCCGTTCAACACCGTCAAGCCGTAAGGCGAAGGCGCGCGTGAAGGCCGGCCGCCGCGAGGCGCCGGCCTTCGTTCGTTTTCGGCGATCAGCGCGCGCCGGCGCCGGCGCCCTGGGCCTTCGCGTCGCATTCGGCGAGCGCCATCATCGTCTTCATGAGGGCCGGGGGCACGCTCGTCGGGTCCTTGTACTTCTGCTCGAGGGTCTTGCCCCAGGCCTCGACCTTGGCCTCGATCTGCCGCGCGCACGCCGCGTCCTTGCAGGCGCACATCGCTTCCTTGAAGCCGGCGGCGGTGCCGAGCTCGTCGGCGGTCGCGGTCGCGCCGGTCGCCGGCGCCGTGGGCACCTTGGCCTCGCACTCGGCGATGCTCATCATCGCCTTCATGAGGGCCTCGGGCGCGGCCGACGCGGTCTTGTACTTGGCCTCGAGGCCCTTGCCCCAGGCCTCGAGCTCGGTCGTGAGCGACGCGGCGCACGCGGCGTCCTTGCAGGCGCACATGCGATCGCGGAACCCGTTGGCGGCCGCCACGTCGGGGTCGTTGCTGGGGGCGGGCGCGCCGCCGCCGAGCTTCTGCTGACAGGCCTCGGCCTCGGTCATCGCCACCATCAGGCCGCCGGGCACGTCCTTCTGGTCCTTGTACTTCTTGCCGAGCAAGGTCTCGCCCCAGGCCGCGATCTCGGTCGAGACCTGCCGAGCGCACGCCGCGTCCTTGCAGGCGCACATGCGATCGCGGAACGCGTTGCCCCTGGCGACGTCGTCGTCGGCGGCGGGCGCGGGCGTGGGCGCGGCAGGGGCCGTCGGCGCGGGGTCGGTCGCGGCGGCCGAGCCGGCAGGCGCCCCGGTCGCGCTCGCGGCGCT
>JAIOQA010000360.1 GCA_021413675.1 Deltaproteobacteria bacterium | reverse complement strand
CGGCGAGCGCCTTGGTCTGCGCCGCGAGCTGCTGCTCGAGCTGCGCCGCGCGCTGGGCCGCGCCCTGACCGGCGGCGGCGGTGCGCGCCTCGGCGGCCTGCAGCGCGGCCTTCGCGTCGGCGAGGTCCTTCGCGTGGGCCGCGAGCTGCTGCTCGAGCTGGGTCGCGCGCTGCGCGTGCTGCGCGCCGGCGGCGCCGGCCTTGGCGGCCTCGTCGCGATCGGCGTGGGCGGCGCCGAGCTCGCGCTGGATCGCCTCGGCGCGCTGGTTGGCCCGCGCGACGTCGGCGCGCGCGGCCTCGATGTCGACCTCGGCCTGTGCGGCGCGGCGCTCGGCCTCGGCGATGCGCTTCTCGGCGGCCGCGGTCTTCTGCTCCGCGGACGCGATGCGCTCGGCGGCGGCGCTGTCGGTCTTGCCCAGCGCCTTGCTCTCGCGCGCCTTGGCCTCGTTGAGGTCGCGCTCGAGGTACGCCATCTTCGAGAACGCCTCGTCGAGCTGACGCTGCAGCGCCGAGGCCTTGCCGATCGCGAGATCGGCGGTCGCGACCTTGGGCGCCATCTCGGCGATGCGCGCGGCGTCGTCGGTGGCGGCGCGCTCGAGATCGCGGATCCGCGCCTCGGCGTCGAGCTTGGCCTCGTTGGCGTCGTCGGCGTAGCGCGCCGCGGCCTGGGCCTTGGTGTGCGACGTGGCGGCGGCCTTGGTCGCGGCCTCGGCCTTGGCGGTCAGCTCCTGCAGGCGCGCGGTGGCCTCGTCCTGGGCCTTGGTCGCGGCGGCGGTGAGCTCGGCGACCTTGGTCTCGAGCGCGGTGACCTGCGCCTGCGCGTCGGCCTGCGCCTTCGCGAGCTGCGCCTCGAGCGCGGCGCTGCGATCCGCGGCGGCCTTGAGGTCGGCCTGGGCCTTCGCGAGCAAGGGCTCGCCCGCGGACGCG
This sequence comes from Deltaproteobacteria bacterium, assembly GCA_021413675.1. Lineage (GTDB taxonomy): Bacteria > Myxococcota_A > Polyangia > Haliangiales > Haliangiaceae > JAIOQA01. The sequence goes on along the minus strand of JAIOQA010000360.1, from coordinate 48,579 downwards.
CGATCGCTGGTGGCCTTGAGATCCGCGGTCGCCTTCGCGAGCTGGGTCTCGAGCGCCGCCTTCTGATCGGTGACGGCCTTGAGCTCGGCCTGGGCCTTGGCGAGCACCGGCTCGCCGGCGCTGGCGCGCTCGGTCGCGGCCTTGAGATCGGCCTGGGCCTTCGCGAGCTGCGCCTCGAGCGCGGTCGCGCGATCGCTGGCCGCCTTGAGGTCGGCCTGGGCCTTCGCGAGCGCGGGCTCGCCGGCGGTCGCGCGGTCGGCGGCGGTCTTGAGGTCGGCCTGGGCCTTCGCGAGCTGCGCCTCGAGGGCGGCGAGCTTCTCCGCGTGCGCCTTGCCGTCGAGCTGGGCCTTGCCGGCCTGGGCCTCGAGCGCGGTCGCGCGCTCGACGTGGGCGCGGGCGTCGACGTGCGCCTTGAGCAGCGCGGTCTCGGTCGAGTCGAGGCGCTCGGCCTGGGTCTTGAGCTCGGCCTGGGTCTGCGCGAGCTGGGCCGCGAGCGCCACGGCCTTCTCGGCGGCGGTGCGGGCCTCGCCCTGCGCCGCGACGGCGCCCGAACGCGCGGCCTGCAGCTCGGCGGTGAGCGCGCCGGTCTGCTGGCGCAGCTGCGCGACCTCGGCGTCGAGCGCCTGGGCCTTGGCCGCGGCCGCGGGATCGATCGTGCCCTTCGCCGCGAGGTCGGCCTCGAGCCGCGCGATGCGCTTGTCGGCGCCCGCGAGCTTCTCGGCGGCGAACACGCCGGCGTGGGTCTCGGCGACCAGCAGCTGCGACTCGACATCGGCGAGCTCGTCGCGCACGGCGGCGAGCTTGTTCTCGTAGAGCGACTTCTGCTCGTCGAGCGCGGCCTGCGCCGCGGCCTGCGCCTCGGCGCGCGCCTGCTCGCGCAGCTCGCCCAGCTTCTCCTCGCCTGCGGCCTGCGCATAGGCGAGCTGATCGGTGAGGCGGCGCTTCTCGGTCTCCAGCGACAGGACGCGCAGCGCGACCTCGTTGGAGACGTTGCTCGCCTGCTTGTAGCGCTCGATCTCGGCCAGCAAGGTCGCGCGCTCGGCGTCGACGTTGCCGTGCGCGCCCTGCTGCGCGCGCAGCTCGGCCTCGAGGCCCGCGACCCGCTCGCGCATCTGCGCGAGCTCGGCCATCGCCTCGCCGCCGGCGGCGCCCGCGGCCTCGACCATCGCCAGCTCGTCCTGGACCTTGCCGAGGGCGTGCTCGAGCGCGTTGCCGCGCGCGACCGCCTCGTCGCGCTGACGGGTCAGCTCGCCGAGCTCGGGCGAACCGCCGCCCTGCTGGGTCAGCTCGCCGACGCGCTGGGCGAAGGCGTTGCGCTCCTCCTCGATCGTCGCCCGGGTCTTGCGCTCCATCGCAAGCCACTGCGACAGCTGCGCGGTGACGCTGGGCGGCGGCGGCACGACGCCGTTGGGGCCGAGCACCTGCACCAGCAGGCTGCCGATGACGACGACCTCACCGGGTGGGACGGGCGCGCGCTGCACGCGCTCGAACCCGACGAACACGCCGTTGGCGCTCCCCAGATCCTCGACCCAGCACTGCTCCCCCTCGGCGAAGATCCGCGCGTGCTGGCGGGACATCCGTGGGTCTTCGCTGCGGATCCCGCAGTCCGTGGCGCGGCCGACCAGCACCGGCTGGGCGCCGATCTGGAACGTGCGATCCACACCGTCGACGTCGCAATAAAGGAGGACAGGCATCCCGGGCAGAAGCTAACACAGGCTGGCAGGCCTTCGGCCGGGCCAGCCCGAAGACGCGTGGGTCAGAACGCCGCGACCGCGTTCAGCGCGGCGGTCACCTGCGAGGACGACGGATCCATCGGATCGTCACCGAACGGCTTCTCGTCCGAGTGATCGAACCGGACCTCGGCGCGGACGTGCAGCCCGCCCTGCAGGTGCAGCGTGCCGGTGAGCGTGCCCTCGATCAGGGTCTGCGCGAGGCCCGTGCGGGCGCCGTCCTTGTCATCGAAGAACTCGGCGCGCACGCCGACGGTGACCTTGTCGGTCGGGCTGACGTTGCCGTAGCCGGCGACGCCGTACCAGGTGACCGTGGTGCCGGCGTTGTCGGCGGTCGCGAAGTCGCCGTTGATGCCGACGACCGCCTTGGTGCCGACCTTGTACGACGCGAGCGCGTCGATCAGCGTGCGCCAGCCCGGCGCCTCCTTGCCCGACATGACGGTCGCGGCCGCGGTCAGGTCGCCGTGCACGTAGAGCGCGTTGAGCGCGACGGTCTTGCCGAGGTTGTCGTCGACCGGGTTGTCCCAGCCGTTGACCAGGTACGCGGTCGCGGTCAGGTCGCCGAAGGTCGCGGCGACGCGCGCGCCGGTGTGCGTGAAGGGGATCGCGTAGCCGAACAGGATCGAGCGCGAGTAGTTGTCGTTCCAGCCGTCCCAGCCCTCGATGACCTCGTAGCCGGTCGGGGTCACGAACTTGCCGACGTCGATGACGACGGTGTCGGTCGCGCGCCACGATCCGTAGGCCTGCTGGAGATCGATCACGGCCGCGCCCGCGAGCGGGACCGCCGAGCCGGCGACCAGATCGGCGCGGAAGCCGAGATCGCCGGCGACCTTGGTGGTGCGCAGCGCGCTGATCTCGGCAGCGTCGACGGTGAAGCTGTCGGAGCGGCCATCGAACACGCGCAGCTGGTTGAGCTTGTCGCTGGGGTTCGCGAAGTTGTGGGTGTACGCGACCGAGCCGAAGCCGTGGATCTCGATCGCCGGCTTCTCCGCGGGCGCGGGTTCGGCCGGCGCAGCGTCGGCGGGCGCGGGCGTCGGCTCGGGGGCGGGCTCCGGCGCCGGGGTCGGCTCGGGCGCCGGCTCGGGAGGCGCGCCCTCGGCCGGTGGCGCAGCCGGGTCGGCGGCGGGTTGCGCGATGGCCGCGGCGGGCAGCGCGAGGACGAGAGCGACGGCGAGGCGAGTCGAACGCATGTTTCCTCCGGGCTACAGGCGTGAGCCCGAGCGGACGCTAGCAACGGCGAACGTCCCGGAGATGTTGGCTATGTTGCCGGGATGTAAGGAACGCGGCTCACGTCGGTCATTCGCTCGGGTGACCGGCGCTCGGGGCTCGATGGGGCGCCGAGGCCGGATCACCGACGGCGCCTCGGCCCCCGTTCCACCGACGGGACAGCCCGTTGCTGCGCGTGGCGATCGGGCCTCGCGAACGGCCCGGCGCGGCCCGCGGCGTTCCGCCCGCGAGACGGCCTATCTGCGATCTGCCGCTCGCGCCGCACCGCCGCGGTGCGCATCATCTTCCGCGGAGGAACGGACCAGATGCTGACCATTCGCCATGCCGACGACCGCGGCCACGCCGATCACGGGTGGCTCGACTCTCACCACACCTTCTCGTTCGCGGACTACTACGACCAGGCCCACATGGGCTTCCGCGCCCTGCGCGTCATCAACGAGGACCGCGTCGCCGCCGGCGGCGGGTTCCCGACCCACGGCCACCGCGACATGGAGATCCTGTCGTACGTGCTCGAGGGCGCGCTCGGCCACAAGGACTCGCTCGGCACCGGCTCGGTCATCAAGCCCGGCGACGTGCAGCGCATGACCGCCGGCTCCGGCGTCATGCACAGCGAGATGAACGCGTCGCGCACCGAGCCCGTGCACTTCCTGCAGATCTGGCTCTTGCCCGAGGCGCGCGGCCTCAAGCCGGGCTACGAGCAGAAGTCCTTCACCGACGCCGAGAAGCGCGGCGCGCTGCGGCTGGTCGCGTCGCGCGACGGCCGTGACGGCAGCCTGACGATCCACCAGGACGTGAGCCTGTACGCCGGCCTGTTCGACGGCGACGAGAAGGCCACGCTCGCGCTCGCGCCCGGGCGCCACGCCTGGATCCAGGTCGCGCGCGGCCGGCTGACGATCGATGGCCGCGAGGTCGGCCCCGGTGATGGCGCGGCGGTGAGCAACGCTGCGTCGGTGACGCTCGCGGGGATCGCCGGCGGCAAGGCCGAGGTCCTGGTGTTCGACCTGGCGTAGCTCGCTCAGGGGGTGAGCGCCGCCAGCACCGCCTCGGCGGAGGCCAGCGCGCGATCGGTGTCGTCGTCGAGGAACAGCACGTGGCCCATCTTGCGGCCGGGCGCGGGCGCGGCCTTGCCGTAGAGGTGCAGGCGCGCCTCGGGGTGGGCCATGACGTGCTGCCACGGCGGCGGGCCCTTGGCCCAGAGATCGCCGATCAGGTTGAGCATCACCGCGCCCGAGAGCGCGCGGGTGTCGCCGAGCGGCAGGCCCGCGATCGCGCGGACGTGCTGCTCGAACTGCGAGGTCGCCGCCGCGCCGTAGGTGTAGTGGCCGCTGTTGTGCGTGCGCGGCGCGATCTCGTTGACCAGCAGCCGCCCGTCGGCGAGCTCGAACAGCTCGACCGCCATCACGCCGACGTGATCGAGCGCGCGCGCGATCGTGCACGCGATCGTCTCGGCGCGCGTGCGGCCATCGCCGGTCATCGGCGCCGGCGCGCGGGTCGTGTGCAGGATGTGGCGGTGGTGGACGTTCTCCGCGATCGGATAGATCTTGATGTCGCCGTCGACGGCGCGCGCCAGGATCACCGAGATCTCGCGCACGAACGGGACGACCTCCTCGACCACCGCGGACGCGTGGCGGATGCGGCCGCGCGCGGCCTCGAGATCGCTGGCGCTGTCGAGCCGGACCTGGCCCTTGCCGTCGTAGCCGGCGTGGCGCGCCTTGAGGATCGCGTGGCCGCCGAGGTCGGCGACGGTCGCGGCCAGCGCGGTCAGATCCTCGGACGCCGGCGCCCACTTCGCCTGCGGCAGGCCGAGCTTGTCGAGGAACTGCTTCTGGGTGAGCCGGTCCTGGATCGTGCGCAGCACCGCGCTCCCCGGGCGCACCGGCGTGGTCTGCTCGATGCGCTCGAGGATGCTGTACGGCACGTGCTCGGTGTCGAGCGTGACGACGTCGACCTGCGACGCGAGCTCGAGGGCCGCGTCGTCGTCGTCGAGCGCGCCGACCACGACGCCGTCGGCGACCTGGCCGGTGGGACAGCTGGCGCTCGGATCGAGCACGATGATGCGATAGCCCATGCGGCGGGCGGCCAGCGCCATCATGCGGCCGAGCTGGCCGCCGCCGAGGACGCCGAGGGTGGCACCGGGGAGCAAGGGCTTGTTCACAGCGGATCCTCGAGGACCTTGCGGGTCTGGCTGGCGCGGAACGCGTCGAGCCGCGCGCGCAGCGCGGGGTCGTGGAGCGCGAGGATCGAGGCGGCCAGCAAGGCCGCGTTGACCGCGCCGGCCTCGCCGATCGCGAGCGTGCCGACCGGGATGCCGCGCGGCATCTGCACGATCGACAGCAGCGAGTCCATGCCCGACAGCGCCTTCGACTGGACCGGCACGCCGAGCACCGGCAGCGACGTCTTCGACGCGCACATGCCGGGCAGGTGGGCCGCGCCGCCGGCGCCGGCGATGATCACGTGCAGGCCGCGCTCGGCCGCGGTCGCGGCGTACTCCATCAGCAGATCGGGCGTGCGGTGGGCGCTGACCACCTTGCACTCGTGGGCGACGCCGAGCTCGGTGAGCTGGTCGCTCGCCAGCTTCATCGTGGCCCAGTCGCTCTTCGAGCCCATGATGATGCCGACTCGTGGCGTCTCCGTCATGGCACATCCTCGCGTGGTCCCGCCGCGCGGCGCAACCGGTCGGCGATCGCCTCCCCGACGTCGGTGTCGTCGGGCAGCGCCGCGACGATCGTCGCGACGCCAACATCATCGAGGCCGCGCAGGGCGGCGTAGAGCGCCCGCGCGGCGGCGCGCGGATCATCGGGCAGGGCGGCCAGCACCGCGCCCTCGGGCAAGGGACCCGCGGCGGCGAGGATCGACGCGCCAGCGAGGATCGCGATCGGGCCGCGGGCGGCGGCGGCGACCCGCGATAGATCCGCGGGCGAGACCGCGATCACCTCGGCGCGCGGCGCGTAGTGCGAGGCCAGCGTCCCGGGCGCGGGCGTCGGCGAATGCGCCGGCGTGGCGATCGGCCCGACGATCGCCTCGATCACTGCGCGCGGCACGCCGCCCGGGCGCAGCAGCGCGAGCGTCTCGCCGCTGCAGTCGATGATCGTCGACTCGACGCCGACGTCGCACGGGCCGCCGTCGAGCAGGTAGTCGATCGCATCGCCGAGATCCGCGGCGACGTGACCGGCGGTGGTCGGCGACAAACGGCCGAAGCGGTTGGCGCTCGGCGCGGCGATCGGCACGCCCGCGGCGGCGAGCAGCGCCTGCGCGACCGGGTGGGCGGGGATGCGCAGCCCGACCGTGTCGGCGCCGCCGGTCGCGGCCGGCGAGACCCGCGGCCCGCGCCGCAGGATGAGCGTGAGCGGGCCGGGCCAGCACGCCGCGGCGAGCCGGCGCGCGCTGTCGGGGACGTCGATCGCCCAGTCGTCGAGCGACGCGCCGACCGCGAGGTGGACGATCAGCGGGTGCCCGGTGGGCCGGCCCTTGGCCGCGAAGATCTTCGCGCACGCCGCGGCGCTGGTGGCATCGGCGCCGAGGCCGTAGACGGTCTCGGTCGGAAACGCGACGAGGCCCCCGGCGCGCACGATCGCGGCAGCCTGGTCGACGTCGGTGCCGCGCTTCATGGCCCGCGCAGTTTCCTCGGCGCGGCCGGGCGCGGCAACCAAGGGATGCCGGAAACGCGGGTCAGTTGGCGTCTGGATGCGCGTCGGGCGGGATCGCTGCGTCCGGCGGAATCGCCGCGTCGGGGCCTGCGTCGACCGCGCCGTCGGGCGTCACGTCGAGCGCGTCGATGGGGCCAGCGTCTGCGACCTTGGGAAACAGCGGATCGCCGGTCTCGGCGCAGCCGGCCAGCGCGGCGGCGATCGCCAGGACCCACGGGATGAACGGTTTCATCGCACCCGAGCGTACCGCGGGTGGGCGTCGATCGTCGCGGCCGGCGGGCGCCGGCGCGCTACGATGAGCGAATGCGGCGACTGATCCTCGGACTCCTCGCGCTGTGCAGCGCGTGCGGCGACGAGCCTGCGCCGCAGCCGACGGTCGCGCCAGATCCGCCGCGCGCGCTCGGGCCTGGCGCGATCACCGGCCGGACCGGGCTGCGCCCGATCTTCCGCTGGTCGGCGGTCGACGCGGCGCCGCGCTACGAGCTCGAGCTCGGCGGCTGCAGCGCGGGCGTCGCGAGCTGTCGGTTCGAGCCGCCGATCGCGCGGGTGGCGGTCGCGTCGACGAGCTGGCAGCCAGCGGGCGCGCTGCCGCGCGGCCGCTACGGCTGGCGGGTGCGCGCGTGCGCCGACAGCTGCTCGCCCTGGTCGCCGGTCCGCGCGATCGCGATCGGCGGTGCGGTCAGCGATCTCGATGGCGACGGCCTGTCCGATGCGGTCGCCGGCGCGCCGCTCGCGGATCTCGGCGGGCGCGATCGCGGCGCGGTGATCGTCGCGCGCGGCCCGACCCTGGCCGCGACCCGGCTCGACGAGCCCGCGGGGCACGATGGCGCCGAGTTCGGTGCGGCCGCCGCGGTCGGCGACGTCGACGCCGATGGCGCCGCCGATCTGATCGTCGGCGCGCCCGGCGATGGCGATGGCGCGGGCGTCGCGTACCTCTACGCCGGCCGCGCGGTCACCGGCGGGGCGAAGGCGCCCCGCCTGACCCTCGCCGACACCAGCGCGCGCCCGGGCGATGCGCTCGGCGCGACGATCGCGGTCGGCGACTTCGATCGCGACGGCTTCGCGGATGTCGCGGTGGCCGCGCCCGGCGCTGGCTGCGCCGCGCTGTGCGCGCGCGATCGCCGCACCGATGATCCGGCGGACTCGCACGCCGGCCGCGTGCTGATCTGGCGCGGCGGTCCGGCGGGGCTCGATCACTCGCCGCCGCGCACGCTGACCGCGCCGTCGCCCGCGCCGTTCGATCGCTACGGCGCCGCGCTCGCCACCGGCGACCTCGACGGCGACGGCGCCGACGAGCTGATCGTCGGCGCGCCCGGGCAGGGACGGGCCGGCGCGGCGCGCGGCGTCGATCGCGGCGCGGTCTACGTGTATCGGGGCGGCATCACCGGCCTGGTCGACGTGCCGATCGAGCTCGAGGCCCCGGTGCCGCTCGATCACGATCGCTTCGGCTTCGCGATCGCCGCTGGCGATCTCGATGGCGACGACCTCGCCGATCTGATCGTGGGCGCGCCCGGCGCCGACGACGGTGACGCGCGCGACGGCGGCCTGGTCTATCGCTTCCGCGGCGGCGAGCTGGCCGCGCACCGCGCCCCCGATCAGGTGGTCGCGATCCGCGCGGGCGCGTTCGCGCGCTTCGGCGCCGCGCTCGCGGTGTGCGGCGACGTCGATGGTGACGGCTTCGGCGACGCGGTGGTCGGCGTCAGTCGCGACGGCCGCGGCCTCGCGCTGGTGTACCGCGGCGGTCGCGAGGGCCTGCGCGCCGAGCCGATCGAGCTCGGCGATCCGGCCGAGGCCGGCGACGCGCCGTCGGCCACCGACGATTTCGGAGAGGCGGTCGCGGGCGTCGGCGACCTCGACGGCGATGGCAAGGCCGACGTGCTGGTCGGCGCGGTGAGCGCGCGCGACGGCCGCGGTCGGCTCGGCCGCATCGTGGTGTATCGCGGCGCGCGCGGCGGCGTCGCGCCCGCGCCGCTCGAGCTCGATGGCCCCGCCGAGCAGGCGCACTTCGGTCGCGCGCTCGCGGGACGCTAGCCTCCGAATCCTTCCCTGGTCGCGCGCGAAATCTCACACCGATCCGGAGGCCGCGCCGCGGCGTACACCAGGGGTTGAACCCCCGGGCAAAGCCGCTCATCCTTCTGCAAGGGGAGATGGTCCGATGACCGCCGAGAGCCGACGCGCGCCCGACGAGACCGTGCTCGGCGCGGTCATCGGCGCGTACCGGATCATCGAGGTGCTGAACCAGGGCGGCATGGGCGCGGTCTATCGCGCCGAGCACACGCTCCTCGGCAAGCGCGCCGCGATCAAGCTGCTCTTGCCCGATCTCTCGCAGGACGAGGAGATGGTCCATCGCTTCTTCAACGAGGCGAAGGCGGCCAGCGCGATCCAGCACCCCGGCATCGTCGAGATCTTCGACTTCGGCTACCACGACGACGGTCGCGCCTACCTCGTGATGGAGTTCCTCGACGGCGAGAGCCTCGGCGATCGGCTCCACGCGCGCGGCCGCGTGCCCGAGCTCGAGGCCGCGATCCTGACGCGCGCGATCGCCGGCGCGCTTGCGGCGGCGCACGCCAAGGGCATCGTCCACCGCGATCTCTAGCCCGACAACATCTACCTCGTGCGCGATGCCGACATGCCGACCGGCGAGCGCATCAAGATCCTCGATTTCGGGATCGCGAAGCTCGCCGACTTCGGCGGCGGTGCCGGCGGCTCGCACACGCGGACGGGCGCGCTCATGGGCACGCCGCTGTACATGGCGCCCGAGCAGGCGCGCGGCGCGGGCGAGGTCGACGCGCGCGCCGATCTCTACGCGCTCGGCTGCATGCTCTACGAGATGCTCGTCGGCGCGCCGCCGTTCGTGGCCGAGGGCGCGGGCGAGATCATCGCGCTGCAGCTGTTCGGCGAGGTCCTTCCGCCGCGCGCGCGGGTGCCGGCGCTGTCGGCGCCGATCGAGGCGATCGCGCTGCGGCTGCTGGAGAAGGAGCCTGACGCGCGCTTCCAGTCCTCCGCCGAGTTGGTCGAGGCGCTCGCGCGGCTGTTGCCGTCGCTGAGCGGGCAGCTGTCGGCCGAGGTCGCGGTCGCGAGCCCGAGCAAGGTCCACAAGGTCGCGATGCCGAGCGTGCACGGTCGGCCGAGCGCGCCGGCGGTGATGCCGTCGCTGCCGCCGGGCGCCTCGCACTCGCAGGTCGCGGCGGTGGCGCGGCCGCGGGCGACGGTCGCGGGCGAGGCGACATCGGCGAGCACGTCTTCCCGCGGCCGGTGGTGGATCCCGCTCGCCGGCGCGCTCGCGATCGGCGCGGCGGTCGGCATGTTCGCGCTGGTGCGCGGGCTGGCCGGATCGAAGGGCGACGGCAGCGCGTCCGCAGCAGTCGCGAGTGGCGCGATCGCGAGCGGCGCGATCGCGCAGGACGCTGCCGCGCCCGGCGACGCGCCGCCGTCGACGATCGCGCTCACCCTCGCGCTCGATCCGCCGACCGCCACCGTCGCGCTCGACGGCCAGCCGGTCGCGCCCGGCACGATCGCGATCCCGCGCGACGGCGCCGACCACGCGATCACCGCGAGCGCGCCTGGCTTCGTCACCCGCACGCTGACCGTGCGGGGCGATCGCGATCAGACCGCCTCGCTCGCGCTCGCGCCGGAGCCCGCCGCGCCGGTCGCGCCCACCGGGCCCGATGTCGCGAGCGGCAGCCGCGATCACACCCGCGATCACGGCCGCGGCCGCGGCACCAAGCCCGGCCCCACGGGCCCCAGCACCCATCCCGATGGCACCTCCACCTCTGGCACGCCGCTCACCACATCCCCCAATGGCTCCCCGATCGAACCGAGCATCTGAGGCCGCGCTCGCGCTGATCGCGGCGTTCGCGCTGACGAGCCCTGCGCGCGCCGACGATCCGGTGTCGAGCCCGGCGAAGCAGGCCGCGCAGGCGCTGGTCACCGACGGCATCGCGCTGCTCGTCGACAAGCACTACGACGGCGCGCTCGAGAAGTTCCTCGCCGCGTACGACGAGTTCCCGAGCCCGAAGATCCTGCTCAACATCGCGTCGACCCTGCGCGACATGGGCAAGCTCGCCGACGCCGCGAACACCTACCAGCGCTACCTCGAGGATCCGCAGAGCGGCGCCGAGCGCGTCGCCGAGGTCAAGCAGATCGTCAACGACCTCGACACCAAGCTCGCGCTGCTCGTCGTCGAGGTGACGCCGCCCGGCACCGAGGTCTCGATCGACGGCGGCCCGTGGGTGACGATCGGCGTCACGCTGTCGACGCGGGTCACGCCGGGAACGCACCTCGTGCGCGCGCGCAAGGCCGGTCTCGAGGAGACCGAGGTCTCGATCAACGGCTTCGAGGGCGCGCGCAAGGATCTGAGCCTCGCGCTCAAGGTCGCGATGGGCGCGCTCGACGAGCCGTCCGCGCCGGTGGCCGCGCCACCGCCGTCACCCGCGACCGTCGAGCCCGTCCCCGAGCACACCACCGGCTGGCTCATCACCGGGCCGCACGCGTCGGGCCGCGGCCACGCGCGCCGCGGTCACTCCGGCACCGGCGTCAGCCCCGGCTCGGTCAACGTCGCGACCGTCGGCCCGTCGCTCGCGCACTACGACGATCGCGACGACGACGCGACGAGCCTGCTCGCGCCGCGCACGGGCCTCGGCAAGTTCGCGACCGTCGTGCAGGCGCGCATCGACGGCAAGCTGCGCGGCGCCGCGGCGTCGATCGGCCTCGCGTACGACCTCGTGCCGTCGCTGCAGGTCGAGGCCGCGCTGTTGCTCGCCAACGACGTCGGCGGGTTCGCCGGCGCGCGCATGCACTTCCTCACCGGCCGATTGCGCCCGCTGGTCTCGGTCGGCGCGCCGGTGTTCTGGAGCGACGGCGCGGCCCGCATCGGCCTGCGCGTCGGCGGCGGCGCCGAGTGGATCGTGCAGCGCCACCTGTCGGCGCTGGTCGAGATCGGCGTCGAGCACTTCTTCAACCCGCAGGATCGCTACGAGGCCACCGTCGTGGTCCCGATCCTCGGCGTGCACGGGCGGCTGTGATGATCCGCCGGGAGGTCCCGATGGTCCTGCGCGCGCTCGCCGTGCTCGTCCTCGTCTTCGCGGCGCGCGCGCACGCGGCGCTGCCCGATGGCGGCGTGACCCCCGACGCGCTGCCCGACGCGCCGATCCTCGTCGGTGACGGTGGGGTCGTGATCGGCAGCGGCCTGGTCGTGAGCCCGACGCCGGTCGACTTCGGCACCGTGCCGCTCAACATGCCGCAGAGCCGGCCGGTCACCCTCGACAACACCGAGCCGCTCCTCGCGATCGACGTCACCGGCTTCGTCAAGCCCAACACCACCGACTGCGTGCCGTTCTCGGTCGCGCCCGATCAGCCGCTGCCCGAGACCCTCGGCGGTAACACCCAGCGCACCTGGACCGCGGGCTTCAAGCCGCTGGTCGCCGGCACCTACGACTGCACGATCCAGGTCTTCGACACCGACGGCGACCTCGACGTCATCCACCTGGTCGGCACCGGCGGCGCACCGCAGCTCAGCGTCAACCCGACGATGGTCGCGTTCGGCAACGTCGCGACCAGCGCGTTCGTCGATCAGACCGTGACGCTCACGAACGTCGGGCTCGCGACCCTCTCGATCTCCGGGATCGGGCTCATGCCCGGCGGGCCACCGTTCGCGCTGCCCAACGCGCCCACCGCGTTCCCGGTGGTGCTGGCGCCTGGTGATTCGATCGCGTTCGACGTGCGCTTCAGCCCGACCGCGGTCGGCACGTTCTCGGCGGCGCTGGTCGTGACCAGCAACGATCCGTCCACGCCGATGCGCATGATCGGCGTGTCCGGCAATGGTGTCGCGCCCGGTGGCGGCGTGCTGACGATGGCGCCGAGCCCGGTCACCTTCGGCCCGATCGGCGTCGGCAACAGCGCGAACGCGACCCTCACCCTCGGCAACGCCGGCGCGGCCTCGCTCGACGTCGCGGGCATGGCGATCACGGGATCCGCCGCGGCCGACTTCCAGTTCAGCGATGTCGCCGACGGCTGTGTCGGCGGCCAGACCTGCCTCGCGTCGTTCACGATCAACGTGGCGGCGTCGCATCCGGTGCCGCTCGCGTGCACACCCAGCGCGACCGGCACGCGGCTCGCGACGCTCACGGTCACCAGCGCCGCCGCGGGCACCAAGACCGTGACCCTGTCGTGCGACGCGACCGGCCCGGTGATCGCGCTCAGCCCGTCGTCGATCCAGTTCGGTACGATCCGCGTCAACACCACCTCGGGGCAGCAGCTCGACATCGCCAACAGCGGCAACAGCGATCTCCACGTCGCGAGCGTGACGCTCGCCGGCGCGAACCCCGGCGACTACGCGGTCGTCGGCAGCTGCGCCGCGGGCTGCACGATCCCCGCGGCGACCTCTCGGCCGGTGTCGATCGACTTCACGCCGACCGCGCGCGGACCGCGCCCCGCCACGGTCGCGGTCGCCAGCGACGATCCTTCGCAGCCCACCACCTTCGTCGAGCTCGACGGCACCGGCGGCGCCGGCGTGCTCGCGATCACCGTGCCGGCCTCGGCCGACCTCGACTTCGGTCAGATCCCGATCGCGACCACGTCGTCGCCGTCGGGCGTGACGATCCAGAACCAGGGCGAGCTGTCGCTCACGATCGCGTCGGCGACCGCCGCGCCCGCGATCTACACCCGCGCAGGCCAGGCCACGCCGCTGACGATCGCGCCCGGCGCGACCGCGACCTGGCCGGTCACCTGCACGCCGACCGCCGCGGCCACCGTCGATGGCGCGCTAACGATCACCAGCGATGCGCTCGCGAACGCGGTGCAGAGCGTCGCCTTGCACTGCACCGGCACGACCAGCACGCTGGTCGCAGATCCCTCGCCGCTCGGGTTCGGCGGCGTGCGCACCGATCGCACCGCGACCCACGCGGTGACCGTCACCAACATCGGCGCGGTCGCGGTCACGATCGATCACGTCGCGGCGTCGATGGCGGTGTACAGCGCCTCCCCGGTCGGTGCCCTGCCGCGCACGCTGCAGCAGAACCAGTCGCTCACGGTCGATGTCACGTTCGCGCCGACCGCGGAGGCCGCGTATCCCGACACGCTGCGCTTCGTCGACGGCGGCGGCGCGGATCTCGCGACCGTCGCCCTCAGCGGCGATGGCCACGTGCCGGCCTATGCGATCGCGCCGACGACGATCGACTTCGGCATGCGCTGCGTCGGGCAAGCCGAGGCCCGCGACGTGGTCGTCAGCAACGCGGGCACCGCGACCATCCGCATCACGCAGACGGCGATCACCGGCGCGGGCTTCTCGATCGCCAGCGGCGATGTCGGCCTTGGCCTCGAGCTGGCGCCGACCCAGTCGCGTACGCTCACCGTGGTCGCGCAGGCCGCGAGCGGCAATCGCAGCGGATCGCTCGGGGTCGTCACCGATCTGACGACCGGCGGCGCGGGCGCGGTCGCGCTGTCGATCGACGGCCTGGCCAGCGGCGTGGTCGCGAACCCGAGCGCGCTCGACTTCCCGACGCAGGCGTCGGGCTCGACCTCGGATCCGCAGACGGTCGAGGTCGTGAACTGCGACACCGCCGCGCTCGCGATCGACGGCGTGGCGATCACCGGCGTCAACGCCGCCGACTTCAACGTGAGCGGGCCCGCGAGCGGCTCGATCGCGGTCGCCGGCAATGCGGTCTGGTCGGTGCGGTTCGCGCCGACCTTCCCGGGGCTGCGCAGCGCGACCCTGGTGATCGCGACCGGCTGCGCGCCGATCATGGTGCCGCTCACCGGCACTGGCGCGTCGATCGGCGACGATGGTGGCCTGCGCGCGGACGCCGGAGGCGCCGGTGAGGACACGACCAGCTACTACGCGTGCGCGTGCCGCGGCCCGGGCGATGCGGGCGCGGTCGCGCCGCTCGCGCTCGCCGTGGTGCTGGTGCTGCGGCGCCGGCGCTGCTGATCCGCGTCGCCGCTGATGCGCGTCGCGGTCAGTCGCCCGAGTCGATGAACCGGTCCTGCTCGGTGACCGTGCCGTCGGCGGCGACCTCGAGGTTCACCACCCAGTCCTTGTCGCCCTGGACCACGACCACGATGAACGCGTGCGATCGCCCGACCAGGTATGCGCTCGCGAGCGCATCGGCGGTCTCGGTCCAGCGCGGTCGGGGATCGCCGCCGGCGCGCACGGTCACGACCGTCTGCGCGCCCGCCGGGGTCTTGCAGACCTCGAGTCCGAGGTGCTCGGGATCGCCGGCGCCGCCGACGCCGGTGATCGGCTCGCAGGCGGTCGCGTCCTTCGGCGCGGTCGCGGGCGAGCTGGCGGAGTGACACGCGCCGATCGCGCAGGCCATCGCGACGAGAATGAGCGGCCGGACCATGGCGTCAGTGTAGCCATGAACCGGCCGCACGATCGGCCGCACGCGTTGCGACTCGCAACGCTCGAACCGCGGTTGCGATCGCAAGTCGGCGAGACCGCACGCACCGAGGTTCGGTACGCCGCTCGCAAGCGCCGCGCCTCATGAAGCGCATCTCTCCCTCTCACGCTCGCGCGCTCGCGGGCGCGCTCGTCCTCGGCCTCGCCGGCACCGCGCACGCCGCGGTCCTCGATGATGTCAAGGCGGCGCGGACCCCCGGCTCGCCGGGCGGCGTCCAGATCACCACGCCCGAGGCTGACGCGATCGCCGCCGCCGCGTCATCGTCGGACGCCGACAGCGCGGTCGCCGCGATGGTCGCGGTCAGCGCCGCGCGCACCGATGCCGCGTTCGCCGACGACGCCGACTACGGTCGTCTTCAGGCCGCGCTGCGCCGGCGCGTCATCGGCCTGTCCCCGGCGTCCGAGCAGGCCGGCGGCCTGACGTTCGCGCGCGACGTCAGCGGCAACGCGGTCGCCACCTTCGATCGGCAGCGGGTCGGCTACAGCCGCGTCGACATCATCTACACGTTCGACGAGTGGCAGCACACCCAGGCCCAGACCCTCGCGCCGCGCGGCGCGGATCTCGCCGCGGTGCTGCCGGGCGCGCCGTCGGTCGGCACGCTGGTCTACGCGCTGCACGTCTTCGGCACCGACGGTCGCGAGTTCTGGATCGCCAACGGCCGCGAGCTCGGCGTCGGCGGCGGCAAGCTCGCCCTCGACTATCGCTTCGGCCTGTCGCTGCTCGATGCGCAGCCGGTCTCGGGCACCGAGCCCGCGTTCGCGGCGCTGATCCACGCCTTCGCCTCGCCCGACTCGCCCGACGGCGCCGCGGTGACGATGAACGAGTTCTCGCTGCTGGTCGAGCAGCTCACCTGGGAGGGCGGTCCCGGCGTGCAGCTGCCCGCGCAGCTCGCGCCCGCGCTCGCCGCCCTCGACGATCTCGTCGCCGGCGGCACGGTGTTCGACGGCGGGATCGAGGACGGCATCCGCGGCTTCATCACGCGCCAGATGCTCGTGACCGCCAGCTATCCCGGCGGCTGGGACCGCAATCGCGACGGTCGCCTCACGCTGACGATCAACGAGGCCGACGCGGTCAGCGCGACCGTCATCTACACCACCGACGGCTGGCAGCAGCCCAAGGTCGCGACCTGCGCCCGCGGCGCCGCCGCGCCGATCTGCGACCTCGGCGCGATCCCGCCCGGCACGCTCATCTCGTACGTGATCGCGGTCAAGGACGCCCACGGCCACGAGCGCTGGATCAAGAGCTCGCTCGGCAACTTCTTCGAGCCGGCGCCCGCGGCGGCGCCGCGGCGGGTATAGGAGTTTTCGCGACGCGGGAGCGATCTGCTACGCTCGCCAACCCGGGCGATGACCTCGACTGGGAGGGCGTCCGTGCCGAGCTATGCAGATCCGCATCGCGGATGACGACGCCTCGACTCCTGAAACCCAACGGCCCCCCGCCCGCCGTGATATGAGCGCCCGTGTTCGACGCGGTCCGGCAGCGCTTCAGCAACGCGCGCGATCGCCTGCCGCGGCTGTACTGGACCCTGTGGTGGGGCACGCTGATCAACCGCGCCGGCGGGTTCGTCGGGCCGCTGCTCACGTTCTACCTGACCGGTGAGCGCGGCCTGTCGCTGTCGCTGGCCGGCGTGATCGTCGCGCTCTACGGCGTGGGCCAGGTCGGCGCGTCCTTGGTCGGCGGCGTGCTCGCCGATCGCCTCGGGCGGCGCGCCACCCTGTTGCTGTCGCTCGGCGGCGGCGCGGCCTCGATGCTGGCGCTGGGGTTCGCGCGCGCGCCCAGCGCGATCGCGGTGCTCGTGGTGGTGCAGGGCTTCACCGGCGAGCTGTACCGGCCGGCGGTCGCGGCGCTCATCGCCGACATCGTGCCGCCCGTCGATCGCATGCTCGCCTACGGCCTGCAGTACTGGGCGGTCAACCTCGGGTTCTCGGCCGCGCCGGTGATCGCGGGCCTGCTGGCGCGCGCCAGCTTCACGCTGGTGTTCATCGGCGACGCGATCACGACGCTGGTCTACGGCTCGATCGTCCTGGCCCGCGTCCCCGAGACCCGGCCGGCAGCGCCGCCGCCGGGCACGGCCACCGTCCGCCTCGCCGACGTGCTGAGCGATCGGGTCTTCATGACGCTGGTCGGCATCGCGTTCCTGACCGCGCTGGTCCCGTTCCAGAGCTCGTTCGCGCTGTCGGCGTACATGGCCGGGCAGGGCTACTCGGCGGCGGAGTACGGCGCGGTGCTCGCGGTCAACGGCGTGCTGATCATCCTGTTCCAGCCGATCTTGATCGGCCCGCTCACGCGCCGCGATCCCTCGCGCGTGCTCGCCGCGTCGGCGCTGATCATGGGCGTGGGCTTCGCGCTGCACGATGTCGCGATCGTGCTCGCGCTGCACCTGGCCGCGGTCGCGGTGTGGTCCATCGGCGAGATCTTCGCGACCTCGGTGTTCGGCACGCTGGTCGCCGCGTGCGCGCCGGCCGAGGCCCGCGGCCGCTACCAGGGCGTGTTCTCGATGAGCTGGGGCGCGGCCTCGGCGATCGGGCCGATCGCCGGCGCGCGCGTGCTCGAAGATCTCGGGTCGCACGCGCTGTGGCTCGGGTGCGCTGGCGTCGGCGCGATCAGCGCGGCGCTGTACGTGATCACCGGGCCGGCGCGGCGCGAGCGGGTCGCGCGCGCGAACGCGTCCTGACTGGCGCTACTGCGGCGCGTCGGCGGTCGGCACCGGGCCCGTCCACACGACGGCGGTCCCGCTCGCGACCGTCGCGGTCGAATCGCCCTGGGGCTGGTCCTCGTTCGCGACCTCGACCACCGCGTCGGCCCCGGCGGCGCACGCGGCGTCGCGGAGCGACGCGAGCCGCTCGGCCTCGGTGCTGTCGAGCAGGTGGCTGTGCACGGGACCGAGGCGCCGGAACGCCAGCCCCGGGTCCGCGCCTGCGGGATACACCGGCAGATCGCTGCACGGCGTTCCGGACGGCGTGGTCGCGCGATGGGGGGCGCCGCACGCCGCGAGGGTGAAGACGGCGACCGCGATGACTCGATGGCCGATCATGATCACGACCGTACACGATCGGCGTCATCGACTCCGGCTCAGGTTGGGAACCGGCCTCAGGTGTGCCGGAATTCTCCACCGTCACGCCGCGGCGCGCATCACGCCTCGCGCGATCGCGTCGAGCGGCATGATCTCGGCGACCCCGCCGAGCTTGATCGCCTCGTGCGGCATGCCGAAGACGACGCTGGTGGCCTCGTCCTGCGCGATCGTGTGCGCGCCCGCGGTCTTCATCTCGAGCATGCCGCGCGCGCCGTCGTCGCCCATGCCGGTCATGATCACGCCGATGCCGTTGCGGCCGGCGTAGCGCGCGGTCGAGCGGAACAGCACGTCGACCGACGGTCGGTGGCGCGCGACCAGCGGGCCGTCCTTGACCTGCACGAAGTAGCGCGCGCCGCTGCGCTGCAGGAGCATGTGGTGACCGCCGGGCGCGATCAGCGCCTGGCCGCGCAGCACCGAGTCGCCGGTCTCGGCCTCCTTGACGTGGATGCGACAGAGCCCGTCGAGGCGCGCGGCGAACTGCCGGGTGAACTGCTCGGGCATGTGTTGCACGACGAGCACACCGGGCGCGTCGACCGGCAGCGCCGCGAGGAACGTCACCAGCGCGTCGGTGCCGCCGGTCGAGGCCCCGACCGAGACCACGCGCTCGGTGGTCTGCAGCATCGCGCGACCCGAGCCCTTGGCGATGATCGCGTCGGCGGTGAGCTTGGGCGCCCCCAGGTGCGGGTCGCGGGCGCGGAGCCGCTCGCGCGGGACGCGCGCCGCGGCGCGGATCGTCTGGGTCAGCGTGACGCGGGCGTCCTCGAGGAACTGCCGGGTGCCCAGGGTCGGCTTGCAGATGATCTCGATCGCGCCGCGATCGAGCGCGGCCATCGCCGAGGCGGTGCCCGCGCCGACCAGGGTCGAGCAGATCACCACCGGGATCGGGTGCTGGCTCATGATCCGGTCGAGGAACGTCAGGCCGTCCATCCGCGGCATCTCGATGTCGAGGATGATCACGTCGGGCGCCTGGACCTTCATGCGCTGCACCGCGATGAACGGATCGGCGGCGGTCGCGATCACCTCGATCCCCGGATCCGACGCGAGCACCTCGACGAGGGTCTGGCGCACCGTCGCCGAGTCATCGACGATCAGCACCTTGATCTTTGGCAGGCTCACGCGCGCTCCTGTTCGGCTGTGACGCGGTGCACGCGGATCGGGCGCGTGCGGCCGCGCGCGGGCTTCCGGTAGATCGAGGGCGCGACGTGGCGCACCGGGACGTCGCGCCCGACCAGCGACTCGGAGTGCCCGATCATGAGGTGACCGCCGGGCCGCAGGTGGCGGCACAGCCGCGTGACGACCGCGTCCTGGGTCGGCGGGTCGAAGTAGATCGCGACGTTGCGGAAGTAGATGACGTCGAAGACGTCGTCGACGGCGTACCGCGGGTCCATGAAGTTGAGCTCGTGGAACGCGATCTTCGCGCGCAGCTCGGGGCGCACGCGCACCAGCGGTCGCTCGGGATCGCGCGAGGTCATCAGGTAGCGGTGCAGCGGCCGCGGGATCGCGGCGGCCTGATCGGCGAGGTAGACCCCGGTGCGCGCGGCGTCGAGGACCCGCGGCGAGACGTCGGTCGCGAGGATCGCGTAGTCCCAGCCGGGCACCCGCCGCTGCAGGTCGGCGAGCGCCATCGCGATCGAGTACGGCTCCTCGCCCGACGAGCAGCCCGCGCTCCACACCTTCACGGTGGCGTAGCGCTCGGTCGCCAGGATGCTCGGCACGATCTGCTCGACGAGGTAGTCGATCTGCGGCGCTTCGCGAAAGAACGAGGTCGTGTTGGTGGTGATCGCCGAGACCAGCTCGCGCAGCTCCTCGAGCGCAGCGGGCGAGGTGGCGAGGTAGCGCTCGTAGGCCTCGAGCGAGTCGACCCCGAGCGCGGCGAGCCGGCGCTGCAGGCGACTCCTGACCAGGGCCTCCTTGGTCTCCGGCATCATGATCCCGAGCTGGGCCTGGATGCGGTTGCGGAGCGCGCTCGCGGTCATCGGGTCAGCTCGCGACCGCGGTGGGCATGGCGAGCTGCAGATCCTCGAGCGCGAAGATCTTCTCGACGTCGAGGATGATCACGAAGTCGTCGCCGCGCCGGGTCATGCCGAGCACCATCTCGCTGCGCCAGCGGGTCGCGATGCGCGGGCCGGGCGCGATCTGCGCGGCGTCGAGCTCGATGACCTCGCGCACGCTGTCGGCCTGGCCACCCACGACGAGCGGCTCGCCGTCGAGCATCAGCTCGAGCACGAGGATGCGGGTCTGGCGCGTGTCGGTCGCCATCGGCAGGCCGAACTTGGCGCGCAGGTCGACCACCGGGACCGCCTTGCCGCGCACGTTGACGACGCCGCGCATGTACGGCGGCGCGGTCGGCACGCGCGTGATCGGCGTGAGGTCGAGGACCTCGCGGACGTGGCTCACGTTGACCGCGAAGACCTCGTCGCCGAGCTTGAAGGTGATGTACTGGCCCGACGCGGCGGTGGCTTCGGCTGGGGTGGTCATGGTGCGCTCCTGCGATCGAGGGAAGGTCACGCGTGGGCGATCGTCGCGCCGGCCGGGTGGAGCAGGCGGCGCACGCCGGCGACGTCGAGGATCAGCGCGATCCGGCCGTCGCCCATGATCGTCGCGCCCGCGGTCACGTTGACGCCGCGGTACAGCCGCCCGAGCGACTGGATCACGGTCTGGTGGTTGCCCAGCACCCGGTCGACGACGATCCCGATGCGGTCGTCACCGTCCTGGATGATCACGACCTTCTCGTTGCGCGGCGGTAGGTCGGTGGCGCCGAACGTGTCGCGCAGCGAGACGTAGGGCACGAGCTCGTCGCGCACCACCACCGCGCACCGGCCGTTGTAGCGCTCGCGATCGCCGCGCGGCAGCTCGATGGTCTCGGTGACGGACGACAGCGGCACGATGTAGCGCTCGCCCGCCGCTTGCACGACCAGCCCGTCGATGATCGCGAGCGTGACCGGCAGCCGCAGCGTGATCGTCGTGCCGACACCGCGCTCGCTGGTGATCGCGATCGTGCCGCGCAGCGCCTCGACCTGGCGCTTGACGACGTCCATGCCGACGCCGCGGCCCGAGACGTCCGAGATCTGGCGCGCGGTCGAGAAGCCGGGCTCGAAGATCAGCCGGAATAGCTCGGCGGGCGCGAGGTGGGCGTCGTCGCGGATGAGGCCGCGCTCGATGCCCTTCGCGCGGATCGCGTCGACGTCGAGGCCGCGGCCATCGTCGGTGATCGTGATCGCGACGAACTCGCCGGTGTGGGCGGCGGCGAGGCGCACCGTGGCGAAGGCAGGCTTGCCGCTCGCGGCGCGCGCGTCGCGCGGCTCGATGCCGTGATCGACCGCGTTGCGCACGAGGTGCATCAGCGGGTCGCCGAGCTGATCGAGCATGTGCTTGTCGAGCTCGGTGTCCTCGCCGTCGGTCGTCAGCACGACCTGCTTGTCGAGCTGGGTCGAGAGATCGTGGACCAGGCGCTTGAAGCGGCTGAAGGTCGCGGCGATCGGCATCATCCGCGTGCCGAGCACGCCATCGCGCAGCTCGCCGGCGAGGCGCTCGATCTCCTCGACCGCGCCGTCGAGCTCGGGATCGCGCAGCCGCTGTGCGACCTCGGCGAGCCGCGACCGGCTGATGACCAGCTCGCTGACCAGATCGACCAGGCGATCGAGCTTGCTGAAGCTGACCCGCACCGTCGCGTCGGGCTTGGTGGCGGCGGCGCTGACCGCCTTCGCGGGCGCGGCCGCGGGCTTGGGGGACGCGACCGGTGCGGGCTTCGCGGACGCGACCGGTGCGGCCTTCGCGGGTGCCGGGGTGGCCGGCGCGGGCGTGACCTCGATCGGCGCACGCGCGTCGACCTGCTCGGTCATCTCGAGGTCGTCGAACAGCACGAAGCCCGCGTCGGGATCGCTCCACACCGGTTCGGTCGTGTGGCTGACCTCGGCCTCGGTCTCCAGGAAGATGAACCGGTCGAGCACCGCGTCGATCGGCGCCCGCGTCACGCACGCGATCGACCAGCCGTCGGCGGCGTCAGCGAGCTCGCAGGTGCCCAGCGCGGTCAGCTCCTCGACGACCGCGGCCACGCTCGCGCGTGCGACCTCGACGCCGGGCCGCGCGCGCACCGCGAGGACCACGCGGCGGATCGGCTCCTGCGCCTCGGCGATCACGGGCTCCGGCGCGTGCGCCGCGCCCGCCAGCTCGGCGAGCTGCGCGAGGATCGCGGCGCCAGCGTCGGCGTCGTCCGCGGGTTCACCGATCGCGGCCATCAGCAGCACGGCGATGTGGTCCTTGGCGGCGAGCACCGCGTTGACCAGCGCCGGGGTCACGTCGACGATGCCGTTGCGCGCCAGATCCAGCACCGACTCGACGTGGTGCGTGAACCCGGACATCTGCGTGAGGCCGACCATCGCGGCCGAGCCCTTGATCGTATGGAAGATGCGGAACGTGAGGTGGAGGATCTCGGGGTCGCCGTTCCCGAGGCCCAGCGTGGCGTCCTCGAGCTGCATGAGCAGGTCTTCACACTCGTGCACGAACGTCGCGATGTGGGGATGGTTGCTCATGGGATCTCGGGGGGCGCGCGGGGCGGGGGGCGCGACGCTCAGGCCGCGTCGAATTCGGCGTCGAGCTCGTCGGGGCCGCCGGCGCCGCCGGAGAGCGAGATCGTCACGCCGTTCGAGTTCGCGGACTCCGCGGTCGCCGCGCGGACGCGCTCGACGCCGTCGCCCTTGGTGCGCGCGCGGGGGGCGCGGGCGGTGCGCGTCGGCCTGGCCTTGGGCCTCGCCGCGGCAGGCGCCGCCGTGGTCGCCCGGGGCACGGCGCGGAGCGCGCGCTTGCCGCTCGTGGTCTCGGCGAGCTGGAAGAACCCGACGCCCTCGCGCAGCTGCTCGACCTGATCGGCGAGCGACTCGGCGGTCGCGGCGAGCTCCTCCGACGACGCGGCGTTGCTCTGGATCACGTTCTCGAGCTGCTGCATCGCCTTGGTGACCTGGGTCGCGCCGGCGCTCTGCTCGCCGCACGAGGCCGCGATGTCCTGCACCAGCTCGGAGGTCTTGCGGATGTCGGGGACCAGCTGGGTCAGGAGCTGCCCGGCGCTCTCGGCCGCGACCACGCAGTCGGTCGTCAGGCGGCTGATCTCGCCGGCCGCGGTCTGGCTGCGTTCGGCCAGCTTGCGGACCTCGGCGGCGACCACCGCGAAGCCCTTGCCGTGCTCGCCGGCGCGCGCGGCCTCGACGGCGGCGTTGAGCGCGAGCAGGTCGGTCTTCTGCGAGATCTCCTCGATGACGCCGATGCGCGTGGCGATCTGCCGGATCGCGGTGACGGTGCGGGCCACCGCCTCGCCGCTGGTCTGGGCATCGGTCGCGGCCTTCGCGGCGATGCGCTCGGTCTGGCGGGCGTTGTCGACGTTCTGGCGGATGATCGAGCTGATCTCCTCGATCGACGACGACGTCTGCTGCGCCGCCGCCGACTGCGTGGCGTTGCCCGACGACAGCGCCTGCGCGCTGGTGTTGAGCTGGTCGCTGCCGTGGGCCACCTCGCCGGCGGTGACGCCGACGTCGCTGATGGTCTCGCGCAGCTTGGTCAGCATCCCGGACAGCGCGGCGCCCAGCGAGTCCTTGTCGGAGAGCACCTTGGCCTCGACGGTCAGATCGCCGGCGGCGATGCGCGTGGCGACCGCGGTGACCGACTGCAGGTACTCGAGCGTCGCGATCACCGAGCGATCCATCGCGCCGAGCTCGTCCTGCACCTCGACCGTGTGGGTGATCTCGAACTCGCCGCGCGCCACCGACTCGAGCGCCGTCGCGGTGTGGCGGAGGCCGCGGGTGGTGCGGCGCGCGACCAGCAGCAGCATGATGATCACCGCAGCGAGCACGAAGCCCGACAGTCCGTAGAGGACCAGCTGGAGGGTGTGGCTCGAGCTATCGACCTCGTCCTTCAGCACCACGCCCAGCGCGGTGGTCTGCTCCTCCGCAGCCTCCTGGAGCTTCACCAGCGGGTCGAAGGCCGCGGTGAACTCGCCGAGCTTGGCGCGCGCGGTGGCGGGATCGTCCGCCATGCGCTTCGCGATCGCGAGAAACGGCTCGAAGTCGTTCGCGATCTCGCGGAGCTTGGCTCTGAGGGTGGGATCCTCGGCCGACTCCTCGGCGGCGCGACTCGCCTGCTTCAGGCTCGCGCTGTCCTCGACGATCGCCGCGATCGCCGCCTTGGTCTCGTCGGGCGTCGCCGCGGTCACGAGCAGCAGCACGTCCGCGTGCATGCTGTCGTGCAGCATGTCCGCGTTCATCTGGTTGTACATCGTCTCCGTGCGCCGCGATGCGGACTCCACGGCTTCGTGGAGCTGCCGCACCTTGGAGTCCACGAAGAACACCAGGAGGATGAATCCGAAGGTGATGACCGCCCCGAGAGCGATCAGACGTCCGCGCAGCGTGATCGACATGGCGATCGGAAAACTCGACCGCGCACCGCTTGCGTGGAGGCGCAGGTGGTTCGTTTTCTGCGAATTCTCCTGGGTCGCGGCCGACCCTCCCGCCGCTGTTCGCTACCCGCGGATCTTCTTCAACTCCGCGAAGAACAAGCCGATCTCCTCCGCCTTCGTGTAGAAGTGCGGCGCGATGCGGAGGCCGACACCCGGGCGGTGATCGCAGAAGAACTTGCGCCGGTTGAGCTCGCGGCAGACGTCGGACGCGCCCGGGAAGTCGAAGACGACCGAGCCGCCGCGCTGGGCCTCGGGCCGCGGCGAGTTGAGCTTGAAGCCGAGCTCGTCGACCCAGCCGATGATCTGCTCGGTCAGCACCAGGCTCTTCGCGCGGATCTTGGTCGCGCCGATCTCGCCGACGATGCTCTGTCCGGCGCGCGCCTGGTAGAGCGCCGCGACCGCCGGCGTGCCGCCCATGTAGCGCCAGGCGTTCTCCGCGTAGGTCTGCGCCGGCATCGTGAACGCGAACGGCGACTCGTTGCCGAACCAGCCGGTGACGCGCGGCGCGAACTGCGGGATGAGATCGGGTCGGACGTACAGCCACGCCGCGCCGGGGCCGCCGCACAGGTACTTGACCGAGCCGCCGCACGCGAACGACACGCCGAGATCGACGACGTCGAGCGGGATGATGCCGACCGACTGGTAGCAGTCGAGGATCACGTGCGCGCCGACCGACTTCGCCTTGGCGCAGATCTTCTTGGCGTCCTGGATGTACGCCGAGCTGAAGATGACGTGCGACATCGGGACCGCGAGGGTGTGCTCGTCGATCGCCGCGCACATCGCGTCGGTGTCGATCGTGATGCCGTCCGCAGACGGCACGAGCACGCACTCGGCGCCGCGCCGCTGCTCGGCCTGCCAGACGTAGCTCACCGTCGGGAACTGCAGCGCCTCGTAGACGATCTTGTTGCGCGCCGGCGTGTACTCGAAGCACGAGGCGAGGACCGCCATGATCGTCGAGACGTTCTGGTTCATCACCACCGAGCCGCGCGGCGCGCTGATGATCTTCTCGATGCGCGCGGCGGCGCGATCGACCTCGGGCAGCCACTCCGACCACGCGGTGATCGAGCGGGTCGCCCAGATCTCGGCGAACTCGCGCAGATCGTCGGCGGTCTTGGCGGGCACGCACCCGAGCGAGTGCGAGATCAGGTGGACGCACGACTCGAGCGCGGGGAACTGCGCGCGCCACTCGAGGAGGCTATCGGCGACGGGGTCGGACATTAGTTCTCCAGTCTCGTCCACAGCGCGAACGACGGCGTGACCGGCAGCGGTCGACCGGCGATCAGGTGCTCGATGGTGATGAGGTTGTCGACGAGGCGCGCGTTGGCGCCGCCGAAGACGTCGGCGATCGCGTCGGCGACCGCCTGGGTGTCGGGGAAGTCGGTGCGCGCGAGCTCGCGGACCAGATCCGCGGGGTGCATCGCCGTCTGGCGACCATCCGCGAACACCTGGACCGATGCGCGCGGCGCGCTGGCCTTGAGCGCGTTGCACGCGCCGGCGACGTCGACGTCGCACAGGATCGGGACCAGCAGCATCGGATCGAACTCGAGGCCTTCATCGAGCTCGCGGCTGAGGAACCCGGCGCGGGTGAGCCCGTCGGGCGTGGCGCGGAAGACCCGCAGCGAGTCGCCGTCCTCGATATCGAGCTGCCAGACCTCGGAGCCGCACGCGCGCGCCAGTTCGCGCATCACGACCGCGCCGTCGTGGGTGAGGATGTCGAACGGCGCGGTGAGGAGACAGGTCCAGTCGGCGCCGCCGGCGAAGCCGCCGACGCTCCACCACGGCGCCGTGGCGGCGCGCGCGTGCTGCAGATCGCTCGGCGCCGCCCAGGATGCGGGCTTGCGACCGCGCAAGGTGAGCACGTGCTCGAGCCCGGCCTGGGCCTCGTCGAGCGGCGCGCGCACGAACGCCGCGTTCCGCCACAGCCCCATCAGCCGTGGTACCCGTGGTCCTTGCCGCGCGCCGCCATCTGCGCGGTCCACTCGGCGAAGACCTCGTCGCGGATGTCCCAGAGCTTGGGGAAGAACCGCTGCTTCATGCCGTGCGCCAGCAGGTCCGACGGCTTGCCCTTCAGGCTCGGCGTGCCGGTGCCGATGATCCGGTAGACCATCATCAGGTGGCGGTAGCGCCACGTCTGCAGCAGCTGGTCGTAGTCGACCAGGCCCTCGCACAGCTGGTGGATCGCCTCGTGATCGTGCGGGTGCTCGTAGATCTGGCGGAGCGTGATGCCGCTCGACTCGAGGAACGCGGCGAACGCCGGCCACACCAGCTCGCCCGGGATGCGCAGCATGGTCTTGAAGCCCGGCGACTCCTGGCCCGAACCGCGACCCAGGCCGGTGCGGATCGTCATGTAGTCGACGGGGGACATCGTGTCGATCAGATCGACCGACTGGATGAGCATCCGCTGGATCATCGCCACGCGCTTGAGCGTGTTCTGCGCGCGCGGCAGCTGGCGCTCGGCGAGCAGGTGCACGAAGTACGACAGCTCGTGCTCGACGAGCTTCATCCAGAGCTCGGAGTTCTGATGCAGGATCTGGAACTGCATCTCGTCGTGGCAGGTCAGCGCCTCGGGCGCCTTCTGCAGCGAGAGCAGCTCCTCGGTGCGGATGTATTTCTCGTATTCGGTGAGCGCCACGGCTCTACGTAACATCGACGGCGCCGCGCCGTCACGCTGTCCGACGCTGACAGCGATGGCGGGGTGCGTCGGCGGCGGGCAGTATTGTGCCGGTCACGGCGCGGCGGCCTCGACGCGGCGACGGAACCGTTGCGCGAGGATCACCATCTCCTCGTCCGGGCGGTGGTGCTCCTCGACGAGGCGGGCGGCCTGCTCGTCGGCGGCGGCGCGGAACGCGGGCAGCAGCGCGGCCGTGACCTGGGGGAGGAGCTCCGTCTCGCGCAGGTTGGCCTGAAGATCGGCGAGGGAAAGATCGGGGTGCTGCGCCCGCATCTGCGTGAGGACCTGCGCCGCGTAGGCGACGGCCTCGCCGGCGTGCGGCCCCGACGGACGACCGCCGCGCAACGCCGTGGTCACCTGCTGCGCGAAGGCGCCGATGTTGCGCGTGAGCTGCGGGCCGGCGTGCTGATCCACCCAGGCCGGGAACTCGCCGGCGCTGTAGCCGAGCGGCGCGTAGTTGACGATGAGCTTCTCGGCGCCCCAGATCAGGATTGCCCCGGCCACGACTTCGACGAGCGTCACCGCCGCCGTCGCTGCCGCAACCCCGAGCCCGTGCCCGAGCGCGTGCACCACATGGATGCCGGCGTGTGTGTAGTCGATGCCGTGCGCGACGCCGCCGAGCGTATCCACGACGTGCTCGAGGTTCTCCGCCTCGAACTCGCCGCGCGGCGCGACGTCGGCGCCTGCCACCGCGCCCGACGCGTATGAACCTGCGCCATCGCCGCGCGCGGGACCGCTGGCGCTCGGGATCGCGCTCGCCGCGCTGAGCTGACGCTGCCGCTCCTCGAGCGCGAGCAGCACGGCCCACAGATCGCGACGCGCCATCGGGTAGGAGCCGTTGAGCTCGACCACGACCCGGTCCTCGGGCGCGCCGGTCGACTGCGCCATGAGTCGCTCGTACGCCGCGCGGACGACCTCGAGGCTGGTCATGCGCGCGATCACGTGGCGCAGCGTCTCGACGGCGGGGCTCGGCGTCGCGGCCTCGGAGGGCGCGGCGCCCGCGGTCGCGGACCGCGCGAGCGCCCGATCGGCCTTGGCGACACGCGCCGCAGCGCCGCCCATCATCGCGTCCGCGGCCGCGTCGGCCTCGGCCTCCATCGCGTCGCCGGGTTCGCTGATCTCGAGCTTGGCCTGCGGGCCGGAGGCGGCGCCGCGCTGCTGCACGGTGTGCGCGACCTCGTGCGCGAGCAGCCACGCGCCGTCGGCGGTCTCGGGCTGGTACTGCCCGGCGCCCATGAAGACATCCTGGCCGGTCGCGTACGCGCGCGCGCCCAGCGCAGCGGAGGCGTCCGACGCGGCTGCATCGGTGTGAACGCGCACGCCGCCGAGATCCGCGCCGAGCGAGTCCTCGAAGCGCGCGCGCAGCCCGTCGGGAAGGGCATGACCGGCGGACTCTGCCGCGCGCGCGACGAGCTGCTCCTGCGCCGCAGGCGCGCCGCTCATCTCGGCCATGACCGCGCGCGCGATCGCGCGCGCCGATGGCGGCATGCGCGCGGTGAGCGTGGTGCGCCCCGGCGTCCCCGCAGCGCCGCCGGGCGCGCGGCCGTATCGGTTCACCTGTCGCGCCGCCTGATCGTCGAACTCGCTCATGGGTCCTCCTGCGACCAGGCAGAGCACCGCGCGTGCCACGAGCGCGCGCGCGGAAGTGCGCGGAGGCACGCGCGGTGCTGTGTCCTGGCAGGTGACAGCGCCGCGCGGCGTGTCCTGGTGGGGCACCGAGGTTAGGATCGAGGCATGTGCCGCAACATCCGCGTGCTGCATCACTTCGAGCCCCCGACCACGCCCGACGAGATCGCCGCGGCGGCGCTGCAGTACGTCCGCAAGGTCAGCGGGCAGGCGAAGCCGTCGATGGCCAACCAGGCGGCGTTCGATGCGGCGGTGGCCGCCGTGACCGAGGCGACGGCCGCGCTGCTCGCCGAGCTCGAGCCGCGCGGCGCGCCGCGCACCCGCGAGGGCGAGGCCGCGAAGGCGAAGGTGCGCTGGGAGAAGCGGGTCCTGCGGTGCCCGACGAGGATCGCGGCGTGGCCGGCGTCGCGCATCCCCACGTCGTGGTCCAGGACGACGTCTTCAACCACTCGCGCGTCGCGACGGTGATCGTGTGCGCGCTGACCACGAACCTCCACCGCGCGAGCGAGCCCGGCAACGTCTTGCTCGAGGACGGCGAGGGCGGCCTGCCGCGCCCGAGCGTCGTGGTCGTGTCGCAGATCATGTCGGTCGACAAGGCGAGGCTGGGCGCGCGGATCGGCGCGCTGGCGGAGGCGCGGGTCGCGCAGATCCTCGATGGGCTGCGCTTCCAGCAGCGCTCGTTCTTCCGGTAGCCGTTACGCCGGCCGGCCCAGGGCCGCGAGCGCCAGCACTTCGCGCTCGGCGAGTTGCTCGGTGCGCATCAGCGAGGGATCGGCGCGCAGCTCGCGCGCCTGCGGCCCGCCCAGCAGGAAGAAGCACCCGACCGCCTGGCCGGCGAGGCGCGCGGCGACGTTGGGGTAGGTCGCGATCAGGTTGCGCATCTTCTCGATCGCGCGGTCCTGGGCGACCTTGCCGACGAACCAGGTCGCGATGTTGTCGCGCGCGCGGTAATCGAAGTCGCCGGGGTTCTGGCTGCCGAGCAGGATCCCGAGCCCGCCCGAGCGAGCGCGCCGCAGCAGATCGAACATCGGCTCCTTGGTCGGCGGCGTCGACATCGCCGGGACGTAGCTGTCGGCC
Source organism: Deltaproteobacteria bacterium (assembly GCA_021413675.1). Lineage (GTDB taxonomy): Bacteria > Myxococcota_A > Polyangia > Haliangiales > Haliangiaceae > JAIOQA01. The sequence goes on along the minus strand of JAIOQA010000360.1, from coordinate 18,684 downwards.
TCGTCGAAGAACGCGACCGCGCGCAGCTCGGGGCTGGGCTGCTTGCGGACCACGCGGCCGAGCTCGACCAGGAGCCGCGATACCCAGAACTGCAGCGCCGCGACGTCGCCGAGCGCGACCGCGCTGATGATCGTGAGCCGCGCGCGGCCCGGCGGCGCGGTGAGCATCGCGGCGACGTCGAGCGGCTCGCCGGCGCCACTCAGCAGCATGCCCTTCTCGATCGCGAGGGTGTCGAGATCCTCGGCGAGGTTGCTGAAATGGCGGGTGAGGTTGCCGACCGCCGCGAGCAGCTCGGGATCGGGCTGCGAGATCGTGTCCTTCAGGTGCTCGAGGGTGGCGCCGCCGGCGGTGGCGTTGAGCTCGATCGCCTTCTTGAGGATCGCGATGCGCTTGCGCTGCGCCTCTCCCCGCCCGTATCCGAGCATCGCCGCCAATCCGTTGGCGGCGGCGTGCGCGACCTGATCGCGCTCCTGCGTCGACATCTCGCTCATGCCCGCGGGCACGACCGGGATGCGCAGCGGGCGGCCGGTGACGTCGCCGGGCGTGTACAGCGCGACGTCGACCCGGGCGCGCAGGGCGCGCTTGCGGGCCGCGGTGACGGGATCGCCGGGGACCTCGTCCCACCAGGCCGGGCTCGCGTACTTCGCGAGGTCGCCCTTGCGATCGATGACGAGCACCGAGATGCCGCGCTCGAGCAGCTGCTCGATCACGTTGCACGCGAGCGTGGTCTTGCCGCTGCCGGTGCTGCCGAGGAACACGGCGTGCTTCTTGAGCTCGTCGAGCGGGATGGTGACTGCCTCGGCGCGGATCGTCGGCGTGACGCCGACGCGCAGCAGGTGCGGTGCGGGTGCAGGGCTCGGCGCCGGCGCGGGCGCGGGCTTCGGCGGCGCGGGCGGTGGCGGTGCAGCTGGCGCGGGTGCGGTCGCGGGCGCCGCGCGCAGGCCCTCGGTCAGGCTCCGCAACAGCGGCAGGCTCGCGAGCGGGCGCGCCTGACGCCGCCACGCCGCGAACTCGGCGCGGGCCTCGTGCCGGGCCGCGAACGCCTCGAACGCGAGGATCGCGCGCAGGTCGCCCTCGTCGGCGACCAGCGCGAGGCCGCCCGCGGCGATCAGCTCGCCGACCTGGCGCGCGGTGACGCTCTTCGGGTTGAAGTTGAAGTCCGAGGTTCGCAGCGCCACCGGCACGGTGTCGCGTTGCGCGCCGCCGCGCAGGCTGTCGAGCTGCTTGCCGAGGTGGCCGCCCTGCGCCTGGCGGTTGCAGACCTCGAGTACGCGCGGCGTCATCGCGCGGCTCGGCGAGCTGATCGTCAGCCGCGGTCGGCCGGCGCGCTGCTCGAGCGCGGTCTCGAGCGGCGCGTCGAGCTCGACGGCGCAGGCCGCGACGCCGCGCGCGACCAGCGTGAGCAGGCCGAGGTCGTCGTCGGGCGCGGTCGCGGGCTGGATGCGCGCGTCGTTCCAGGCGCGGGACAGATCGTCGCTGGTCGACGGCGGTGGCGCGGGCGGCGCGGTCGGCGCGGCGCTCGGCTGTTCGATCGCGCCCGCGCGGATGCACTGCTCCTGGAAGCGCCGGAAGAACGCGAGGCAGTCGCGCGCGCGCTGGTTGGTGCGATCGTCGAGCTGCTCGGCGCGGAACGGGAAGATCGGATCGTCCGCGCGCCAGGTCGCGCCCAGCGAGTCGTAGAGAAAATCGAGGCGCGCGACCAGCATCTCCTCGATCTCGGCGCGGCTGCGGCGCGCGGTCAGCCGGGTCGGCGCGGGATCTCGCTCGAGGCGATCGACCACCGACTGCGTGAGCTTGGGCTTGATCGCGTCGTAGACGTCCTCGAGGCACGCGATCACCACGACCGCCGATGGGATCGCGTCGGTGATCCGGCGCAGCACGTCGACCGCCTTCTGCACCCGCTGGTGGCCGCGATCGTCGGTGATCGTGTCCTCGATCTGATCGACCAGCAGCACCAGCGCCTGCATCTGCAGGTCGAACATCAGGCGGCCGAGCTCGCGGATCGTGCGATCGGGATCCTCGGGTGCCGTGCGCCCGGCCAGCCCGCCGAGCAGGCCCTGCTCGTAGCTCGTGAGCGGCTCGCAGCGCAGGAACTTCGACACGCGGCGCTGGGTCGCGGCGTCGCGGCGCTGCAGCAGCAGGAGCGCCTGCACCAGATCGGTGTCGACGCCGGCGAGGGTCTCGGTGCGGACCAGCTGATCGACGAGCCGGCCGACGAAGGCGGGCAGGGCCTCGGTCGCGAGCTCGCCCTCGCGCAGCGTCGCGAGATCGGCCGGGCTGATCGCGCCGTCGTGCTCGGCGAGGCCCGACGACAGGTACAGCAGGCTCGAGTCCGCGAGCTCGGGTGCGTCGTACGGGCGCTCGAGCGAGTCGATCAGCTTGGCGAGGACGTAGCGGCCGTAGTCGCCGACGTCGGAGGTCATCTGCAGGTAGCCGACGTAGCCGAGGCGCTGCTGGTGGACGCTCGCGCGCAGCGCGCGCAGCAGGTGGGTCTTGCCGCTGCCGGCGGTGCCGAGCACGAGCAGCGTGCGCCCGTGGCCGACGCCGTGGCGCGCCGGCGTGATCGCGTGCTCGAGCTGGGTCTGGAACACCGCGCGCGCCTCGCCGTGGATCGTCTCGACGTCGAGCGGATCGCGCTCGAAGATCTGCGCGCCGTGCGCGACCGACGAGAACACCTCGGGCCCATCGGCGCGGCAGAACGCGACGACCCGAGGATCGACGCCGGGCTGGCCGCCGGCCTCGAACAGCGCGCGCAGCCGCTTGCGGGCCGCGTTCTCGCTCGCCGACGCGCGGCCCGCGAACACCGCCTCCATCACGCGCGCGAGCGTGCGCTCGTGGGTGCGCACCAGCTCCGGGTTCTGGGCGTGCGCGGCGGCGCGCTGGCACAACGCGAGCCCGCGCCAGCGCGCGGCGTGGCGGTTGCCGAACGGTTGATCGTCGAGCGCGTGGTAGCGCAGGAACGCCGCCGCGTCGGCGTGGCTCTCGAGCTCGCCGAAGGCCTCGTAGCGCGCGAGGTGCGTGAAGTAGCGCCGCGCCGCCGCGGTCGCGAGCGGCCGGGCGCGCGTGATCTCGACCGCGTCGACGACGCCGTCGGCCTCGATCGCGAGGTGCGCGACCGCGAGGCAATCGTCGAGAAGCGCGAGCGTCGCGAGCGCGCGGAACGACGCCTTCGGCGAGTCGGCGTCCTTGCGCAGCGCCGCCAGCAGCTCGTCGCGGGTCGCGGTCGGCAGGCTCGCGTTGAGCGCGTCGGCGGAGCTGTTGGCCCAGGCCTCGAGCTCGCCGGCGTCGAGGGTCTCGATCGGGCTCACGACGCCTCCCGCACGATGAAGTGGTAGGTCGCCTCGAGGTGATGCGTGGCCGAGGCGGCGAGCTCATCGGCCGGCATGGCGGCGGTGAGATCGGCGCGCGCCAGCTCGAGCGCGCCCGCGCGATGGGCCGCGACCAGGCGCTGCTTGAAGGCCTCGAGCGTCGGCCGCGTGGCGGGCGGCAGCGCGCGCCACGCGACCGTGATGAACACCTTGCGATCGCCCCAGCGCGGGGTCGCCGGATCGTCGAGGACGCGGCGGACCTCGGCGAGGAGCGCGTCGGCGTCGCCGGCGGCGGGCGCGGCGGGCGCGGCGGGCGTGTGGTTCGAGCGCGGCGCCTCCCAGGTCGCGCCGCGCAGCCAGCGGCGGTTGAGCGCCTCGCGCAGCGCGCGGCTGTCGGAGCGCACCTCGCCGATCGCCCGCACCGCGACCTGCCGCAGCGCGCGCTTCGGCTCGAGCCGCGCCTGATCGATCAGCTGGCCGAGGAAGTGCGCGCGGACCTCGGGCGGCGTGGGCTTGGGCTTGCCGGCGAGGCCGAGTTGCCGCCACACGACCGCGGCGGCGATCGCGCTCGCGGACGGCGGCGCGCCCTCGCTCCACAACCCGTGGGCGCGTCCGACGATCGCCGCCGCGAGGCCATCCTCTGCGCCGAGGCGCTTGCGCGCCGCGGCGTCGCGGGGCGCGATGCCCAGGGCCAGCGCCGGCGTGATCCCGTCGCTCACCGACGCCCACTTCACCGGCGGATCGATCCCCAGCGCCTCCGCGGCGCGACGCGCGGCGAGCGCGACGTCAGGCGTGGCGGCGGTGACGCGCGCGCGGGCGGCCCGGACCGCGGCGGCCCACGCGGCGTCGTCGTCAGTCGTCGGCGCGTACCCGCGCAGCGCCTGCGCGAGCTCGCGATCGCTCGGCGGCTTCTTGCCGAGCCCGGCGCGCAGCGCCACGAGCAGGTCGAGGCGATCGTCCGTCGTTCCGGTCGTGGTCGGCGTGGTCATCGGGTCTCCTTCGCGCGCGCCTCGCGCGCCTCGCGCCGCTGCACGTGGGCCAGCGCCTCGCACACCGCGTTCACCGCGGCGCGCGGATCGGCGTGCACGTCCTCGGCGAGGACCCGCACGACCAGGAAGCCCTGGCTCTGCAGCAGCAGGTCCTTCTTGCGATCGGTCCGGTAGCGATCCGGGTCGCCGAAGTGATGAAAGCCATCGACCTCGATCGCGACCCGGGCGCGCAGATCGACGAGATCGATCTCCAGATCGCCGGGCCCGAAGCGCACCGGCACCCGCTGGTTGAGCGCGAACCGCCCGGCGGTGGCTGCGGTCGCCTCGAGCGCCTCGAACAGCGTGAGCTCGGCGAGGCTGCGCGCGCGAGCGGTGGTCGCGGGGCGCGGCGCGCGCGCTGCGGTCGCGCGTGCGGCAGATGCGCGCGACGCCGCCAGATCGATCCGCCCCTCGTCGATCACGGCGGCCCAGCGGTCATCGCGATCGCGCGCGAACCGCGCGAGCGCCGTCGGTCGCAGCGCCAGCGCGCTCGGCAACCTCGGCGCGCGCGCGGCCGCGCCGATCGCAGCCTGCACGACCGCCGCGATGGCGTCGCGGGTCGCGCTCGCCGGCACCAGGACGATCGGGCGCGCGTCGCGCCCCGTCAGCGTGATCCACTCCGACCACAGCGCGCGCGCCGCCCGCGCCTCGCCGACCAGCACCGAGAGCCGCGGCGTCCCGTGCTCGCGCACCCACTGGTGCCTCACCAGCGCGCGCATCGCCTCGCTGGATCCCCCCGGGCCACGCATGCCCGGACGATACGCGATCCGCCCGGGCGCACGGGGGGCCTCACGCTGCGACATCCTGCAGCGCACTCCCGCGCCGCGCGGCATGCTCGGGTCGCGGGCATTCCCGACGGGAGTCTGGCGCCGCCGCCCCCGGAGTCGGGCACGGGCTCGAACACCGGGCGGGGCTCGGCCTGGGGCGATGATCTCGACCTTGATGCCGAGGTGCAGGAGCCACATCGAGAGCTCGGTCAGGCGCGCCGGACCGGTCGAGGCGAAGGGCGGCCCACCGTCGGAGCGAATCGCGCGCGGCAGCCCGAACTCGAGGAACGCCGAGTCGAGGATGCGCCGGACCCTGCGCGCCGTCGGGCTTTACGAGCGCTTCGCAGCAGAGCAGGAAGCGACCGACCGCGTCGCGGAGCGCAAGGGGTAGCAGCGCGCGCCATCGCGCGTCTCGAACCAGCCCTTGAAGCACGCCGCTGTCGACCTCGCGCATCGCACGCGGCATCACGTCGATGGGAAGCGCAAGGATGTATCAGGGCTGTCCCCCCCCCCGGTCGAAGGTCGGGCTTGAGCCCCAGATGTCGTTCGTGTATTATATCGGCGCAGTCAAGATGAGACGAGTCGCGCAACAAGAGCTGCCGTGGCGCACCCACGGGGGCAGGCGTCCGGGCGCCGGGCGGAAGGCCCGCGGCCCGCGGCCGAGCGAGCCGCATCGCGTACGGCCCACGATCGACCCGCGCCATCCGTTGCACGTCGTGATCCGCGCGCATCCCGGCCTCAAGCTCCGCCGGCGCGCAGGCTGGCTGGCGGTCCGGCACGGCCTCGCGATCACGTGCCGGCGCAGCGACTTCCGCATCTGCCACGTTTCGGTGCAGGGCAACCACGTCCACTTGATCGTCGAGGCGGACAGCCACCTCTCCCTCGCGCGCGGGATGCAGGGCTTCCAGATCGCGTGCGCGCGGCGCTTCAACGCGGCCACCCGCCGCCGCGGTGGCGTCTTCGCGGATCGCTATCACCCGCGGCCGCTGGCCTCATTGCGCGAGGTGCATAACGCGCTCGCGTACGTGCTGAACAACTGGCGGCGGCATCGCGAAGACTCCACCTCGCGCACCCTCGCGTTCGATCCGTTCGCGTCGGCGCGCGCGTTCGATGGCTGGGCGAACAACCCGCGGCGCACGCATCTGGAGTTCGTGCCGGTCGTGATGCCGACGACCTGGCACCTCACCCACGGCTGGCGCCGCTACGGGCCGATCGCACCGCACGCGCGACCGGGCCAGCTCTGATCGCGCACCTACCGCCGGCAGTCGCAGGTGTCGCGCTCGAGGGGCCGCGGCGCGCCGATCGGATCGAACGCGCCGGCCTTCGCGTCCCAGCGGAGATCCTCCTCGATCGCGCGCTGCTGCTTGCAGCTCGCGCCGCTCTGGCCGGCGTCGGGCGCGCGGGTGACGCGCCACGCGGGCGCGCCATCGATCTTCGTGATCGCGATCGCGCCGACCGGCCCGATCGTGCAGGCACCATCGGCGCGCTCGGACGGTGACACGAGCTGGGTCGAGCCGCCGTCGAACGACAGCAGGTTCACGAGCAGCGCATCGGCGACGCGGTACACGAGGTGCGCCTGGATGTCGCCGGCGCCCGCCGAGGTGCTGCACATCAGGTGCACGGCGTCGTGGCGGCGATCGAGCGCGAGGGTGCGCAGGCGCGGCTCGCAGCCGTCGGGCACGCGGATCGCGCCGGCCACGTTGCGCAGCCCGCTGCCGGTCTGCACGACGAGCAGCCGCGGGCACGCATCCTCGCGACACGCCTGGGCCGCGACGACCTGCGCGCTCGCCGCGGCGCCGCTCGCCTGGAGCTTGCCGCGCGCGGTCGCCAGCGCGCGCGCGTCGAACGCGGTGCACACCGGCGGCAGGCCGCACGGATCTTCGTTGCCGCCGGTCACCGAGTACAGCCGCGCGCCGGCCTTCGCCGTGACCAGATAAATCGTCTCGCCCTGGGTCCGCCCGACCACGCGCGCCGCCCGCGCGCCCTTGACCGCGTCGCCGCAGGCGCTCGCCAGCTCGGGCGGCAGGTCGGCGCGCGCCGGGACCTCGAGCGCCAGCCCCAGCAGCGCGACGATCGTCCCGCGCCGCAACCCGATCGACGTGCGCCTCATCCAAGGCAGCGTATCATCCGCTCGCGAGTCCGCATGGTCGCCGTCACCCCGCTCCCCGCCCCGTTGCCCACCGGCCCGATCGTCCTCTACGACGGCGTCTGCGGGCTGTGCGATCGCACGGTGCAGTGGCTGATCGCGCGCGACCCCGACCGCGTGCTCCACTTCGCGCCGCTGCAGGGCGACACCGCGGCGGCGCTGCGCACGCGCCACGCGTCCATCCCGACCGAGCTCTCGACCGTGGTCGTCATCGATCACGACCGCGTGTACCTGCGGACCAAGGCGATCTTGCAGGCGGCGCGCTACGTCGGGCGCCCCTGGCGATGGGGGCGCTTCGTGCAGTGGATGCCGTCGTTCCTCATTGATCTGCCGTACCGGCTCGTGGCGCGGGTCCGCTACCGGATCTGGGGCCGTCACGACGCCTGCCGCATCCCGACCGCCGCCGACCGCTCCCGATTCCTGCCCTGAGCGTCCCTCCACGGGGCCCGAACCGGGGCGAAATCGCCGGTTTCTGTGCGGCGTAAGAATACAGAATCACTGAAAGAGTCAGGATTCTGTTAGCACTCGCTCGCGGGGGTTGCCAAGTCACGCGCAGGTGCTTACACCTACGCCACGATTCCGGCCGGGCTGAGCTCGGCCCAAGCACTCAGGAGAGGGAACACACATGAAGATTCGCCCGCTGCACGATCGCATCCTCGTCAAGCGCCTCGAGGAAGAGACCAAGACCGCTGGTGGCCTGTTCATCCCGGACAGCGCCAAGGAGAAGCCCATCCAGGCCAAGGTCATCGCCGTTGGCTCGGGCAAGCGCGACAAGGACGGCAAGTTGATTGCCCTCGACGTCAAGGCGGGCGATCGCGTGCTGTTCAGCAAGTACAGCGGCAGCGAGGTCAAGATCGACGGTGAAGAGCACCTGATCATGCGCGAGGACGACCTCCTCGCGATCCTCGACTGATCTCGCCGCGCACTCTCCCTTCTTTCTTTTCACACTGACCTCCGCACGAGGATTTTGAACATGGCTGCCAAGGAAATCGTTTTTTCGACTGCTGCTCGCTCCGAGATCGCCAAGGGGCTCAACCTGCTGGCCAACGCGGTCAAGGTGACCCTCGGACCCCGCGGTCGTAACGTCGTCATCGAGAAGTCGTGGGGCTCGCCCACGGTGACCAAGGACGGCGTCACGGTCGCGAAGGAAGTCGAGATCGAGAACAAGTTCCAGAACATGGGCGCGCAGATGGTGAAGGAGGTCGCTTCGAAGACCTCCGATGTGGCCGGCGACGGCACCACCACCGCGACCGTGCTGGCGCAGGCGATCTACAACGAGGGCGCCAAGCTCGTCGCCGCCGGCCTGAACCCGATGGACCTCAAGCGGGGCATCGAGGCGTCGGTCGTCGCGATCGTCGAGAAGCTCCACGAGATGTCGACGGTCACCAAGGGCAAGAAGGACATCGCCCAGGTCGGCACCATCTCGGCCAACGGCGACCACACCATCGGCGACATGATCGCCGAGGCGATGGAGAAGGTCGGCAAGGAGGGCGTCATCACGGTCGAGGAGGCCAAGACGCTGACCTCCGAGCTCGACGTCGTCGAGGGTATGCAGTTCGACCGCGGCTACCTCTCGCCGTACTTCGTGACCGACTCGGAGCGCATGGAGGCCGTCCTGAACGACTGCTTCGTCCTCGCGCACGAGAAGAAGATCTCGAACATGAAGGACCTGCTGCCGGTCCTCGAGCAGGTTGCCAAGCAGGGCAAGCCGCTCCTGATCATCAGCGAGGACGTCGACGGTGAGGCGCTGGCGACCCTGGTCGTCAACAAGCTCCGCGGCACCCTCCAGGTCTGCGCCGTCAAGGCGCCGGGCTTCGGCGATCGCCGCAAGGCGATGCTGCAGGACATCGCGGTCCTGACCGGTGGCAACGCGATCACCGAGGACCTCGGCCTCAAGCTCGAGAACGTCACCCTCGCCGACCTCGGCCGCGCCAAGCGGATCGTGATCGACAAGGACAACTCGACGATCATCGAGGGCGCCGGCACCAAGGAGAAGATCGACGCGCGCGTGAAGACGATCCGCCGCGAGGTCGAGGACACCACCTCGGACTACGATCGCGAGAAGCTCCAGGAGCGCCTGGCCAAGCTCGTCGGCGGCGTCGCGGTCATCCGCGTCGGCGCGGCGACCGAGGTCGAGATGAAGGAGAAGAAGGCGCGCGTCGAGGACGCGATGCACGCGACCCGCGCGGCCGTCGAGGAGGGCATCGTCCCCGGTGGCGGCGTGGCGCTCATCCGCTGCCTGCCGGTCCTGGACAAGCTGACCTTCACCGATGACCGCCGCTACGGCGTCAACATCGTCCGCCGCGCACTCGAGGAGCCGCTGCGTCAGATCGCCGGCAACGCCGGCCTCGACGGCTCGATCGTCGTCGCGAAGGTCAAGGAGTCGCAGGGCTCGTTCGGCTTCAACGCCGCGAAGCTCGAGTACGAGGATCTCGTCGTGTCGGGCGTCATCGACCCGACCAAGGTCGTGCGCACCGCGCTGCAGAACGCGTCGTCGGTCGCGGGCCTCATGCTCACCACCGAGACCCTGATCGCCGAGAAGCCCAAGAAGGAAGACAAGTCGGGCGGCGGCCACGGTCACGACCACGGCGGCGGCTACGAGGACTGATTCATTCCATCGATCGCTTCCGCGATCGACGCGATGAATCTTGGCAGACGGGCGGCTCTCGAGCCGCCCGTCGGCATTTTCGGCGGGCACCGCCACCCACCGCTACCCGATAGCGGCTGGCCCGTACGGATGAACCGCTGCGCGCACCGCGTTACAGTCGGCAGAACCGATGAGCGAGGGACGCATGGCCAAGTGGATGACGAGCGCAGCGATCGTGGTCGCGATGACCGCCTGTGGTGGCAAGGGCAAGGGGCCCGCGACCGGCGTGATGAACAGCGGCCCGACGACCTTGCCGGTGCCCGCGCCGCACTACGCCGCGCTCTTCAAGGCGGGCGCCATCTGGACCTACGACCTCAAGTCGACCGCGACCGGCGGTGACGGTCCCGACGACAAGACCGAGACCACCGGCACGGCGACGTGCAAGGTCGCCTCGGTCGGCGCCTTCGAGGGCGGCGTGACCAGCACGATCACGTGCGACCCGCCGACCGTCGAGTCGGGTGGCGATCCGCTCGCCGGCGCGTGGGCCGCGGACGCGACCGGGCTCTACAAGCTCGAGGGCGACGCCGCGACCGCGACCCCGGATCTGACGAAGGCGCGCCTGGTCATCGCGGCCGCGCCGGTCGAGGGCACCAAGAACAAGGAGACCGGCCAGGATCCGGTCGAGAGCGAGAGCTGGACCATCACGCACGCCGGCGACACGTGGTGCGCCAGCTACACGATGGCGGCGGGTGACGAAGCGTTCGAGAAGCTGTGCTTCGCGGCCGCCGGCGTCGTCAGCGGCTCCGGCGGCTGGGCCGGCGGCAGCGTCCACGAGACCGTCTTCACGCTCAAGCAGTGAGCGCGCCGCCGACGCCGGCCACGGTCGCCGCGGCGATCGTGGCCTGGTACCGCCAGGTGCAGCGCGATCTGCCGTGGCGCCGCACGCGCGATCCGTACGCGATCTGGGTCTCGGAGATCATGCTCCAGCAGACCCGGGTCGCGACGGTGATCCCGTACTGGGAGCGGTGGATGGCGCGGTTCCCCACGGTGACCGCGCTCGCTGACGCGCCCGCCGACGACGTGCTCGCGGCCTGGGCCGGGCTCGGCTACTACTCGCGCGCCCGCAACCTGCACAAGGGCGCGAGCGAGGTCGCGCGCCGCTGGGACGGCCAGCTGCCGTCGACCGCGAGCGCGCTGCGCCTTGTGCCCGGCATCGGCGCGTACACCGCGGGCGCGATCGCGTCGATCGCGTTCGGCGAGCGCGCGCCGCTGGTCGACGGCAACGTCCTACGCGTGCTCGCGCGGATCTTCGCGGTCGAGGACGACGTCAAGAAGACCGCCGGGCAGAAGCGGATCTGGGCGCTGGCCGGCGAGTTGATGACCGGGCTGGCACCGGACGCGATCCCGGGCGAGCTCAACCAGGGGCTGATGGAGCTGGGCGCGACGGTGTGCGCGCCGCGCGCACCGACCTGCGATGATTGTCCGGTTTTCGGACAATGCCTCGCGCGCCAGGCGGGGCGCCAGGCCGAGCTGCCGGTGCTGCCCGCGCGCAAGGGCGTGGCCGAGCTCGCGCGGCTCGATCGGTTCGCGCTGTGGATCGAGGCGGACGGGCAGGTGCTGCTCGCGCGCCGGCGACCCGAGGGCCTGTTCGGTGGCCTGTGGGAGCTGCCGCAAGCGGACGACGCCGCAGCGGCCGCCGCGGCGATCGGGATCGCGCTGGCCGCGGTCGGCGAGCCGCACCACACGCACGAGCAGGTGCTCTCGCACCGCCGGCTGCGCGTGCGGGTCGCGACCGCGCGCGTAACGCCGGGCGCGCGCCGGGCGTCCCTTGGCAAGGTGGCAGATCCAGGCTACGACGCCGTGTCCTGGCACGAGCTGGAGCGTGTAGCCACGCTCGGCATCTCGACCGCGACCGCCGCCATCCTCCGCCAGCGATTACTCGACAAGGACCCGCGATGGACCTCAATCCCGACGCGCTCGCGCTCTTCCGCGAAGGCTACGCCAAGATCCTCGAGGGCCTCGGCAAGCTCGGCTACGACATCCACGACGCCAACTTCACCGGCACCGCGGCCCGCGCGGCGAAAGGCTTCCACGAGCTCGTCCACGACGAGACGCAGGTGAAGGCCGAGATCGAGTCGCTCCTGGCCAAGACCTTCCCCGCCAAGTACGGCGAGATGGTGATCTCGAAGCACAACACCGCGTTCGGCATGTGCCCGCACCACCTCTTGCCGGTCGCGTACCGGGTGTCGGTCGCGTACATCCCGACCAGCAAGGTGCTCGGCCTGTCGAAGCTGTCACGCCTCGTGCGCCTGATGGCGCGCGGCCCGCGGCTGCAAGAGGACCTGACCCACGAGCTCGGCGTGATCCTGCACGAGCAGCTCGAGAGCCAGGGCTCGGCGGTTCACATCGAGGGCCTGCACATGTGCATGGCGGCGCGCGGGATCGGCGCCCACGAGGCTCGCCTGGTGACGAGCGCGGTCCGCGGCGTGTTCCTCGAGCAGCCCGCGACGCGGCAGGAGTTCATCAAGCTCGTGACCGACTCGCCGAACTCGATCCTGTAGTCACCATCGTCGTCAGGGCAGGTGCACCGTGCCCGGCCCGACGCCGGACGTGTGGCACGAGTTGCAATCGCCGGTCGCGGACTTGGCGATCATCGGCTGCACGTTCGGGCAGCTGCTGGCGTAGACCGTGACCGGATAGGTGACGGCCTGCACCGCCCAGAAGTTGCCGTTCTTGGCGCTGACGACGTCGATCGTCGCGCCGGTCGCGTCGACCATCGTGATCGTCGCGCCGACCACCGGCGTGCCGCCGGTCGCGGTCGCGTAGAGCGTGCCGCCCATCGTGAACCTCGGTGCGCCGCCGCCGGGGCCGTGGCAGCTCATGCACGTGGTGCCGGGGTTGTGCTCCCCTGTCGCCTGCGTGGCTACCGGGTCTTTGCACGCCAGCGTGGAGGCATCACCCCCCGCTCCCGGGGCGGCATCCGGTCCGACCGAGGGCGCGCCGTCGGGGGCTCCAGACACCTGCGCGTCAGCGGATCCGGGTGCACGTGCAGTGATATCGCCGACCTCGCACGCGGCGAGCGCGAGTGCGGAGATCGAGGTGAGGGCGGCAAGCAACAACGAGGGGCGCATGCGGGGGTGAATTAGCAAGGTGCGTGCGCAATCGCGTTCGCACGCGGCGCGCGCGTGGCCTGTGAACCCCACGCGTACGTGGAGCCCCATGGCCGCACAGCCCTCGCGCGTGTTGTCCGGAAACCGGACAAGGCGCGGCGCGCGGGTGCGGCGCGCGACTGGCGGCGCGCGACTGGCGGCGCGCTACTGCGGCGCGCTGACGGTGACGCCGGCCTTGAGCGCCGCGGCGGCGGTGCTGCTGGACGATGCCTCGTAGCGCAGCTTGCCGTCGTCGATCGTCGCGGTCTCCCAGTCGATCGTGTCGACCACCGCGCCGAGATCGATGTCGATGCGGGCGCTCGCCGAGCCGCCCGCGGGCAGCTCCAGGCTGAGCGGGAGGCTCATCGAGATCGGGCCATCGACCTCGAGCTCGAACGGGTACGTGGTGCCGCCCTGGACAGCGTGGCCGTGGATGACCAGCGCATCGAACAGCCCGCCGTCGGCGCGCAGCTCGACGTGCGAGTAGAGCCCCGGCGGCGCCAGCGGGTAGTTGATCGCCGCGGGCGTGGTCTGGCCGTTCCAGAGCAGGGTCGCCATCGGCGTGGTCGTGCGCTCGTCACCGGGCGCCGAGTCGCCGATCGCGCGGAGGTTGCGGACGATCAGCTGGGCCTCGTCGATGCTCGCGCCGCCGCCTACGTCACCGGGGATGGTGGGGACCGACTGCCACGAGAACGTCAGGCCGGTGCCGGTGTTGCCGTCGGCGCCGCCGTCGGGCGCGCCCGGGTTGGTGCCGGCCGGACAGCCGCCCAGACCGGCGACGAGGCCAGCCATCAGTCCGAGCGATCTCCACGTGCACGTCACGACAACCAGACCAGCAACGAATGTACCATGGGCCACGCACGCACCATCACGGGTTTCCGTCGCGCCAGCTGCGCACATCCCCGCCACTGTGCAGGCCTCGTACACCGACATGGCAACAGACGTCCCCACGATCGAAGCCGGCGCGTTCACCGAAGCCGGTATCACCCCCTCCGTCGAGCCGCGCGCTTTCCTCGTCGTCTACGTCGACGAAGGCGCGGGAGCGACCTCCCGCGTGGTCGAGCTACCCGACGGCGCCGAGATCGTGTTCGGCCGCTCCCGCGCCGTCACGATCCCGGTCGACCACGACAAGGTCTCGCGTCAGCACGCCCGGGTGACCCGGCGCGGCGGCCAGATCGTCGTCGAGGACCTCGGGAGTCGCAACGGCACCCGGGTCAACGGCGAGAAGATCGAGGGGCCGCAGCCGGTGGTTGCCGGCGACGAGATCGCGGTCGGGCCAGCGGTCGCGGTGGTCGGCGTCGCCAGCCGGCTCGGGCGCGACGCGCGCATCGCCAGCCCCGACACGCTCGACGATCGGCTCGCCTCCGAGGTCGATCGCGCGCTCCGCTACCACCGCCCGCTCGCGGTCATCATGCTGCGCCTCGAGGGCGAGGTCGGCGTGATCGATGCCGCGGTCGAGCGGGTCGCCGGCAACGTGCGGCGCATGGACCAGATCGCCGAGTACGGCCGCGACGAGTACGCGGTGATCGTGCCCGAGGCCGATCGCACCGGCGCGCTCGAAGCCGCCCGCCGGATCACCGCCGACGCCGCGGCGCCGGGGTTGATCGTGCACGCGGGCGTCGCGGCCTGCCCCGATGACGGCGGCACACCCGATGCGCTGATCGCCGCGGCCCGCGCCGCGCTGCGCGTCGCCCGCACCGGCGCGGTCGAGGTCGCCGCGCCGCCGGTGGTGCCGATCCCCGGCGATCCGGTGGCCAACGCGCCGGCGATGCGCCGGCTGTACGAGCTGGTCGCGCGCATCGCCGACACGCCGATCACCGTGCTGGTGATGGGCGAGACCGGCGCTGGCAAGGAGCTGGTCACCGAGGCCCTGCACCTCGGCTCCAGCCGGCGCGCGCAGCCGCTCATCAAGCTGAACTGCGCGTCGTTGCCGGAGACCCTGCTCGAGAGCGAGCTGTTCGGTCACGAGCGCGGATCGTTCACCGGCGCCGAGCGCCGCAAGCTGGGCTACTTCGAGGCCGCGACCGGCGGCACGCTGTTCCTCGACGAGCTGGGCGAGATGCCGCTGGGCCTGCAGGCCAAGCTGCTGCGCGTGCTCGAGCGCCGCGCGATCATCCGCGTCGGCGGCACGTCGGAGATCGGCGTCGACGTGCGCGTGGTCGCGGCGACCCACCGCGATCTCGAGGACGAGATCAAGCGCGGGCGGTTCCGCGAGGACCTGTACTTCCGCATCAGCGGGTTCACGCTGGTCGTGCCGCCGCTGCGCGATCGCCACGAGGACATCGGGCCGCTGGTCGATCGCTTCGCGCGCGGGTTCGCGCAGGAGCTCGGGCAGCGCGAGCCTGGCGTGACCCCGGCGGCGCGCGAGGCGCTCGCGGCGTATGCGTGGCCGGGCAACGTGCGCGAGCTGCGCAACGCGATCGAGCGCGCGGTCGTGCTGTCGGCCGGCGCCACGATCGATCTCTCGCACCTGCCCGACAAGGTCCGCGACGCCGCGCGCCGCCAGGCGCCGCCGTCGGCGTCGTCGACCGACATGCGCGAGCAGCTCGCGGAGATGGAGCGCGCGGCGATCGAGGCCGCGCTCGCCGCGGTCGGCGACAACCAGACCCGCGCGGCCGAGCGGCTCGGCATCTCGCGCCGCGCGCTGATCTACAAGATGGAGAAGTACGGGCTCAAGCCGCCGCCGCAGCGGGGCTAGATTCTGCGGCGCTGCTGTCAGCGCGCCGGCGGGATGGCGCGCGTCACCCGCAGCATGTAGACCTCGCCGCGCTGGCGGAATGCGCCGCTGCTGACGCGGCCCAGCTCCGTCTCGCTCACGCCGTCGAGGAAGTGCCCCTCGGGGCCGACGCTGGCGAGGTCAGGCAGCCAGGGGGGCGCCTCCTGAAACGTCGCGTGCTGCTCGTGGATCGTCGAGTAGGTCCCGGGGCGGCAGCGGTCGCAGCCGAGCTCGAACAGCTCCCACAGCTCGCCGCGATCGCGGACCACGACGGGCCACGGACGGGCCGCCGGGAACGCGGCGACGAGCTCGTCGGGCAGCGGCCGGAACAGCGGGCTCGAGGCATCGACGGCCGTCGGCAGCTCGAGTGTGTGGAGGCGCAGACCGTACAGCGAGCTCACCGGCGGCGCGTCGGCGGGCCACGCGACGACCTCGGGGTGCCAGCCGCGCGGCTCGACCCGGAGGAGGGGCCGCGCCATCGCGATCCCGCGGTCGGCGATCCGCGCGAACGCCGCCAGCACGGGGGCGAGGACGCGCTCGTGGCTGGCGACCTCGACCTGCTGGTAGCGCGCGCACGCCAGGATCACGGCGTTGCCCTGCGCGGGCTCGCCGGCCGGCAGGCCATCGAACCCGGCCGTCGCGAACGCGTGGAGCAGGTCGTCGAGCTCGGTCGCCGACAGCGTGACGTCGACGAGATCGCCCCGCTGCGCGACGAAGGCGTGGCCATCGGCGTACACCGAGACCACGGAACCCTGGTCCGTCCGCCACTGGGCGATGAGCGGCGGATCGGCGGCGAGCGGGGCGCCGCGCCACACGCTCGCGAGCACCGTCGGCGGCGGCGTTGCGTTGAACACGCCCTCGGCCGCCAGGAACCGCGCGCGGACGATGTCGCCGAACGCGACGTGGTCCAGCGCCGCCGCGGCCTGCGCGGTCGCGCCCGGCGCTTCCAGCCAGTCCGACGTCAACAGGTTCTGACGTGGCGCCGCGCGGGTGCCCGGGTCGATGACCTGGTAGGTCAGCGGCGACTTCGCCAGCAGCCGGATCGTCGCGTCGCGCGGGACGTACGAGTACGGCCCAGGATACGCGGCCGGATCGATCATCGCGGGCGTGCCCTTGTCCGGGCGGCCCGGTCGCTGGCCGGTCGCCGCGCAGCCGGTCGGCAGGCCCGATGCCACCGCCGCGGGTCGCTTCGCGTCCACCGGCGCGGGCCGCGTCGCGTCCACGGCCGCGGGCCGATTCGCGTCCACCGCATGACCGAACACACCGCAGCTCATCACCACGAGCGACAGGAGACCGAGCTGGCGGCCGCGGACGACGGGGATGGCGGTGAGTTGGTGCATGGCGGGGACTCCTGGTCCGGAGATACCCCGCGGCGGCGCGGTGGCGTGTAAGGCCGGCGTAATCGATCGGCGCCTGGCGGCGAGGCGCCTCGACGGGTCAGCGCCGGCCGACCGACGGCGGGTTGTAGCGCTCGGATGGCGACGGCGTGGCGGTGCCGCCGACGAGCAGCACGGTGCCATCGCAGAGCGCGACCGCGGTGTGTCCCGCGCGCGGCGTGCTGAGCTGGTTGGTCTCGCCGACGTCGACGGAGCCGTCGACCGGGTCGAGCCGGGCGATGTACGCGGTGGCGAGCGGCGGCCCGCCGTGCGTGGCGCGTCCGCCGGCGAGCAGGATGCGGCCGTCGGGCAGGGTGGTCGCGGTGAGATCGATGACGCCCGCGCCCGCGGGCAGCGAGCCCGCGTCGCGGAAGCCGGTGTCGAGCGCGAACAGCTCGAGCTTGTGGACCGGCTCGCCGTGGGCGTCGAGGCCGCCGATGATCAGGATGCTGCCGTCCGGCGTCCGGACCGCGAGGTGCTGGGTGCGGGGCCACAGCATGTCGGGGTGGAAGGTCGCGGGATCCGCGAACGCCTCGCTGAGCGGCTTGTAGAGCTCGGCGGTCGCGATCAGCGCGCGCTTCGCGCCGCGCCCGCCGATCACGATCAGCGGCGCGCCGACGTCGTCGGACAGGCGGGTCACGGTCGCGCCCGCGCGCGGCCAGGCCAGGGTCGCGCGCAGATCGCGGAGCGCGATCGTCCCGGCGTCGTCCTGCAACAGCACGACGTCGGAGCGGAGCGTGTGGCCGACGTCGGCGCCGCCGATCAGCACGGCGTCGCCGCTCGACAGCTCGGTGACGGTGGCGCCGCTGCGCGCGACCCGCGCGTCGTCGATGCGCTCGACACGCCGCCCGGCGGCGGCGAGCGGGTTGATGACCTCGATCGCGCCGACCGGATCGCCGGTCGCGGGATCGGTGCCGCCGACCGCGAGCGCGCGCCCGCCGGGGAACGGCGTGAACGCCGCGCCGGTGCGGGCGGCGAGGTCGGCGACGTCGACGAACCCGCCGCTGCTCGGATCGAAGCGATCGATCGCGACCGCCGGCGCGCCGGTCGCCGGATCGGCGCCGCCCACGAAGACGCCGCTGCCGTCGGCGGCGGCCCAGGCGAAGCCGCCGGTCCGGGTCGCGATCGCCGGGGCCGCGGCGGTCGCCCACTTGACCGTGCGCGCGAAGTACAGGTGCGGGGTCGGCGTGGGCGCGCCGGCGACGAGATCGAACGCGCAGGTGCGGCCGTACGCGACCTCGCTGCCGCCGACCTGTCCCGCGAGGTGGACGACGAGGTCGGTGCCGAACGGCACGTTGGTGAGCTCGACGGCGCGGCCGCGCGGGAAGGTCGCCGACGCCAGATCGCCGGGATCGCCCGCGACCGCGACCGAGAGCTCGAGCTGATCGAGGCCGGGGAACGGATCGGCGGGGCTCCCGGCGAGCGGCGAATCGACGATCGGCGCGAACACCGGGGCGGTGTCGCCGCAGGCCGCGAGCGCGAGGAGGAGCGCGCCGAGGTACCTCACCACGGCGGCAACCTCGGTCGCAGCGTGACCGCGCCCGAACCGCTGCCGCCGCCGAGCGCGAACGGCAGGAGCACCGCGGTCGCGACCGCGGCGCCCGCCG
>JAIOQA010000359.1 GCA_021413675.1 Deltaproteobacteria bacterium | reverse complement strand
CGGGCCGTTGCCGCTGCCGGGGCGGGGACCGTTGCCGCGGCCGCCGCCGGGCCGGGGCCCGTTGCCGGGGCGGGGCCCGTTGCCGGGGCCGCCGCCGGGGCGCGCGCCCTGCTGTCCGGACGCCGGACGACTCGGTCCGGGCGCCGGACGGTCGCCGCCGTGATGCGCCTTCGGGAACAGCGCGGCGATCTCTTGCTCGCCGAGGTTGCGCCAGCGGCCGATCGGCAGCTGGCCGAGCTTGATGTGCATGATCCGGACGCGCTGCAGCGCCTGGACCTCGTAGCCGTGGGCCTCGCACATCCGGCGGATCTGGCGGTTGAGGCCCTGGGTCAGCACGATCTGGAAGACCTTGGGGCCGAGCGCGGTGACCTTGCACGGCTTGGTCGTGGCGTCCGACAGGCGCACGCCCGCCGCCATCGAGCTCACGAACTCGGGCGTGATCGCGTGATCGACCGCCACCACGTACTCCTTCTCGTGGTGGTGCTCGGCGCGCAGCACCTCGTTGACGATGTCGCCATCGTTCGTGAGGAGGATCAGGCCCTCGGAGTCCTTGTCGAGCCGGCCGATCGGGAAGACGCGCTCGGGGTGATCGACGAAGTCGACGATGTTGCCGGCGACGTGGCGCTCGGTCGTGCAGGTGATGCCGACCGGCTTGTTGAGCGCGATGTAGACCGGCCTGGACTTCTTGCGGGCCGCGCCGATGCGCTCGCCGTCGAGGCGGACGTCGTCGCCGTCCTCGACCTGGGTGCCGAGCTGCGCGGGCGTGCCGTTGACCGTCACCCGGCCCTCGGCGATGAACTCGTCGGCCTCGCGCCGCGAGCAGGCGCCGCTCTCGCTCAGGTACTTGTTGAGACGCACGGTGACGCCGACCCTACACGAGTGCGCCAGTGCGCCGCGTTCGAGGTGGCGTCAATGAGGCGCGGTGGATCGGCGCCGAGCGCAAGGCGCCGGGCCGAAGGGCTACTCCCTGTAACTCGAGGATCGGCAACGCCGCGATCGACGGCGAGGCGCCGCGGATCATGGATGCCATCTCGGACGCGGTGCACTAGGGTGGTGGGCCGTGCGCCTGCTGCTCGTCACCCCGCCGATGACCCAGCTCAACACGCCGTACCCCGCGACGGCGTACTTGACGGGGTTCCTGCGCCAGCACGAGGCGCGGCTCGGGCTGGAGGTGGTGCAGGCCGACCTGGCGATCGAGCTGTTCCTGAAGGTGTTCTCGCGCGCCGGCATCGGCCGGATCCTCGAGGCGCTGCGCGAGCGCGCCGCCGAGACCGACGCCGAGCCGCCCGAGGCGATCGCGAGCTTCCTCGCCCAGGGCGATCGCTACGTCGCGACCGTGGACGCCGCGATCCGGTTCCTGCAGGGCAAGGACCCCGGCCTCGCGCTGCGCATCGTCACCCGCGAGCTCTTGCCCGAGGGACCGCGCTTCGCCTCGATCGATCAGGGGCCGGGCGCCGACCTTGCCGATCCGCTGGCCTGGGCGTTCGGCGCGCTCGGCATCGCCGACCGCGCGAAGCACCTCGCGAGCCTGTTCGTCGACGATCTCGCCGACGTGATCCGCCTCGGCATCGCGCCGGACTTCGAGCTGGCGCGCTACGGTGAGCGGCTCGCGGCCAGCGCGCCCTCCTTCGACGATCTCGCGGAGGCGCTCGAGGACGCGCCGACGATCATCGACGAGCTGCTCGACGAGCTGACCGCCGAGGTCATCGCCCGCCACCGGCCCGACGTGCTCGGCCTGACCGCGCCGTTTCCGGGCAACGTCTACGGCGCGTTCCGCATCGCGCGGACCACGCGCATCGTGGCGAGCAAGACCCGGATCGTGCTCGGCGGGGGCTACGTCAACACCGAGCTGCGCGAGCTGTCGGATCCGCGGGTCTTCGCGTACGTCGACTTCATCACCGTCGACGACGGCGAGGCGCCATTGCTGGCGCTGCTCGATCACCTGCGCGATCCCGCGAAGCCGCTCAAGCGCACGTTCGTGCGCCGCGACGGTCGCGTCGTCTTCGTCGACGACGCGCCGCTGCACGACGTTCCGATCCGCGACGCCGGCACGCCGACCTACGCCGGGCTGCCCCTCGATCGCTACGTCTCGCTGTTCGAGATGTTGAACCCGATGCACCGGCTGTGGTCGGACGGGCGCTGGAACAAGCTGACGATCGCCCACGGCTGCTACTGGAAGCAGTGCACGTTCTGTGACGTCACGCTCGATTACATCGCGCGCTACGAGCGCGCGCCGGCCGAGCTGCTGGTCGACCGGATCGAGGCGATGGTCGCCGAGACCGGGCAGACCGGCTTCCACTTCGTCGACGAAGCCGCGCCGCCGGCGGCGCTGCGCGCGCTGGCCGAGGCGCTGATCGCGCGCGGCGTGACGATCACGTGGTGGGGCAACGTGCGGTTCGAGAAGGCGTTCACGCCCGAGCTGGCGCAGCTGCTCGCGCGCTCCGGCTGCGTCGCGATCTCGGGCGGGCTCGAGGTCGCCTCGGACCGGCTGCTCGAGCTCATGAAGAAGGGCGTGACCGTCGAGCAGGTCGCGCGCGTGACCCGCGCGTTCACCGAGGCCGGCGTCATGGTCCACGCCTACCTGATGTACGGCTTCCCGACCGAGACCGCGCAGGAGACCGTCGATTCGCTGGAGCGCGTGCGCCAGCTGTTCGCCGAGGGCTGCATCCAGTCGGCGTTCTGGCACCGGTTCGCGGCGACCGCGCACAGCCCGATCGGCCAGCGCCCGGAGCTGTTCGGCATCACCCTTCGCAAGCCGCCGGCGATCACCTTCGCGAAGAACGACGTCCTCTTCGACGATCCGACCGGCTGCGATCACGACTTCTTCGCGACCGGCCTCAAGAAGGCGCTCTACAACTTCATGCACGGCCTCGGCCTCGACGCCGATCCGCGGTCGTGGTTCCAGACCGGCAAGCGCAACCGCGTCACGATCCCGCGGGTGACGGTGCCGCCGGATCTGGTGCGGCGCGCGCTCGCCGGGGCGCGGTGAGGGTGCGCCTCGCGCTCGTCACGGGATCGCGGCCGCGACACGTGTCCCGAAACGGAGCCAGCGCGCGCGCTTGACCCGGGCCCGGCGGTTGCCGATGGTCACGCATGGCCGCGCCGCGCGCTTCGTCGTCGTCTGCTCGCGTCCGCGCTGCCCGCGAGGCGCTCGCCGGGCTCGCGCGCAGCGGCGGTCCGGGCGATGGCGCGATCCTCGACGAGGCGCTCGCGACCCTCGATCAGGCGACGGTGATCGAGGCCGCGGCGCGGATCGCGGATCACGGGATCGCCGGGCGCGACGCCGCGCTGATCGCGGCCTATCGCGCGCTCGCTGGTGCCAGGGCCTCGGCCGATCCGGCGTGCCTGGCGAAGGCCGCGATCCTGGCGGCGCTCGACGCGGTCGATCACGGCGATCCCGAGCTGTTCGCGGCGGCGGCGCGCCACGTCCAGCTCGAGCGCGCCCGGGGCGCGAGCCGCGACACCGCCGCGCCGGTGCGGGTGCGCGGCGTGCTCGGCGTGGCCCGGCTCGGGCACGTCGATGCGATGGCGATCTTCGGCGCGTGCCTGGCCGATCGCGACGCCGAGGTCCGGCACGCCGCGGCCCGGGCGATCGCGCACCGCGGCCATCGCGACGGTGCCGGGTTGTTGCTGCTCAAGCTCGGCGTCGGCGACGAGGTCGCCGGCATCCCGGTCGAGTGCCTGCGCGGGCTGTTCGCGCTGGCGCCGGACCTCGCCGAGCCGCGGGCGCGGGCGATGCTCGACGATGGCGATCCGCGGGTGCGCCAGGTCGCGCTGCACGCGCTCGGCACCGCGCCCGACGATCGCGCGATCGCGGTGCTCGCCGATGGGCTGCACGGCGCCGCGGTCGCGGCCGATCGCGACGAGATCATCGAGGCCCTCGGGCTCAGCCGGCGCGCCGCGGCGCGCGCGCTCCTGCTCGAGCTGGTGGCGAGCGACCGCACCAGCGACGCGCACGCGGCGCTCACCGCGCTGGCGATCCACCGCGACGATCCGCGGGTCGTCGCCGAGGTCCGCGCGGCGACCGCGGAAGCGCCGGAGCTGGCGGATCGGGTCGCGCAGCTGTTCGGTCGCTAGCGTTCGCCAGCGTTCGCCAGCGTCGGCGGTCAGGGGCACGGCGATTCGAGCGCGACCTCGATCCGCGGCGGCGACGCGGCGGTGATCGCGACCGACGCGCGGGCGTCGGCGCAGCCCGCGACTGGCGCCGCGAGCTCGACCTCGCCCGGCGCGCCGACCCACAGCTCGATCGCGCCGGACGGCGGCCGCGGCGTGTCGAGCG
>JAIOQA010000358.1 GCA_021413675.1 Deltaproteobacteria bacterium | reverse complement strand
GCGAAACGCGCGCTCGGCCTTCGCGCGCGCGCCGTGATCGCTGCCGCCGCAGACCTCGCCCGGGCGCGTGGCCGCCGGCTGCGCGACCGCCGCGTGCGCGCACGCCACGACCGCCGCGATGATCGCGAATCCCCGTTGCATCGCGCGAGCGTAGCCGGCGCACCGCGGCCGGTCGAGATCGATCGCGGTCGGCGCGCAACCGCGGCCCGCGACGCGGGTCTCCGCTCGGTGAGGATCTGCGTGTGCATCGGGCTCGCGATCGCCGCCTGTGGTGCCGAGGAGGCGCCGGTGCCCCCGCTCGCGCGCGGAGCCGCGCCCGCGTCGCCGGCGCCGGCGGTCCCGATCGATCCCGTCGTCGATACCCGGCACGGCCTGCTGGTGGTCGATCCGTACCGCTGGCTCGAGCGCGACGCGCCCGCGACGCGCGCGGTGTTCGCCGCGCAGGACGCCCACGCGCGCCGGGTGCTGGCCGCGATCCCCGATCGCGATCGCCTCGGCGTCGCGGTCCGCGCCGCCGGCCGCGACGACGCGCGGGTCGTGCTCGATCACGTCGCCGGCGCCGCGCCGCGCCTGTTCCTGTCGGTGATGGCGCCCGCCGATCGGGTCTTCCGCCTGTACGTGCGCGACGGCGTCGACGGCGGCGATCGCCTGCTGGTCGATCCCGCGGCGCGGTCCACGCCCGGTCATCGCCGCGCGCTCAGCTCGATCGTGCCGTCGCCGGATGGCCGCCTGGTCGCGTACGGCATCGACGACAACGGCGACGAGCGCGCGCCGCTCGAGATCCTCGACGTCGACACCGGTCGCCCGCTGCACGACATCCTCAGCGTCGCCGGCGTGTTCACGTGGCGGCCCGATGGCCGCGCGATCTTCTACGCCCGCCGCCACCCCGATCTGGATGGCGATCGCCCCGGCGTCGGCGTCGACACGTTCCAGCACGTCCTCGGCGAGGACCCGGATCGCGACCGTCCGGTCTTCGGACCGCTCGACGCGCGCCTCGGCCTGACCCGGGTCGGCACCGCGGTCTACGGCCACCGCGACAGCCCCTGGGCCATCGCGGTCGCGACCTTCGGCCTGTCGCGCGACACGTGGATCTACGTCGCGCCGCTCGCCGAGGTCAGCGAGGGGCGCGCGGCGTGGCGCAAGATCGCCGGCGACGGCGATCGGATCGTGCAGGTCATCGCGCACGGCGACGCGATCTACGCGATCACCGGCGACGTGCCGACCCGCCGCATCGTCCGCTTCGACGCGGCGCGGGGCACGATGGCGTCCGCGACGACGCTCGTGCCCGCCTCGGATGACGTCATCGTCGGGATCGCCGCGGCGGCCGATGGCCTCTACCTGCAGCGCCAGCATGGCCGCGCGATGCGGCTCGCGCGCGTGCCGTGGGACGGCGGCCCGCTCACCGCGATCCCGCAGCTCGCCGGCACCTCGGTCGCGTGGTTCGAGTCGCGGCCCGACGCGCCCGGCGCGTTCGTCGCGCTCGAGTCGTGGACCCACGGCCCGGCGTGGTTCGCGATCGATCCGGATCCGGCGCGCGCCGCCATCACGGTGCGGCCGCTCGCGATCGCGCCGTCGCAGGCCGCGGCCGACGACATCGTCGTCGAGGAGGTGACCGTCACCAGCGCCGACGGCACCGCGGTGCCGCTCACGATCCTGCGGCCCGAGACGCTGACCGGCCCGGCGCCGGCGCTGCTCCAGGGTTACGGCGCCTACGGCGTCAGCGCCGAGCCCGCGACCGATCCGATCGTGCTGGCGTGGATCGCGCGCGGCGGCGTGTGGGCGGATTGCGATACCCGCGGCGGTGGCGGCTGGCTCACGCCCTGGCACCAGGGCGGCATCCGCGCCCGCAAGGAGCGCGCGGTCGACGACTACCTCGCGTGCGCGCACGCGCTGGTCGCGCGCGGGCTCACCGCGCCCGATCGCCTGACCGCGATCTCGCAGAGCTCCGGAGGCGTGCTGATCGGTGGCGCGATCACCCGCGAGCCGGCGCTGTTCGCCGCCGCGGTGCTGCGCTCGCCGATCGGCAACCTGCTGCGCGCGCACGTCCTCGCCACCGGCACCGCCAACATCCCGGAGTACGGCTCGGTCGAGCGCGCCGACGACTACCGGGCGATGTTCGCGTCCGATCCGTACCACCGGGTCGTCGACGGGGTGGCGTATCCGGCGGTGCTGTTCTCGGTCGGCGGCGCCGACGCGCGGGTCGCCAACTGGCAGGCCGGCAAGCTGGCCGCGCGGCTGCAGCACGCGACCACCAGCGGCCGGCCGATCCTGCTGCGGATCGACCGCGCAGCCGGCCACGCCGGCGGCGATCGCGATCAACTCGCCGCCGAGTGGACCGATATCATCGCGTTCGCGCTGTGGCAGAGCGGGGCGCTGCCTGCGCCCGCCCGCGGCTCCTGACCCCGGCGGCGCTTCTGGTCACCGGCCGCTACCGCCCAAGGCGCGCCTTGGGGCACCATCCGCGCCATGCCGCCCAAGCCCCTCACGCCCCAGAAGCACGCCATGCCCGGCTTCGTGCGCAGCGCGCTCGAGAAGCGCGACCTCGTCGAGGCGTTCCGCGCTCGCCCGGCCTACCAGCAGAACGAGTACCTCGGCTGGCTCGGCAAGGCCAAGCTCGAGCCCGACAAGCAGAAGCGCCTCGCCCAGTTCGTCGACGAGCTCGCCAAGGGCAACGTCTACATGGGCGAGCCCTGGACCGCGCCCGCGCCCAAGGCGTGACCGGCGATCGCTGAGCGCGGGTCTGCGCCGGTGCAAATCCCGCCGGCGCGCGCTGCACGGTTTTCGCGAACGCGCGCCGGGCCGCGGCCAACGCCCGGCAACCACATGTGGCCGCGCTGGGCGTCGAAGTTGCAGAACGCGCGGGCATGGCCACGATCATCCTGTCCGCCGCATCACCGCAGCATCCCTCGCTGCAAGCGCTGGCAGCGTGCCTCGTAACGGAGCTTGCGCGCACCGGCGAGACAGATATCCAGACCTTCGATCTCGCCACGATCAAGCTGGCGTACTGCCAGGGCGAGTTCGACTGCTGGGTGAAGACCCCGGGCTACTGCCGCTCGCTCGACACCGAGCAGGTGATCGTCCAGGCGATCCATGACGCCGACAACCTGATCCTGCTCGACGCGATCACCTTCGGCGGCCACGGCTACACGCTCAAGCGCGCGATGGACCGGATGATCTGCTTGCTCGCGCCGTTCTTCGAGAAGCGGGCCGCGCTGACCCACCACCGCGGCCGCTACGATCACGTCGCCAACCTGTTCGCGCTCGGCTGGCTGCCTGCGCCCGACAGCTCGCAGGCGCGCACCTGGCGCGAGTTCGCCGAGGCCAACGCCATCAACATGCTCGCGCCGCGCTTCGGCGCCGCGGTCGTCGACGACACCGATCAGGAGGCGTGGGCCGACGCGATCCGCGAGATGCTGGCCTCGGAGGACGTCCCGGGCGCCACGCTCGACGACCGCGCGCCGCTGCGCGCGGCCCTGATCGAGGCCGCGTCGCCCGAGCGCCCGGAAGGGCAGGCAGTGCCGACCGCGGCGGTCGACGCGCGGACCGCGCCGCGCGTCGCGATCCTGAACGGCAGCGCCAAGGTCAAGGGCACCAGCGCGTCGGAGAACCTCGCCCGCGCGCTCGCCGTGCGCCTCGAGCAGGGCGGCGCGCTCGTCGAGCAGCACGTCGCCACCGAGTTCATCCACGATCGCGGCAAGGCGCTGGTCGCGGCGCGGGCGATCGCCGAGGCCGATCTGTTCGTGCTCGTCACGCCGCTGTATGTCGATGCGCTGCCCGCGCTCGCGACCCACGCGCTCGAGCTGGTCGCGCAGGTCCGCAACCCCGACTTCCCGCCCGCGCAGTTCGCCGTGATCATCAACTGCGGCTTTCCCGAGCCCGAGCAGATCCGGACCGCGTTGCGCATCGCCCGGCACTTCGCCGTGCGTGCCGGCTACGCCTGGGCCGGCGGCCTGCCGCTCGGCGGTGGCGGCTCGATCAGCCCCGAGCGCCCGCTCGACGAGCAGCACGGCCCCGCCGAGCACGTGAAGCGCGCGCTCGATCTGGCCGCGCCCGCGCTCGCGCGCCGCGAGCCGATCCCCGCGGAGGCGATCGAGGAGATGATCGCGCGGCCGATGCCCGATGGCCTGTATCGCCTCATGGGCGATCTCGGCTGGCGCTACCAGGCGTATCGCAACCACGTCAGCCAGCGCGACCTCAAGGCCAAGCCGCTCGACTGATGCGGCGGCGTCAGGTCGTCGCGATCAGGAGTTCCTCGGCGTTGCGCGGCGGTCGCAGCCCATCGGTGCGGTCCGCGAAGTAGCGCAGCGCGAGCGCCTCGGCCGACACGTGCTCGACGTGGCGCAGGCCGCACGCGCGCGCCAGGGCGAGCATCGCCGGTGGCGTGAAGAAGCTGATGAACGGCGTGCCGTTCGCCTTCGCGCCCGCCGCCGCGCGCTCGATCCCCGGGCGCAGCTCGGGTTCCGCCATCTCGATCGGCAGCATGAACGACATCGCGAGCGTCGATCCCGGCGCGAGCGCGGCGACCTGGCGTAGCGTGGCGGCGATCGCGTCCTCGGTGAGGTACATGCTGACGCCGGTCGAGGCCACGACCGCGGGACGCTGCGGATCGAAGCCCGCGGCCGCCAGCCGATCCCACCAGGCATCGCCCGCCTCGAAGTCGACGCCGACGAGGTGCAGGGACGGCGGGATCCCGTAGCCGAGATCCAGCAGGCGCTGGCGCTTCCACGCCTGCGGCCCGGGGCGATCGACCTCGAAGATCTGCAGGCCGGCCGCGAGGGTAGGGCGGCGCTGCGCGAAGGTATCGAGGCCCGCGCCGAGGATGACGTACTGCCCGACGCCGTGCTGGGCGCGCGCCGCGACCAGATCCTCGATGTAGCGCGCCCGCGCCACGATCGATGCGCGGAACGGCCGCGTGAACGGGCTCATGTCCGGGCGATCGCGCCAGCCCTCGGGGGGCGCGACCAGCGCGAGCCCGACCTGATCGTCGAGCACGTGCGGCGGCGCGTCGGCCAGGGCGTGCAGCGCGCGCCACAGCGCGACGCGCACCGCGGTGTCCTCGGGCGCCAGCGCTGGATCCGGCGCTGGATCAGCCATGGGGCGCCTCGGATGGTGCGGGCGCCTGCACGCTGATCGATCGCCCGTCGGGATCGCCGAGCAGCATCTCGAGCACGGGCCAGTGCTGCCGCTCGAAAGGCCGGACAATTGTCGCGGCGTGCGGTGGCGTGAAGGTGGCTGGGTCGCTCACCGCGACCATCGGCACGATCTGCAGCGCCTGCGTCGAGGGGCGCTCCGCGATGAACAGGAACGGCCCGCCGCGCGGGTGGCGCAGCTGCCCCGAGTGGTGATCGGTCTCGAACTCCAGCACGTAGCCCAGCCCCTGCCAGAGCGCGACCGTCTTGCCCCAGTTGTGCGTCTCGATCAGCAGACCCTCGATGCCGTCAGTCATGCTTCCTCCGCTTCCGCCGTTGCTCGTCGAGGTGCGCGCGCAGCGCCGCCGCCACGATCGCCGACAGCGACTGCTCGGTCTCGACCGCGTGATGCTTCACCTCGCGAATGAGCTCGACCGGCAGGTACACGTTGAACTGCTTCACGTCGTCGGCCATGCGCCAGAGGATTGCTAGCATGCTAGCAACCTAGCGTCAACGGCGTTCGGGGAGGCGTCAGCCCTGTGAGGCTTTCGCCTCCAGGCTCTTGTTCGATCGATCGGCCCGCGCGCGGACGCGCAGCCCGATCTCATCCGGCCCCGAGCCGCCTCGCGTTGCTCGGCTCAGCGTATGCGCAGCGAGATCTCGAGGTCGTTGACGCGGGTCGACACGTAGCCTTGCGCCGGGTCGCGCACGTGGCTGGTGTAGCTCTCGACCTGCTCGACCATGTCGATGTTGTCCGCCACGATCACCGCGCGATCGGCGAGCCCGGGCTCGAGCCGATCCAGGATCGGGCGATACAGCGCCTTGGCGCCGTCGAGGTAGACGAGGTCGATCGGCCCCCGCACATCGGCGAGCGTATCGAGCGCGTCGCCGACCCGCAGCTCGACCAGGTCCGCGAGCCCCGCGCGCTCGAGGTTGGCCTTGGCGCGGGCCGCCTTGCTCGGCTCGAGCTCGCTGGTGATGAGGCGACCGCCGCCAGCGTCGCGCAGGGCCGCCGCCAGGAAGATCGTCGAGACCCCGAACGAGGTGCCGAACTCGACGATGAGGCGGGCGTCGCGGGCGCGTGCCAGCGTGTACAGCAGCACCCCGGCCGCACGCGAGATCGGCAAGTAGGCGTCCTTGGCCGCGCCATACAGGCGCTTGTAGTCCGCCATCAGCGCGCCCCGCTCGTCCGCGGGCATGGCGTGGAGCTGCGCCATCAACGGCGCATCGGTGCGCTCCGCGTCGCGGAAGAGCTCGTCGAGCAGGGTCGTGACGATCGGCTGGAAGAGGGTCTGCATGGCACGTACCGTGCGCCGCCGTCGTCATGTCGGGAAGCGCAACCGAAGGCAAGCTATCATTGTCGCGCATGACAACTGTGGACTGGAACCTCTTGCCCAGCCTGCACGCGCTCCTCGACGAGGCCAGCGTCAGCCGCGCGGCGCGCCGCATGGGCGTCACCGTGCCGTCGATGAGCCGCGTGCTCGGCCGTCTGCGCGTCGCGCTCGGCGATCCGTTGCTCGTGCGCGCTGGCCGCGCGCTGGTGCCGACCGCGTACGCGACCGCGGTGCGCGATCGCGTCGCCCGGCTGGCCACGGAGGGCCACGACCTGCTCGCCGGCGGCCACACGCCCGCGCTGGCGACCGTGGCGCGCACGCTCACGATCCGCAGCAACGACGGCATCATCGGCCCGTGGCTCCAGCCGTTGCTCGCGGCGATCCGGGCGCGCGCGCCGCTGTTGACGCTCGCGTTCGTCGCCGAGGGTGACGAGCTCCCCGACGAGCTGCGCGACGGTCGCGTCGATCTCGATCTCGGCGTCGTCGGAGACGCCGCCCCCGAGCTCCGCACTCAGGTGCTCGTCCGGGATGCGTACGTCGGCGTCGTCCGTCGCGGTCACCCGTTCCTGCGCGGCCGCCGCACCGCGCGCCGGTTCGCGTCGTACGACCACATCGGCGTCTCGCGGCGCGGCAAGCTCCACGGCCCCATCGACCGCGCCCTGCGCGCCGCCGGCCTGGCGCACACCGTCGTCGCCACCGTGCCGGCCGCCACCGCCGCCGCCGTTGCCGTCGCCGGCTCCGACTGCATCACCGGCCTGCCCCGCATCGTCGCGCGCGCCCTCGCCGACGTCCTGCCGATCGCCTGGTTTCCGATCCCGCTCGCGCTGCCCGCGATCGCCATCGCCCAGACCTGGCACCCCCGCTTCGATCGCGACCCCGCCCACCGCCTCTTGCGCGAGTGCGTGCTGGCGATCGCCCGGCCGTAGCGTCGCGAGGCTTCGCCATCACGACGCCGCTGGCTCTCTGCAAATCAACCCCGGTCGCTGACCCGGTGCGATCCGGCGTCAGCCGAGCTACGGCGGCATTGGGCAATCAACCGTCTGGCCGGACCTGGTCAAATCAACCCCGGTCCTCGGCAGTGGTCAAATCAACCCAGTGGTCAAATCAACCCCGGTCCTCGGCGCAGCGCGCGACCCTCGGCGGGTGGTTGGTCAAATCAACCCCGGTCCTCGGCGCAGCGCGCGACCCTCGGCGGGTGGTCAACTCAACCCTGGTCCAATCAACCCCGGTCCTCGGCGCCGGTCCTCGGCGCAGCGCGCGACCCTCGGCGCGCGCACAGGCTTCGGACGGTGCGGGACTCGTGGAAGGAGGTGTCCGCATTCCGCCCATTGTCCGAACGGCGGACTGATTGGCCGGCTGCCGGTCAGCGTGCATCGCGGATCCGCAGGGTTGGCAATGGCCCGACACTTGCGAAGCGGATGCAGGGTGTCGTTGCCGCGTCAGGTGTTGCCGGGTACGTACTACATGCTGACCCGTCGCTGCACCCAGCGGCAGTTCCTGCTGCGGCCTGACTCCGCGACCAACAACACGTTCCTCTACTGCCTGGCGGACGCGGCGCAGCGGTTCGAGATCGACGTGATCCTCCCGTCGGTGATGTCGAACCATCACCACACGATCGTCTTTGACCGTCACGGGCGCATCGTCGAGTTCATCGAACACCTCCACAAGTTCGTCGCCAAAGCGATGAATGCACTCCGTGGCCGGCGGGAGAACTTCTGGTCGAGCGAAGCACCGTGCGTCGTTCGGCTCGTTGATCGAGCCGATATTCTCGACAAGCTCGTGTACGCCGCCACGAACCCGGTGAAGGATCGCCTCGTCGACCGTGTCCACCACTGGCCCGGCGTCAATGGCCTCTCGGCGCTACTCAATCAGCGGCCGATCGTGGTGGCGCGACCGCGCCACTTCTTCCGGACGTGCGGTTCGATGCCCGCCGCGCTGACCCTCCATCTCGTCATTCCTCCCGAACTCGGCGATGGAGCTGAGGTTCGCCGTGGCCTCCGTGCGCGCATCGCTGACGTCGAGGAGCACGTCGAGCTCGAGCGCGCGCGCACTGGCGCGCCCGTACTCGGGCGTCGCGCCGTCTCGCGCCAGTCGTGGCGAGACCAAGCGACGAGTGTCGAGCCACGAGGCGGCATCAATCCACGCGTTGCCGCACGTAGCCGCTGGGCGCGGCGCGAGGCACTGCTTCGCGATCGGACCTTCCTGGATCTCTATCGCGAGGCCCGCGGCCGCTGGGTCGCAGGTGAGCCGGCAACGTTTCCGCTTGGAACCTACTGGCTGCATCGGTTCGCGCGCGTGCCGATCGAAGTCGCCGCGACGCGCTGAACTCTCCGATCGCCGGCACTTGGCGCGAGCTCACCGCTCGCGCCGTCGCGGCGTGGTTGATCTCCCCCGCGGTCGGTTTCAGGCGTTCTGGAGCGGCTGTTCGTCGACACCGCTCCGGGCTGTCAAGCAACCCTCATTTGCGAAGCAACCCCGGTCGGACGACGCTCGCACGCGCCGTCGAGGGTCCGTCGACCGCGCATGACCTTCTGCGCCCGACGTACTACCGCTTTCGCACCGGACGTCCGGGGTTGCTTGGTAGGGTGCGCCCATGCAGGCCGCGCCGTGAAGATCTGGGTCGATGCCGACGCGCTGCCGACGGAGATCAAGGAGATCATCCTGCGGGCCTCGCAGCGCCTGAAGATCGCGACGGTCCTGGTCGCGAACAAGAACGTCCGCGTCGCCGAGGGGCCGCTGGTGACGTTCGTGCGGGTGGGGCAGGGCGCCGATGTCGCCGATGCCTACATCGTGGCGCAGAGCGCCGCGGGCGACCTGGCGGTCTCGGCGGACATCCCGCTGGCAGCGGCGCTGGTCGGCAAGGGCGTCACCGTGATCGATCCGCGCGGCGACGTGTACTCGGAAACCAACGTCGGCGATCGGCTGTCGGTCCGCGACCTCATGGCGAGCCTGCGCGAGGTCGGGGTGGAGACCCAGGGACCGCCGCCGTTCAACGCGAAGGCGAAGCAGAAGTTCGCGGCGCGGCTCGACGCCCTGCTGACGCGCGCGGTCCGTAACCTGCCGAAATGATCGGCGCCACCGTCGGTGATCCGACGATCGCGCGTTCAACGTGACGCGAATTTGGCAAAAAGTTGCCCCCGGACGCAGGACCGTCTACGCAATTTCCAGGGGCCATGAACGCATCAACCTTGTCAGCGATCGATCCGGTGACGCCCGCCAACGACGTCGGCCCGGCGCCTGACGCGCGGCCCGCGGCGATCCTGCGCGGTAGCCAGCGCGGCCTCGAGATCGTCGTCGATGCGACCGCTCCGACTGAGGTGATCGCCCTGCGGCTGATCGAGCGCCTGACCGAGGCGCCCGCGTTCTTCCGGGGCAGCGACGTGCGCGTCCGGGTGGAGGACGGCCCGCTGGCCGCCGGCTGCCTGGCCAAGCTCGACGAGATCGCGACCCGCTTCGAGCTGCGCATCGTCGAGGTCGGCGCCCCGCCGCGCCCGACCTCGCGCCTCGCCACCGGCGATGGCGTGCCCCAGCCGCAGTTCGCGGCCGGCTCGGCGCCCACCGCGGCGTCCGCGCCCGCTCCGACCATCGTTGCCGCTCCGGAATCAACCCCGGAGGCCGCCGCTCCGGAATCAACCCCGGAGAGCAGCCGGGCCCCCGCCCCGGTCGCCGACACCGCCGCCGCCCCCGCGATCACCGCGGTCGAGGTCGCGGCCCCCATCTCTGCACCAACCCCGGCACCGGTCGCGGCGACACCCGTCGTTGCCCCGGCTGCTGTACCGGTCGCGGCGACACCCGTCGCTGCGCCGGTCACCGCCGTACCCGCCGAGGCGATCGCCGAGGCCGAGGGTACGCGCGTCATCGTCGGGCCGATCCGCTCGGGCGTGATCCTGGAGCACGACGGCCACGTGTTCATCTTCGGCGACGTCAACCCCGGAGCCGAGGTGCGCGCGTCCGGCAACATCGTCGTCCTCGGGCGCCTGCGCGGCACCGCGCACGCCGGCATCGGGCGCGAGGTCGGGTTCATCCTCGCGCACTGCCTCGAGCCGCAGCAGCTGCGCATCGGTCGCCAGGTCGCCCGCGCGAGCGACAAGGACGCGGCCGCCAACGTTCCCGAGATCGCCCACGTCGCGGGCGCCGTCATCACCGTCGAGCCTTACCAGGGCCGGTTGCCGCGCAACCTCGCCTCCAGCATCTAGAGGAGCACACCATGGGTCGAGCCATCGTCATCACATCGGGCAAGGGCGGCGTCGGCAAGACGACCACCACCGCCAACCTCGGCACCGCACTCGCGCAGCTCGGCCACTCGGTCGTGCTGGTCGATGCCGACATCGGCCTGCGCAACCTCGACGTCGTCATGGGCCTCGAGAACCGCATCGTCTACCACGTGGTCGACGCGATCCGCGGCAAGTGCTCGGTGGCGAAGGCGCTCATCAAGGACCGCCGCATGGAGAACCTGTGGCTGCTCCCCGCGTCGCAGACCGACGACAAGGACGCGGTCACGCCCGATGACATGAAGCGGCTGATCGGCGAGCTCAAGGCGACCCACGACTTCGTGATCATCGATTGCCCGGCCGGCATCGAGCAGGGCTTCCGCAACGCGATCGCCGCCGCCGACGAGGCGATCGTCGTCGCCACGCCCGAGGTCTCGTCGATCCGCGACGCCGATCGCGTGGTCGGCCTGCTCGCCGCCAGCGACGTCCCGGCGCGCCTGATCGTGAACCGCATCTCGCAGCACCTCGTGAAGCGCGGCGACATGCTCTCGCAGTCGGACGTGATCGAGATCCTCGCGCTCGAGCTGCTCGGCACCGTGCCGCTCGACGATCAGGTCGTCGCCACGACCAACAAGGGCGTGCCGGCGGTGCTCGAGGGCAAGTCGGTCGCCGCGCGCGAGTTCATCCGGATCGCCAAGAAGGTCTCCGGACTCGAGGTCGAGGCCCCCGTCGGCGTCGGCTTCTTCACCCGTCTCGGTCGCGCGCTCGGCCTGTCGGCGGCGCCAGCGTGAGCGGAGGATCCATGTTCCAGACCATTCGCAGCTTCCTCACCGGCAAGTCGAGCCGAGACGTGGCCAAGGGCCGTCTCCACCTCGTGCTCGCCCACGACCGCAGCGGTCTCGAGGGCGGTCGCCTTCAGGAGATGCGCGAGGAGATCGCCGCGGTCATCGCCAAGTACGTGCCGATCGACGCCGAGGCCGTCGAGATCCAGATCGAGACGCGCAGCCGCGAGACCCAGCTGACGGTCTCGAGCCCGCTGCCCGCGCGCGCGCGCTGAGCCGCGCGCCAATCGCTTCAGCGCACCGCGCTCAGATCGACGAGCTGCTGCGCGCCATCGTAGATCCCGCTGCCATCCCACTGGGACAGGCCGGGCGACAGCTGGGCCAGCGCGGTCCACAGCGGCGCCGCCTTCGCGAGCACCGCCTCCGAGCCGAGCGCGTCCCACTCGAGGTTGACGACCACGATCGATCGCGCGCTCTTGAGCCGCGGGATCACCGCCTGGCCCTGGCCGCTGGCCGCGACCAGCCGCAGCGTCTGCGCGAGGTCGTCCTCGAACATGTCGCCCTGGGCCTGGTTGACCTCGATCTGCCCGAGCGCGGCATCGCCGGCCAGCAGCTCGCCGAGGTCGATCTTGAAGGTCGGGTCGAGAGCCTGCAGGGCCTGGTGGATGGCCTTGCTGGTGACCGGCTGCGCGGCGAAGTAACGGATGTAGTAGCTCACGGGCGTTCGGGACCTCGGGCTCGGAGGACCGCATCGTCGCATGGCTCGGGCCCGCGAGGGATGCCGAACCGCGCTCCGATCGCCGGTCAGTCGCAGTCGAGGTCGGTCGAGTACGCGATCGGCAGGTCGCGGCCGGTCGCGAGCTCGAGCAGGTACACGCCGAACGGCTCCATGTCGGTCGGACGGCACGCGCGCTGATCCGGGCCGAGCACCGAGCAGGTCCGACCCGGGCGCTCGCACGGCACCTTCTTGGGCAGGGACATCGCGAGCGCGATGCCGAACAGGGCGGCGATCTGCTTGCCTCGCGGGGTCATGCCGCGCGCGATCACGGGACGGACGGGAGGGCGCGCGGCCACGGCGCACTGTAGCGCGACCGCCCCGGGCCGCCGCGCGCGCGCCGCCGCCGAAAATGCGAACGGCCCGCGTGGGCGGGCCGCTCCATGATGCGGGGGGAACGGCATCGTTCCCGCCCTCGGTGACGCAGCGCGCGAGCGCTACGCGACGCTCACGGCATCGGGGTGAGGGTGCGCGAGGTGCTCGGCTTGATCACGTTCGGGGTGTTGAACACGATCTGGTTGCCGAAGGTGCCGTTCAGGTTCTCGGCGCCGACGGTCGCGAACTCACCATCGGCCGCCTGGTCGGCGCCGTAGATGTAGTCGACCTTGCCGTCGCTGTGGATGACGGTCTGGAACGCGACGGCCTGCTTGTCGTCGTAGGTGTTGCCGACCCACTGCACGGTCACCTTGGTGGGCTCGGACTTCACGCACGCGACGACGTTCTCGAGGTCGTCCCAGTACGGCGCGAAAAAGCCGTCGGGCTCACCGGCCACCGGGATCGCCTCGTTCAGGTAGTACGAATCCGACAGCGGCCCGAAGCCGAGGAAGCCGTTGCTCGAGATCGTGAAGTCGGTGACGTCGTCGCCGAACTGCTGGAACGCGAACGGCAGCGTCACCGCGTCGCTCAGGCCCTCGTCGGAGCCCGGCAGGCCGCCGGTCGCGTTGAGCGTGACCTCGTTCGCCCCGCCGTTGCAGATGTCGGTGAACGCGAGCGTGCCCGGCGCGACCGAGTACGGCACCGGCGACACCGCGCTGAGCGTCAGGTCGTAGGTGCCGGTGCTGTTGCCGTTGCCGGCGACGCGGAACGCGATCCACGCCGAGGTGCCCACGGTCACGGTGAAGGTCTCGTTGGCGTTGGCGCCGCCGTCGTTGATCACGGTGCCGACCTCCGACGCGTCCAGGCGCGCGACGGTCGGGTTGAAGCCCGCCGCGGTCGGGTCGACGGTGACCGTCACCAGATCGCCGGGCGTGCCCTTGACGAAGTAGAGCTTGAAGTTGCCAGCGCCGCCGAGGTCCTCGCCGGTCTTGGTGATCGCCGCCGCGCTGGTCAGGGTGCCGAGCTCGGTGTGCGGGCGGTTGACGACGCCGACGGTGAAGGTCTCACCGGCGCCAGGCGTGCCGAGGTCGCTGACCTTGATGAAGCCCGCGGGCGAGGTGCCGGCGGTGATCCGGCCGGTCGGCGTGGTGCCGTCCGGGTCGAAGTCGTCGGCCACGCCGATCGCGTCGACGTCGAGCAGGCCGGCCGCGGTCGTGGGATAGGTCGTGATCTCGATCGCGTCGGCGAAGTTCGGCGACGACGCGTTCCACTCGACCCAGTTCTGGTTCGTGAAGCCGAAGTTGAAGAAGTTGGCGTTCAGCGCCGAGAGCGCCTGGTTCGCGGCCGGCGTGCCGAACGCGAGGTTGGTGGCGGTGGCGTTGGTGCGCGTGCTGGTGATGTGCACCGCGTCGCCAGTGGCGAGATCCGGATCGTAGACGCTCAGGTAGTAGCGACCGGCGACCGGGAAGCGGTACCAGCCCTTCTGGCCGCTGATCTGCGCGTTCGGATCGGCGAGGTCGCCGATCCCGCTGACGTTGCCCGTGTAGACCGTCGCCAGGTCCGAGTTGAGGACGAGGAAGTTGGCGTCGTCGTCGAACGCGAGGTCGAAGTGGACGAGGTCGCCGGCGTTGACGTCGAACCAGAAGTTGCCGAGGTCATCGTAGGTGTCGAGGGTGCCGTCACCCTGCGTGAGCGTCACCGTGCCGGTCGCGGTCGGCAGCGCACCGGCGGCGGCGATCTTCGTGAGGCCCAGCGTGAAGTCGACGGGCGCGAGCGCGTAGTTGTAGGTCGCGTCGACGGCGAGCACCATCGACTGCGCGGCCTTGAACCCGCCGCGGCGGAACGCCGCCGGCACCGGGCCACCGAAGAAGTCGGTGCTCTCGTCGGCCGAGGTCAGGTAGTCGCCGCCGAGCTGCGCGACCAAGGACGCGTTGGCCGCGCCCGACGGCATGTCGAGGTTCGCGAACACCAGGTCGCCGTCGGCGAGCGCGGGCACGCTGTAGAACTGGACCTCGGTGCCGACCTTGCCCGAGACGCCGGTGCCGGTGAGCGGCGTCGGCGTCGGGATCGCGAGCTGCTTGATGGTCGCGAAGTAGCAGGACGTGGCGCTGCCCGCGACCGCCTCCTGCAGGAACAGCTGGCGGCTGTCGCTCAGCACGAGCACGTAGGTGCCGGCCGTCGGCAGGAACACCTGGCGCGACGCGGTGTCGCCGCTCAGGTTCACGCCGAAGCGGGTCCAGTCGTTGGCGGCGAGCGCGGCGAGCTTGGGATCGTTGGTCGGCTGCATGACGAAGCCCGCCGACAGCCCGCCCACGCCGTCGGCGGTGACGTCGAGGAGCGTCGGGCCGGTGACGGTCAGGGTCCACGGATCCTGGTCCGCGGTGGCGTCGTCGTCCTGCGGCGTGATGCAGCCGTGGATCACGTAGCCGTCGGCGCCCACGTCGGGCACCGGGATCTCGCCGGCGCCGCCGTTGTTGGGCTCGGCGGACTCCTCGGCGTCGGCGGTCGGGTTGGCGAAGCACTCGCCGTTGACGAGCACCGTGCCATCCGGGCACGACCCATCGCTCTCGCACACGCCCGTCGACGTGTTCAGCGTCGTGCCCTGGCCGCACGTCACGGTGCCGTCGGGGATGCACGAGTTCTGCTGTGCCGGGTCAACCTTGGTGCCCTCACCGCAGTTGGTCTTCCAGCCGTCGCCGCAGGCCGCGAATCCGAGAGCCGCGAAACTGGCCAAGCTAATCTGAAGTAACGTCGAACGTAGGTTTGGCTTCATGCCCGCGGACCTTTGCAGACATTTCGGCACACGGTCAATCGCAAGGGCTCATCCCGCGTGCATTCCTTGCACAGACTGCGACAACCCGCACACCCCGGCGTGAGGCGTCGTGATCACTGGCGAAACCACGTCGGGCGCCGAACTGCTTGCCGGCTGTGCTACTCCAGAAGCGTGGCCCGGGCCGTCGTCCTCTCTGCCTCCGTCGCCGTCGTGCTGGGCGCGACCGTCTACCTGTTCGTGCAGGTCCGCGCGGCGCCGGCGTCCCCGTCGGCGGACAAAATCGCCGATGCGCGGGCGCGGCCGAAGCCAGCTCCCGAGACCAGCGGCGATCCGTGGGCCGGCCAGGCGCTGTCGCCGCAGGCGCGCGAGGAGGCGGTCCGCGCCAACCTGGTCGGGCCCAGCGAGACCCGCGTCGAGCCGAGCGCGCACGAGCCCCCCCCGGTGCTGGTCGAGGGCGTGACGCCGAACGCGAGCATCGATCCGGATCAGCCCAAGGTCGATGGCCAGGACGAGGCCAACCGGCTGTTCGATCGCGGCGACTACGACGACGCGCAGAAGCAGGCCGTGAAGATGCTCGAGAGCGATCCGACCAACGCGCGCATGCTCCGCATCGTCGTGTCGTCGGCGTGCTTCATGGGCGACGCCGACAAGGCTCAGAAGTACTGGTCGCAGCTGACCGAGGAACGCGATCGCGCGCAGATGCAGGTTCGCTGCGGTCGCTACAGCATCCAGTTCAAGCCGTAGGGGCACGCACCGGCAGAACCGCGCTCGCCGGGTCCGAGCCTGGACGGCGGTGCGAGGCGCGAGTACAGTCCGCGACCATGGCACCTACCCTCGTCGAGCGCATCGGCGTCGAGCCGACCCGCGCCGCTGTCATCGCGGACTGCGTCAGCCTCATCGACAACCAGGTCAAGAGCAAGGGCGGGGTCGGCGGCCTCGCGATCCGCGCGTCCTACGCGACCATCAAGGCGATCAAGCGCGGCTTCGTGCCCGACGTCGTCAACAGCCTGCTCGACGAGTGGCTCGGCAAGCTGCAGCCGCACTACGACAAGTGGGAGGCGAACAAGGCCGGCTCGTTCCCGGAGTTCGTGATCGCCCGCTCGGACGATGTGGCCGAGGACCTGCTGTCGGTCACCGACAAGCGGGCCGAGACCACCAAGCACACGACCGCCAAGAAGGGCTACCTCAAGATGCGTGGCGGCGCGAAGCGCAACGTCATCGAGGCCATCCCGGAGCTCTCGAAGCTGATCGAGAAGTACCTCGCGTCGCCCGTGGTGGCGCCGGCGGCGACGCCGCCCGCGACCTGATCGGCGCCGCTGATCAGTCCTGCTGATCGAGCAGGTAGACCATCAGGTAGCCCTCGGCGGTGCGCTTCGGGCCGTGCGCGCCCGCCATCAGCCGGAAGTCGGCGGCGAGCTGGCGGCGCTGGTACGAGCGGTACAGCGCCATCGGGTCGATCTCGCGCGCGTGCTCGAGCGTGTCGATCGTGCGGCCGAGGATCTCCTCCGCCCACGCCGGCTTGGCCGTGACGACGTTGCGCTCGCGCATCGCGGCGCGCAGCGTGCCGAGCTCCTCGTGCGTCATGTTGAAGAGGAACTCCTCGAACGCGTCGGCCTCGGACTGATCCATGCTGTCGCGACAGAAGAAGTCGAGGACCTTGGGATCGCAGTCCTCGCGCACCAGCCGGAAGGTCTCCGAGGCGCCGAGCAGCGTGCCGAAGTCCGAGGTGATGCGGTTGCGCGCGTGCCACGCCGACTCGAGCAGCGGCGCGAAGTCGTCGATCTCGAGGGCCGCGTCGTCCCACACCGTGATCAGCTGATCGGCGGCGCGGCGCTTGGTGCGGGCGGGGACGTCGGGCTTGCGCAGGAGCGCGAGGAACAGCTCCTCGGCCAGGAGCGTGTAGATCGACTGCGCCAGCTCCTCGCGCAGGTCGTGCGACAGGCAGCGGAAGTCGCCGCCGCCGGTCTGCTCGAGCGCGGTCGTGGCCTTCACGAAGCCGCGCAGGAACATGATCTTCGTGAGCAGGTAGGTTCGCGACAGCGTGGCCTTGAGCGGGATCGCGAGATCGCCCGACAGGCCGTCGAGCCGGCACAGGTGGCCGATGAGCGTGCTCTCGTCGCGCGGCTCGCCGCCGAGGGCGGTCGGCTTGCGCAGCGGGCGGGTGCGGTCGAGCAGCGCGCTGGTCTCGCGCAGCTGATCGATCAGGCCACGCAGGACCTCGGCGTCGGCGGCGTTGCGCGACGCGACCGCGGCCAGCGCGCGCTCGATGAGCTCGGACTCGCGGCGGTCGAGGACGCTGACCGCAACAGCTTCAGCCCGGAACGACATCGCGCCAGAACCTACCATGGTTGGCTGGGGCGCACAGGAGACGGCCGAGGTGCTCATGGGTTCCGTCGGGGTACTGCTACGGGTGTAGAGCTCAGCGCGCGTCGGGTGTGACCGCGGCCGCGGCGGCGGCGCGTTCGCGCTTGCGCTTCGCGAGGAATCGGTAAGCGAAGTACGCGATCGTCACGACGATCAACGCAGCGATCGCGAGATCGACCTTCTTCGCCTGCTTGGCGATGCTTTCCCAGCGCGCGCCCAGCTCGTAGCCCATCACGATCAGGCCGCCGCCCCACGCGGTCGCGCCCGCGATCGTGAGCCCGAGGAAGGTCGGGAAGCGCATGCGCGCGATGCCCGCGGGCACGGAGATGACGTGGCGCACGACCGGCAGGAAGCGCGCGAAGAAGATCGTCTTGGTGCCGTACTTCGCGAAGAAGTCGTGGGTCCGGACGATGTCCTCGTGCTTGATGAGGAACCACTTGCCGTACTTCTCGAGGAACGGCGCCCCGGCGTAGACGCCGAGCAGGTAGGACAGCGTCGAGCCGATGGCCGCGCCGGCCGCGTTGACCAGGAGCACCAGCGGCAGCGACAGCGTCCCGGTCGAGGCGAGATAGCCCGCGAAGGGCATCACCAACATCGACGGGACCGGCACCAGCGTGCTCTCGAGGATGATGAGCACGAGCAGGCCGGGGTAGCCGACGTCGGCGATGAACTGCTGGATCGAAGTGGCGATCGACTCGAGCATGGGGCACGTGCCGCAGGGCGGCGAAGGGCGCGCATCTTCGGCGAGCGAATGCGGGGCCGCAACAGGAATCGGCAACGCAAGCGATCCCCACGCCGGGCATACCGGCATGAATCGGCCACAACCTCGGGACGAACAGGGCCACCTACAACGGCGTACGCTCGCGCGCCCGCGAACCTGCCCCCGGCGGGCCCCGACCGTCGGGCGGATCACGCGGCCCGGCAGCAACGGGGACCCGAGGTTCCCGCTGGCCCCGGCGCTGGAGTATCGTGGCGCAAACGTTCCGGGGGAGCTCCACGATGAAGCGCACCGCTGTCGAAGGTCGTCGCGCGTTCGCGATCGCCGCCTGTCTCGCGATCGCCGGCTGCGGCCTTTTCAGCAAGGACAAGCCGCCCGCCGCGCCCGATGGCGGGCAAGGCGACGTCTGCACGCTGACCTCGCAGTGCACCACCGGCTTCGTCTGCTCGGCAGGCCACTGCGCGCTCGAGGGCTCGGTCGGCCTCGCCGGCGCGTGCTCGGCCTCGCGCGACTGCTCGACCGGGCTGTACTGCACCGAGGTCGGCGTGTGCGGTCCGTCGGGCGGCGGCAGCGTCGGTGACGCCTGCTCGACCGGCGCGGACTGCCAGAAGGGCCTGGCCTGCGCGCTGTCAGGCTTCGAGGGCGTGTGCACCGCCGCGGGCACCGGCGATCTCGGCGACGCCTGCGCGATGACCTCCGAGTGCATCGCCGGGCTCGTGTGCGGCGCGAACCACCTCTGCGATCCGGTCGTGACCGCGTACCCGCCGTTCGAGGGCGTGACCTGCGCGCCCGACGAGGCGCCGTTCCGCAGCTACTTCCAGGTGCCGCGCACCGGCGTGCGCCTGCCCGACTTCTACCGGCTGCCGTTCCCCAACGACATCCGCGTGAAGGCCGACGGCACGCTCGACATGTCCGACTTCCCGCGGCCGGGCCCGTCGATCCTCGGCGTCGACATCGTCGACCTCTACGCCACCGCGTGGTCCGAGGACTTCGCCGGCTTCGGCTCGATCGCGCCGATCACCTTCCGGTTCTCGGGCGAGCTCGACTTCGGCTCGCTCGGCACCAACGGCGCCAACCTGCACTACGTCGACATCACCGATCCGGCGTCGGCGTCGTTCGGCGCGGACCGCGGGCGCAACTACGGCTACGACACCGGCAAGAGCCGGTACCTCTGCCAGCAGAACCTCATCGTCGGCAACAACGCCAACGACCCGCTCGATCCCGGCCACACGTACGCGATCTACTTCACGACCGACGTGAAGTCGAAGGCCGGCGCCGCGCCCGCGATCGATCCCGATCTGACCGCGGTGCTCGGCGACACCCAGCCGACGGATCCGGATCTGGCGCGCGCGTGGACCGCGTACGCGAAGTTCCGTACGTACCTGCAGACCAAGGGCATCCTGCCGGGCACCGTCGCCAACGTCGCCGTGATCACGACCGGCACGCCGACGACCCAGGCCAAGGCGCTCGCCGACGCCACGCTCGCGACCGCGCTGCCCACGCTCACCGACCTGACGCTGTGCGACGGCACCACCGTGTCGCCGTGCGCCGGCGAGGGCGATCGCGCCTGCGGTGACTCGGCGGGCAGCTTCTGGGAGATCCACGGCAAGTTCACCGAGCC
This sequence comes from Deltaproteobacteria bacterium, assembly GCA_021413675.1. Lineage (GTDB taxonomy): Bacteria > Myxococcota_A > Polyangia > Haliangiales > Haliangiaceae > JAIOQA01. Next base: position 33,581 of record JAIOQA010000358.1, on the reverse strand, counting down.
CAACTACCAGCAGGGCACGCCGCCCTATGCGACGGTCGCCGACGGCGGCGCGATCACGTTCACGAACGGCGTGCCGCAGGCCAACGGCGAGCTGTCGATCTGCTTCGCGCTGACGATCCCGAAGACCACCGCGCCGGCCGGCGGCTGGCCGCTCGTGGTCACCGCGCACGGCACCGGCGGCAGCTTCAAGGCGGCGATCTCCGACGGCATCGCGAACCAGCTCGCGACCGCCTCGACGCCGATGGCGACGCTCACCTTCGACGGCATCGAGCACGGCGCGCGCAAGGCCGGCTCGCCGCGGTCGTCGGAGAGCCTGGTGTTCAACGTCATCAACCCGCGCGCCGCGCGCGACAACCACCTGCAGGGCTTCGTCGACGTGGTGCAGGCGATGCGCATCGCCCAGGTCGGCGGCATCAACGTCGCCGGCGTCGGCGCGATCGCGTTCGATCCGACGAAGAACTACTTCTTCGGCCACAGCCAGGGCTCGAACGTCGGCATCCCGGGCATCGCGATGTCGCCCGACGCGCAGGCCGCGATCTTCTCGGGCGCGGGCTCGAACCTGACCGAGGGCATCCTCAACAAGAAGAGCCCGGTCAACGCCAAGGCCGGCCTGGAGCTGGTGCTCAACGACTCGCTCGGCGGCGGTCACCCGGTGATGGTGATCTGGCAGTCGTTCTTCGACCGGATCGATCCGATCAACTTCGACAAGCTCGTGGTCGCGAAGCCGCCGGCGGGGCGGCCGTCGAAGCACGTCTTCATGACGTGGAACGCGAACGACACCTACGCGCCGAAGTCGACCTTGACGGTGACCGCGCAGGTCATGGGCCTGGCGCTGGCGGCGCCGGTGATCGAGCAGATCGGCTCGACCGACAACCGGCCGATCACGCCGAACCGCACGGGCGGCGATGCGGTGCAGCGCTCGGCGACGGTCTACCAGTACGCCAACGAGACCAGCTACGACGGCCACTTCGTGGCGCAGAAGAACGCGAGCGCGATCGCCGACTGGACCGCGTTCCTGACGTCGATCGCGGCCGGCGCGCCGTCGGTGCCGTAGCGCGACGCGCCCGTCATCGCCTCAAGGGCGCTTCGCGTCGCGGATCACGCGCACGTAGGCCTCGGCCATCGCGGCGGCGAGATCGACCAGCTCGCCGAGCGCCCGGTCGGCGGCGACGCCGGGCCACGGCGTGTGGCCGAGCGCGAGCGTGACGACGCGCTTGCCGATCACGATCGGCGCGATCGCGAGCTCCGCGCCGGGCCGCACGCCGAGGGCGCGCAGCGCGCGGTCCTGGATCGCGCCGGCGTCGGCGGGTACGCCGAGGAACGGCGCGGCGCGATCGTGCGCGACCTGCAGCACCGACGGCTGCGCGAGGGGCACGGTGATCGTGTCGATCGGGGCGGCCAGCGCGCCGGCGCCGCGGTGGCCGAGGGCGAGGCCGTCCTTGACGATGAGGATCGCCGCGGTCGCGTAGCGCCCGGCGATGAAGGCGATCGCGGCGTCGCCGATCGCGTCGCGGGTGCTGGCGGCCGCGAGCTGGGCGTGGACCTCGGCGCGCGAGATCCGCGGCGGCGGCTCGTCGGGCGGCGCGACCGCGGCCTGCTCGCCGGTGATGCGCCAGCTGTCGTCGACCGAGGGCGCGGTCGGCGGGCGCACGAGGCCGGGCGGCAGGGTCGGCGGGCGCGCGATCGGCGTGGGCGGCAAGGTCGGCGCGCGCGTGCCGGGCTCGGCGGCGGTGGCGTTGGCGTTGCGGACCGCGGTGCCGAGCGGCGTCGGCGCGACCACGGGGAGCGGGCCGGTCGGCGGGCGCTGCTCGAGCCACTGCGACGGATCGCGCGCGACGCCGACCTCGTCGAGGCTCACCAGCGTCAGCGCGCCGCCCGCCATCGGATCGCGCGCCGGTGGCGCGTCGGCCACCTCGATGACCGGGCCGCTGGTGTCGTCGAAGACGACGTCGACGCTGTCATCGGCGGGCGCGTGGTGGCTCTCGTAGGCGCTGCGCACCGCCGGCACCAGCACGGCCTCGCTCGCGACCGCCGGCACGATCGGCTCGCCGGCCGCGCGCGCGATCAGCTCGAGCGCGATCGGATCGCGCGGGTCGCGCAGACACACGACCAGCGCGTACTGATCGCCGAGCCGCGTGCGCGCCAGCGGCAGCGCGGTGAGCCGCATCGCGAGGTCCGCGGGCAGCGCGGCCTCGAGCGCCGGGTCGCGCGCCGACAGATGGCGATCGAGCGCCGCGGGCACGCCGTGCTGGCGCGCGAGGGCGCGGGCGATCGCGTCGGGCACGACCGCGCCGCGGCGGATCAGCACGGCGCCGAGGCGCGGGCTCGCGGCCAGCCCGCGCTCGCCGAGCGCCGCCGCCAGCTCCGCGGCGCCCACCGCGCCGTCCTCGATCAGGATCTCTCCCAGCCGCACCGCGGTGAGAATAGATCGCACCGCGGACGCGCAGGCCAGTCGCGGCGGTGCCGATCGCGTCAGGGCACGCGATCGCGCGCGCGTCCGCCGAAAACCGCAACGGCCGCTCGAGGCGGCCGTTGCTGCAGGTGAACCCTGCGTGGTGGAGACAAGGGGGATCGAACCCCTGACCTCGTGAATGCCATTCACGCGCTCTCCCAGCTGAGCTATGTCCCCAATGGTCCTGGGCTAGTTCCGAGCGAGGGCTTTCTACTGTTTGTTCGTGTCCGGTGTCAAGCGGATCGCGGCAGCCGAGATCCGCGAGATCGATCGCGCCGACGGGCCCTCAGCGCGGCGGCACGTCGTCCGGGTGCATGTACTCGGCGAGGTCGTCGTCGGGACCGGGGCCATCGTCCGCGCGATCGAACTGGATCCCGCCGGCGCGCCGGGGCGCCTCCCGGAACTTCGCGCCGGGCTCCGGAGCCCCGGCCTCGCGCGGTCCCTTGAGGTCGCGGGTGACGTCATCCGGCGGCGCGCTCGGGCGCCAGACCCGGGGCTCGGGGCGCGCGGGCTTCGCGGCTGGCGCCGGCGCGGCGGCGCGGGGCCGGGCGCCGGAGGAGACCGTGCCGTCGTCCATGCTCGTGCCGCGCCCCCGCGGCTTCGGCGCGAGGTCGCGATCGATCGCGGCGCGCAGCTCGTCGCCGTCGTCGCGCTCGCGCCGCCACTTCGCGGGGCCGCCGCCCGGCGCGCCGCGGTCGGCGCGCTGCGCCTCGAGATCCTCGATCGTCGCGATCGCGTCGGCGATCGCGGGCACGTCCTCGAGATCGGCGAGGTCGCCGCTGCGCACCAGCTCGAGGACTGCCTCGCCGAGCGCCGCGAGCGCGTCGGTGTGGCGCCGATCGAGCTGCACGCCCTCGAGCCGGGCGCGGCCCTCGCGCGCGCCGCGCTCGATCACGTCGCGCACGACGCCGGCCTGGGCGAGCGTCGAGCGCACGAGCGTGCTGAGCGTGCCGCGCAGATCGGATCGCGCCGACCCGAAGCTACCGCGGCCCGAGCCGCGCCGAGAGTTCGCCATCCGGGGATTATCCGCGGTCGGTCGCCTGGCGCCAAGCATCGCCTTGGTCTACCGTTTCCCCATCGTGATCCGGGGCATCCGCTCGCTGCTGGTGGGAGCCGCGGTGCTCGCTGCCGGGTGCCCGACCGCCAACCGGCCTCGGTCCGGCGGCGCCAGCAAGACCGTGCGCGTGCGCGCGGTCAGCGAGGCCGCCGCGGTCCGCGTGGTCGCCTCGGTCGGCTCGTACCTCTACAGCGCGTCGTCGCGCGGCCTGGTCCGCTGGGACGCCAGCGGCACTGCGCTCGCGCTCGATCTCGGCCACGGCGCCGGCGATCGGGTGATCGCGCTGGCCGCCGATGCCGGCCGCAGCTGGCTGTGGACGGTGACCACGGCCGCGGTCGGCTACGTCGACGCCGGCCAGCAGACCTTCGTCGAGATCCCGGCGCCGCCGCGCGCGATCGGCCTCGACCTGTCGACCGTGCGCGCGGTGGCCGCCGCCGCCGACGGCGGACTCTGGCTCGGCTCCGCGAAGGGCCTGCTCTACACCAACCCCGGTGGCCAGTGGACGCCGACGAAGATCACCGAGCCGGTGACCTCGCTCTACGCCGCCGCGGATGGCTGGCTGTGGATCGGCACCGAGCGCGGCATCATCGGCAAGAACCCGGCGGGCGAGTCGTTCCGCTACGGCGCCGATGTCTCGGCGGTGCTCGCGACCGTGCGGTTCGTCGTGCGCGGCCCGGGCGGCGGCGTGCTCGCGGTCGGCGAGGACGCCGCTGGCAAGCAGGCGGTCGCGATCGGCAAGAACGACAAGTGGAGCTCGTACAAGGTGTCGCCCGCGGTCCGCTGGGACGCCGCGGTGACGATCGGCGACACCGTCATCGCGGTCGGCGGCGGGCGGCTCTACCGGCTGGCCGAGCGCGACGGCGCGGCCCGCCGGCCGCTGACCCGCGACGGCTACCGCCTCCTGCCCAGCGCCGGCGACGCGGCCGCGCCGTTCGTCGAGCAGCTCGCGCCGACCGTGCCCGCCGGCGGCACCGCGATCGCGTCGTGGGGCACCGAGCTGGTGCTCGGTACGCGCGATCTCGGCGTGGCCCGCATCGCCAACGCCGGCGCCGGGCCGCTGTCGTGGCTGCGCCGCGGCGAGATGCTCGACGGCGCGACCAGCCTGTCGGTGGCCTGCCACAACCAGAACGACTGCTGGCTCGCGACCGGCGCGCGCCGCGCCTGGCACTGGCGCGGCGACGACTTCGAGGCCGACGGTCCGGTCGATCAATCCGTGCTCGCGGTGGTCGGCTCACCGGACGGCGACATCTATGCGATCCACCGGCCGGGCGACGGCAAGAAGCTGATCGTGTCGCGGGTCGCCGCCAGCGGGTGGTCGGACATCGCGATGATCGAGACCCCGGGCGAGCGGCCCGAGGTCTCGGTCGCCCGGTTCTCGCCCGGCGGCCTGCTCTGGGTCGGGCTGCGCTACCACCAGGGCAAGGACGAGCGGCCGTTCGGCGTGGCGCTGGTCGATGTGTCGCTCGGCGCGGTCGCGTACCACCGCGCGAGCGCGGATCAGCGCGAGCTGCGCAAGGGCATCCTGCCCGTGCCGATCGAGGTCTTCGACGCCGCGTTCATGGACGAGGACGAGGTCTGGTTCGCGACCAGCGAGGGCGCGGCGCGGCTCACCGGCAAGAAGGTCATGGTCTGGAACGAGTCCAACGGGCTCGCGTCCGAGCGCGTGCGCGCGATCGCGGCGTCGCCGGGCGGCATCGTGTTCGCGGGCACCGGCGTCGGCGTCGGCGAGTTCGATGGCGATCGCTGGGCGTTCCCGCGCGAGCTGGCGTTCCCGGTGAACGACGTCGCCCTGGGCAAGGACGGCAAGCTCTGGCTCGCCACCGAGCGCGGCGTCGCGGTGTTCGATGGCAAGCGGGTCAAGCGCCTCGACGTGCGCCGCGGCTTGCTCGAGAACCAGATCGAAGATGTCGCGCTCGATCCCTACGGTCGGGTCTGGGCGCGCGGCGCCACGTCGATCACGCTGATCTCGCCCTGAGGCGCGATCAGCCCCCGTTGGCGCGGTCGCGATGACCGCAGAGCACGCAGCGGTAGAGCGCGTGCTCTCGCTGCATCACGATCCCGCACCCGGGGCACAGGACCGATCGATCTCGTACGGATGCAGACGCCAACCCCTCCGGGGACGACGCCTGCGGCGGCAGCGTTCCTCGTGCGACTCGGCTCATGGTCCAAGGGTAGGACCAGCCTCCGACGCTGACCGGCCTCCGGAGTGGCGATCGTGCCGATCCCGGGGGCATAAGACCGCGTCACTGCTCCACATGTAGGCAAAACCGGATCGGGGTGAAAAGTTGCCGCGCGACCCCGGCCGCCCGTAAATCGACCCACGGTGCGGAAGGTCCTCGCGGACATGTATGTTCCGCCCGCGTGGCGCCGCTGGGGGGCGCGCGTCGGGCTGGCCCTCGCGATCGCGGTCGCGATCGCCTATCTGCCGTGGCGCACGACCAGCGACGAGCGGGTCGACAAGCTGCGCGGTCAGCTCGACGCGACCAACGCCGAGATCGCCCGGCTCGCGCACGAGAACGCGCAGCTCGAGCGCGAGGTCGCGGCGCTGCGCACCGACGCGCGCGCGATCATCGATCACGCGCGCGACGAGCTCGGCCTGGTGTACCCGGGCGAGGTCGTGCTGCGGGTGCAGCCGTGACCGCACCGCTGGCCCGCCTGCGGCGCGGCCTGGCCCGCGCCGGCGCGGTCGCGGGCGGCGCGATCGTCGGCGCGCTGGCGTGCGCGCTGATCGCCGCCGGCACGATCGATGGCGCCGCGGTGCTCGCGCCGCGGCCGCCGCTCGCGCCGATCGTCGTCATCGTCTTCATCGCGGCGTTCGTGATCGCCGCGGTCGCGCGCCGCCTCGGGTTCGCGCCGCCCAGCGCGCGCGCCCAGCGCGTGTCGTTCTGGCTGCGGGTCAGCGGCGATCTCGCCGACATCGAGATCGCGCTGGCGCTGGTCGCCGGAGCGTTCGCGGCGCTGTCGGTCACCGGCGGCGCCGAGTCGCCGCTCTATCCGCTCCTCTATGGCGTGATCGCGTTCGCGGTCACGGTGATGTCGCGCCCCGGCGCGATCGTCGCGGTCGGCGCGGCGGTGCTGCTGGAAGGCGCGGTCGCGGCGCGCGCCGGCACCCGCGAGGCCGGCGTCGCCGCCGCGGTCCACCTCGGCTTCCTCGTCGGCGCCGCCGCCGCGCACGCGCTGCTGTTGCGCGGGCTCGTCAGCCGCCAGCGCGCTCGCCGCGCCGCGCGGCTCCTGCGCGAGGTCGAGGCCCAGCGCGCCTCGGCGCGCGACTACCGGCTCATCGCCGCGGCGCTCGGGCCGACCAGCCGCGCCGCGCGCCCGCGCGACGAGGAAGAGCACCTGCTCGCCGCCGGCGGCGCGCAGGTCATCAGCGACGCGGCCGCGTGGGTGCTCGCCACCGTCAAGCGCTCGCTCGGCGCGCGCACCGTCGCCTTGCTCTGGCTCGACGACGCGAACGGCGGCCTCCGCCTCAAGGAGATCGCCTCCGACGCCGACGAGGTCACCGAGCGCACCCGGCTCGGCGCCGCCGGCATCGTCGGCGCTGTCGTGCGCGATCGCCAGGCGGTGATCGTCGGCGCGACCAAGGCCGGCCAGCTGCCGTACTACGAGGGCGGGGCCCACGCCGGCTCCGCGTTCCTCGGCGTGCCGGTGCTCGAGGGCATGCACCTGCGCGGCGTGCTGTGCGCCGATCGCGCCCAGCCGTTCGACGAACGCGATCGCGATCTGCTGACCGAGGCCTGCCAGCAGGTGCTGCGCACGGTGCAGTCGGAGCAGGTCTTCCGCGCGGTCGAGCGATCGAAGTACGAGCACGAGCGGTTCTTCCAGGCGGCCGCGATGCTCGGCCGCGCGCTGACCCTCGAGCAGGTCATGGAGAGCGCGTTCGACGCCGCCGCGATGATCGTCGACTGGGACGCCGCGGTGATCGCGCTCTACGACAAGGACACCGCGCGCCACCGCGTGGCCGCGACCCGCGTGCGCCCGGGCGGCGAGGGCGTGCTCGAGGAGGCCGCGGTCAAGGATCTCGAGTTCAAGGACAACGCCGGCCTGGCCTCGATGGTGGTCAAGAACCGCCACTACCTGCCCGCCGGCGGCGAGCCGCGCGAGGTCACCGCGCCGGTCTACACCAAGAAGGTGAAGCTCACCGAGGCGCGCTCGCTCCTGGTGCTGCCGCTGCTCGCCGCCGACGAGCCGGTCGGCACGTTCACGCTGCTCGCCCGCGCCGAGAAGCGCTTCGGCAAGGACGTACGCGAGATGCTGACCGTGATCGCGACCCAGGTCGCGGTCTCGATCGAGAACGGTCAGCTCTACAAGAAGATGGAGACGATGGCCACGACCGATGGCCTGACCGGGCTCACCAACCACCGCACGTTCCAGGAGCGGTTCCGCGAGCTGCTCGAGCGCGCCGCGCGCCACGGCCACAAGGCCGCGGTGCTGCTCACCGATGTCGATCACTTCAAGAAGGTCAACGACACCTACGGCCACCCGGTCGGCGACGAGGTGCTGCGCCGGGTCGCGCGCGTGCTCCAGGACGTCGCGCGCAAGATCGACATCACCGCGCGCTACGGCGGCGAGGAGTTCGTCGTCGTGCTCGAGAGCGCCGACGTCGAGCAGGCCCGCCAGGTCGGCGATCGCATGCGCCAGGAGGTCGCCAAGCTGGTGCTCGAGAGCGACAAGGGCCCGTTCCAGGTCACGATGTCGATCGGCGTCGCCGCGTTCCCGCAGGACGGCGCCGATCGCGCGCAGCTCATCGAGCACGCCGACGCGGCGCTCTACCACGCCAAGCACAGCGGTCGGAACCGCGTGGTCACCTACCCGGAGCTGCTCGCGGCGAAGGCGAAGAAGGCGTCGTGAGCGGCACGTCGCGAGTCTCGGCCACGTAGTACGAGCCCTGCGCGCGCGTGAGCGCCGCCTCGTACAGCGCGCGGTTCGCCGGCGCGAGCTTCCCCTTCAGGGCGCGCTGGTAGAAGCCCTCGTAGTAGTCGTCGGGGTGGACCTCGATCGAGATCCGCGCCGCGACCGCCTCCGCGACGCGGCCGTCGGCCCACGCGCCCGCGAGCTCGCGCGAGCCGCCGGGCGGGATGCGGGTGTCCTCGAGCTCGTGCCAGCCGCCGTCCTTGAACTCGATCGCGCGGCCGAGGCGCTTCTCGGCGCGCGCGCCGGCGATCGCGCGACCGGCCGCATCGACCAGCGTGATGCGCAGCCACGCCGCCGGCGTCGGTGTCGTCGGCAGGAAGTGCCCGGCGCCGACGTTGGTGACGCGCGCGCGCGCGTTGACCGCGCCGCCCGGCGTGCGCGCGGCGATCGCCTCGAGCTTGATGCCCTGGCGGAACGTGTCGGGGTCGTGCACGCCCTTCCACGTGTGCTCGCGGTTGGGCATGTGGCAGCTCTGGCACTGGATGCCGCGCTTCATGTACGGCCCGGTCAACCACTCGCGATACGTGTCGAGCAGCGGCCGCCCGTTGACCGCGAGCCGCGCCGGCAGCTGGTGACAGGGCAAGCAGAAGTCGGCGCGCTCGTAGATCGCGAGCGTGGCGAGCGGGTAGCCCGGGTTCTGCAACAGCGACGGCGCGAGCAGCGGCGGGCCGTGGCGCGTCCAGCCGCGCACGTGGCAGGCCGCGCAGGTCACGCCCTCGGCGCGCAGCGCGGGATCGAAGATCGGCCGCGTCGGCTGCTGCTCGGCGAGCGGGCCGTGGCAGCGCTGGCACGACTCGATCGCCTTCGGCGCCATGTCAAAGCCGGGCCGGAGGATCTGCGCGATGAGCCCGGGCGAGCCGGCCTGCGAATGGATCGTGCCGGTCCACTCGCGCGCCTGCTTGGCGTGGCAGCGCGCGCACTGCCGCTCCGACAGCGACGCCTCCGCGGGCGCGAGCGAGGGCGGGGGCGGGCCCATCGGATCGATCGCGCCCCCGAACAGCACCGCCTCCTCGGGCGCGCCTGCGCCGGGCCAGTACCCCGCCGCGAATGAGGCCGCGCGATCGTTCGCGATCGCCCGCGACGGCAGCGCCTGCGCGTTCTGCGCGATCGGCCCGCGGTAGCGGATCGTGTCGACGTACGCGACCAGCGCCCACAGCTCGGGCGCCGGCCGATCCGAGCCCGGCATCGGCGTGCCGTCGAGGCCGGTCGCGATGCTCGCGTACAGCGCGGCGTCGATCGCCGCGTCGTCCTCGCCGGGCCGCGGTCGGCGCAGCGGCTCGGCGGTGAGATCGTAGGGCGCGCGCTCGCCGAGCGCGGCGGCGGCCGGGCCATCGCCGCGGCCCGTGCCGTGGCAGGCCACGCAGCCGAGCGAGGTCCAGAGCGCGAGGCCGCGCGCCGCGAGATCGCCGGTCGGCGCGGGCGGCGGGGGACGCATGGGCTTCGATGGCGCGCCCGCCGGTCCGAACGCGCGCACGACCCCGACCAGCTGCGTGATCTCGTCGTCCCCGAGCACCGCCGCGAACCCGGGCATGCTCGTGCCCGGCGCGCCGAACCGGATCGTCGCCGCGAGATCCGCGTCGGTCGGCGGCTGGCCGACCGGCGTCGAGCGCCACTTGAACGCCGCCGCGGTGAAGTCGCGGGGCCGCGGCCACAGCCACGGCGCCGCGGGGCCGCGCCCGTCGCCGGCCGCGCCGTGGCACGGGCTGCACATCCGATCGTAGAGCGCCGGGCCGGGCAGGGTGAGCGGTGCTCGCCCGTCCAGCACCAGCAGATCCGCGCGCGCCAGCTGCGCGACGCCCAGCCCCAGGCCGAGCATGAGCGCGAGCGTCGCGATCCGTGCGCGCATCGCGACAAACCTGCCTCAAACCGCGCCAGGGCGCCAGGGTTTGGCGCGTTGCGTCGACGGGAGATGGTCACCTGCGCTTGGAAATCGTGCGGCGCCGGAGTACCAACGCCCGATGATCCGCACGCAGGTCCTCGGCATCGGCTCGTACGTCCCCGACCGCATCGTCACCAACGACGAGCTGCGCTTCCTCAACGAGCGCCACGAGCGTCAGGCCGAGCCGACGATCCAGACCGACGACGCCTGGATCCAGCAGCGCACCGGCATCCGCGAGCGCCGCTACGTCGCCAACGATGGCCAGACCTCGACCAGCGATCTGGCGCTCCAGGCCTCGCAGCGCGCGCTCGCCGACGCCGGCGTCGCCGCCAGCGAGATCGACTGCATCATCTTCGGGTCGCTGTCGCCGGACTTCCACTTCCCCGGCACCGGCGTGGTGCTGCAGCAGAAGCTCGGCATCTCCGGCGGCAACTGCGCCTGCTACGACATCCGCCAGCAGTGCTCGTCGTTCGTCTACGGCCTGCAGATGGCCGACGCCCTCATCAAGACCGGCGTCTACAAGCGCGTGCTCCTGGTCGGCGCCGAGCTCCACAGCCACTCGCTCGACTTCACCACCCGCGGCCGCGACGTCACCGTGCTGTTCGGCGACGGCGCCAGCGCGATGGTCCTCGGCCCCCAGGACACCGACGACGCGCGCTCGGGCGTGCTCTACACCGCGGCCTACGCCGACGGCTCGGGCGCCAACGATCTCAACCTCAAGATCTACGAGATCAAGCGCCTGCCGTACCTCGACTACGATCCGAAGGATCGCGACAACAACAAGCTCATGTACCCGCACATGGACGGCAAGCGGGTCTTCCTGAACGCCATCCGCGGCATGGTGATGTCGAGCCAGAAGGCGCTCGCGGTCACCGGCATGACCTGGGACGACATCACCTGGTTCGTGCCCCACCAGGCCAACCTGCGGATCAACGAGAAGGTCGTCGAGTTCGCGAAGATCCCGCCCGAGAAGGCGCTCAACACGATCCAGTTCTACGGCAACACCACCGCCGCGACGGTGCCGCTGACGATCGACTACTGGCGCCAGCAGGGCAAGGTGAAGAAGGGCGACCGGATCCTGACCTCGGTGTTCGGGTCGGGCTTCACCTGGGGCGCGGCGATCTTCCAGGTCTGAGCCCCCCGCAAACGACATGAGCGAAGCGATCCCGCCGGCGCACGTGGTGGTGCCCGCGCGGCGCTTCTACGAGTCGCTGTACTTCCAGGTGCTGTGCGCGATCGCGCTCGGCATCGTGATCGGCCACGGGTGGCCCGAGGCCGGCGCCGCGTGCAAGCCGCTCGGCGACGGCTTCATCAAGCTCGTCAAGATGACGATCGCGCCGGTCGTGTTCTGCACGGTCGTGATCGGCATCGCCGGCATGCGCGACATGAAGGCGCTGGGCAAGACCGGCGGCCTCGCGCTCCTGTACTTCGAGATCGTCTCGACGCTGGCGCTGGTGATCGGCCTGGTCATCGTCAACGTCTTCGCGCCCGGCGGCGGCATGAACGTCGACCCGCACACGCTCGACACCAGCGGGCTCGTCGACTACACCGGGCCCGGCAAGCTGAAGTCCACCACCGACTTCCTGCTCGGCATCATCCCCGACAGCCTGTTCGGTGGCTTCGCCAACGGCGAGGTCCTGCCGATCCTGTTCGTCGCGATCCTGTTCGGCGTCGCGCTGCACAACGTCGGCGAGCGCGGCAAGCCGGTGCTCGATCTGGTCGAGCGGGTCTCGGCGGTGCTGTTCAAGATCATCGGGATGATCATGAAGGTCGCGCCGATCGGCGCGTTCGGCGCGATGGCCTTCACGATCGGCAAGTACGGGCTCGGCACGCTGACCTCGCTCGGCGAGATGATGGCGTGCTTCTACGGCGCGTGCCTGGTGTTCGTCCTCGGCGTGCTCGGCGCGATCGCGCGGGTCCACGGCTTCTCGGTGCTCCGGCTGATCGCCTACCTCAAGGACGAGCTGTTCATCGTGCTCGGCACGTCGTCGTCGGAGGCGGCGCTGCCGCGCATGATGCTGAAGCTCGAGAAGGCCGGCGCCGACAAGGGCGTGGTCGGCCTGGTCGTGCCCGCGGGCTACTCGTTCAACCTCGACGGCACCGCGATCTACCTGACGATGGCCGCGGTGTTCATCGCGCAGGCCACCAACACGCCGCTCGATCTGCAGCACCAGCTCGAGCTGCTCGGCGTGCTGCTCTTGACGTCGAAGGGCGCGGCCGGCGTCACCGGCTCGGGTTTCATCGTCCTCGGCGCGACCCTGTCGGCGGTCGGCCACGTGCCGGTCGCGGGGCTGGCGCTGATCCTCGGCATCGATCGCTTCATGTCCGAGGCGCGCGCGCTGACCAACATCGTCGGCAACGCGGTCGCGACGCTGGTGGTGGCGCGGTGGGTCGGGCAGCGCGACGATCAGGCGCTCGCGACCGCGCTCGATCCGCGCACCCGCGCTATCGCCGCAGGCGATTGATCGCGCCGCGCAGCGCGCGCGGCCCGTGGTTGACCAGGGCGCGCACCGCGGTCGCGCTCGCCGGATCGCGATCGGCGGCGAGGCAGCGCGCGGCGTCGACGAGCGCCGGCCCGGGCGCGTCCGTCGGCGGATCGACTGCGAGCGCGCGCAGCCGGGCCAGGCCGGCGTCGCCGAGCGCGGCGAGGATCGGCGCGGGCGGATCGCCAAAGCCGAGATCGCCGCACAGCGCCTGGGCCGCGGCCAGCGCCACGATCGGATCGCGATCGCGCGCGACCACGGCGGCGAGCGGCGCGCGCGCGGCGGGCGGTGCCGGCTGCGGCACCAGCTCGGCGGCGGCCCGGCGGACCTCGGGATCGCCATCGGTGAGGAGCGCGAGGTCGTAGCCGAGATCGTCGGCGCTGGTCGCGTGGGCGATCGCCGCGGCGACCTCGAGCGCGTGCACGCGGACGTCGGCCCAGCGATCGGCGCGCATCGCCAGCGCGCGCCAGGCGCGGCCGGTCTCGGCGAGGTCCTCGGCCTCGACCGGGAGCTGCGCGAGGCCGGCGGCGATCGCGGCGGCGGTGGCCGCGGCGGGTGCGGCGCGCGTCCGGTCCCAGCTGCCCGCCAGCGAGGCGAGCGGCGCGAGCAGCTCGGCGCGATCGGTCGCGCCGGCGGCGGCGGTCAACGCGGCGTCGGGGTGGGCGGCCAGCATCGCCTCGATCCCGGCGGCCCCGACCTGGCCCCCCATGCGGGCGACCTCGTCGAGATCGCCCCGCTGGTAGGCGTCGACCGCCGCGTCGGTGCCCGACAGCAGCAGCGGCAACATCAGCGCGAGCGGCCCGACCAGCACCCGGCGATCGTGCGCGTCCGCGAGGTTGGCTGCCAGCGCCGAACAAAATTCGCACGCGATTCAGGCGAAAAATTTGACAGTCGAACCAGGTGTTCAGTACGGTGAATCCGTTCAGTAGGCGTGGGGAAGAACACAAACATGGCCGACTTACTCACTGACCGTCAGCAGAAGATCCTCGATTACATCTCGGCCTCGATCAGCGAGCGCGGCTTCCCGCCGACGCTGCGCGAGATCGGCGAGCACTTCGGGATCCGCTCGACGAATGGCGTCAACGATCACCTCAAGGCGCTGGAGAAGAAGGGCGTGCTGCGCCGCGAGGACCTCAAGTCCCGCGCGATGCGCCCCATCACCACCCCGCCGCCCGCCGACGTGATCCCGCTGCGCCGCCCGACCTCGAACGCCGAGTTCCTCGCGGACGACGGCGGCGAGATGTGCGAGGTGCCGATCCTCGGTCGCGTCGCCGCAGGCCAGCCGATCCTCGCGGTCGAGAACGTCCAGGACACGGTCAAGATCGACCGCGTGCTGATCGGCGGTCACCGCGAGGTGTTCGGCCTGCGCATCGTCGGCGAGTCGATGATCGAGGACGGCATCTTCGACGGCGATTACGTCTTCGTGAAGAAGACGCCGACCGCCGGCCGCGGTGAGATCGTGGTCGCGATGATCGAGGGCGAGGCCACGGTGAAGCGCTACTTCCCCGAGGCCGACCACATCCGGTTCCAGCCGGCCAACTCGAACATGTCGCCGATCATCGTGCGGCGCGCCGACTTCAAGCAGATCGACATCATCGGCATCGTCGTCGGCATCTACCGCAAGCTGTAGATCGCGCGCGGGATCGCGCTGCGGCCCTCGTGTTTCGCAGTGTTGCGGCGTGTCGGGGCGGGCAACCGCGGGGCGCGCGGCCGGGCCCAATGGGGGTGTCGCGGCTGTCGATCCAAGGTCGCCCCGGGGTTAGACCCTGCCACGTCGGCAGGCGCGGCTCCTCGGGCATGATCGTGCAATGCTAGAGCTTGCTCTCGATGCGCACCGATCTGACCCGGCCTCCCATGGCGACCGGCACTGCCCGTGCCCGTCGGGTAGCGCGTCCGCGCGCGCCGGGCGTTGCTAGCGCGATGAGCTCGGCGAGGCGGCTGGCACGGTGACGACCCGGCGCTATCGCCAGCGCTGGCTGCTCGTGCCGGCGCTGATCGTCTCGACCGCGGTCCAGGCGGGCGGCATCGTCACCTACGAGGCGACGCGGCCGACGCCGCCGCGGACGCTGACGTTGCTGCTGCCCGGCGACGGCGCCGGCCAGGTGCTGGTCACCAAGGCCGGCACCGCCGAGGTGCTGATGCGCTGCGCGACCCCGCGCTGCGACCTCGACGTCGAGCCCGGCACCCGGGTCGACATGCTCGCGATCCCCGGCGCCGACTCGACCTTCGCCGGCTGGAAGCAGGGCCCGGCGCGCACGCCGCCGTCCATGCGCTGGGCGCTCGGCGATCCCCTCGCGGCCTGCTTCAGCGACGGCGAGGACCTGATCGCGACCGCGATGCACCAGAACATCCTGCAGTGCCCCACGCGGATCGCCGCGCACGTCACCGCGGTCGTCGAGTTCGAGAAGATCCCCGACGAGCAGGAGGTCGCGCTCCTCGACGAGCCGCTGGTGCCGCCGCCGCCCGTGCCGCCGCCGCTGCCGCCGCCGCCCGGCGTGAAGCCCGCGCCGCCCCCGCCGCCGCCGATCGAGGCCGAGAAGCTCGACCCGCCGCTCGAGCTCGCGATCGCGCCGATGCCGACCAAGCCGGTCGAGATCAAGCTGCCGCCGCCGCCCCCGCCGCCGCCGCCCCAGCCAGCCGCGCCGGTGCAGCCGCCGCCCCCCAACATGACGATGGTCGAGGTCCCCGACGAGCACGTCGTCGAGAAGGCGCCCGACGACGCCGCGTTCCTCTCGGACAAGAACCGCGACGTCGCCGAGGAGACCCGCGCGAACGACACCAACCTCGACAAGGAATCGAAGGGCGAGACGCCCGCGTCGTCGGAGAGCCCGGACACCACCAGCCCCGACATCGGCGGCGCCGAGGAGAAGATCGCACGCCTCGAGACCGCGGTCTCGCCCGACACCAGCCACGAGTCGAGCGACCACTCCGGCGACGCGAACAAGGCCTCGGGCGCGATCACCGGCGACGGCGGCGACGACGGCGAGGCCGGCACCGGCGCGGCCAACGACGGCATGCTGTCGATGCGCGACATCGGCGGCCGCGGCTCGATCGTCGACGTGAAGCGCGGCGACGGCCGCAAGTCGGGCGACAAGGGCAAGCCCGGGCTCGCGCAGCTCGACCCCGACGACTACGAGCGCATCGTCGGCCACGACGTCGCCGACAAGGAGCGCGCGCTCGGCGCCAAGCAGCTCAGCCAGAAGCGCGGCCGCTGGGAGAAGAAGCTGCAGGCGATCCGCTCGTCGCTCGAGAACTTCACGCCGGCGGTGCGCCCCGGCAACCAGACCGCGCTCAAGACCCGGGCCTCGCCGTTCGCGGTCTACATCGCGCGCATGCACCGCAACATCCACGAGCGCTGGGGCTTCGGCTTCCTCGAGGCGCTCGACGACAAGCCGGCGTCGTCGCCGATGAACAACTTCGATCTGTTCGTCGTGATCGAGATGTCGATCAACCCCGACGGCTCGGTCTACAAGACGACGATCGCCAAGACCTCGGGCATCCTCGACTTCGACGTGGCCGCGCTCGACACGGTGCTCTCGAGCGGCCCGTACGAGGAGACCCCCGAGGCGATCCGCTCGGTCGATCAGCGCGTCTACCTGCGCTGGGGCTTCTATCGCAACTGGCGGCAGTGCGGCACGTTTAACGTCGAGCCGTACATCCTCACCGACATCCCCGGCGGCATCGAGCCGCTCGACGACGGTGCGATGGTCAAGGCCGTGCCGCGCCACGGCGAGAAGCCGGTGACGCCGACCGGGACGCTCGAGGGCACCGCCGCGGCGCCGTCGACCTCGGTGAAGGACGAGAAGGCGCTGTTCACCGCCAACCTGTGGATCGCCGGGTTCGTGCACGGCGACGTCGACAAGCTGGTGCGGTTCTCGACGGTGCCGTTCGCCGCCAACGGCACGGTGGCGGCCGAGAGCACCCCGGGCCTCGTCGACATGTACAAGGGCCTCCTGGTCGAGTCAGGCTCGCTCATCGACTGGAAGCTGCTGACGCCGCAGGAGTTCGCGGCGTCCGGCGGCACCGCGACCCTGGGCGACAACATGCTGGTGATGATCGTGAAGACCTCGAACGGCGTGTTCGCGGTCGTGCTCACGAAGACGCCCTCGGGCGAGTTCCGCGCGACCCAGCTGGCGCGCTGAGGCGCCCAGGGCGCCCAGGCGCGGCCCATGCGCCCGGGCGGCCGGTGGCGCGACCGCCGCCCAGCGGGCGGCCCAGGCGCCGAAAAAGGGAAGAGCCACTACCGGGTCCCCCCTCCGGGTAGTGGCTCTTCAAAGGGTACTGCGACCGGGGCTCCACCGAGTCCCCCAACGGGTGAAACCCCGGGCGCGAAAAACGAGTCGTATCTGACGGTGCGCCGTCTCGAACCCCAGCGCCAGCGCCAGGTGCTGCGAGCGTGATCCGTCTCGCGAGCTAGCTGGCCGCCTGCTGCTGGGCGGCCTCTTCGTCCTTGTTGACCTTGAGCGCGAACAGGCCCTTGGGCCCTTCCTGCTCCTCGTAGACCACCGGTTGACCCTGGTTCAGGGTACGGAAGCCATCACCCTCGATCGACGAGTAGTGAACGAACACGTCTTTGCCGTCAGCCGAGCGAGAGATGAAGCCGTAGCCCTTTGCGTCGTTGAACCACTTCACCGTTCCGTTCGCCATCGCTACTTCCTCCTGTGCGCCTTGCGGCGTCCCCCGGCCACCAGAACAGGCCGCGGTATTCCTCCTTGAACCATGGTCGAGTGATGCCGCTCAACGGGGTCGATCAAAAATGCGGATCGGCGCTGGAATTCTCCATTCGCGCTGCATTGCCGACGGCGCCGTCGACGATCCGCGGCCGATCGACGCGCCTCGCGGACGCGCGATAGGTCCGCGACAGCGCACGCGCGACGCCGCGGCTCTCGCGATCGGGATCACAAAGACGAGGGTGGATCGTGCGCGCTAGTACAACCGGTGCAGGTGCGTGCCCCGGTAGTAGTGGCCGAGGATCTCGGTCCGCGACTTTCCTGCGGCGGCCATCTCGATCGCGCCGGTCTGGCACATCCCGACCCCGTGGCCGAAGCCCGCGCCGCGGAACACCCAGCCGGTCGGCGACCGGGCCGGGCCCTCGGCGGTGACCTTGAACAGCGTCGACTTGAGCCCGCCGAGCAGCCGGCGGATGTGGAGGTCACCGTCGGCGACCGCGGTGCCCTTGTCGCCCTTGATCGTCAGCGACTTGATGCGGCCGGACACCCCGCGCCCGTCGGGCACCAGCGCCAGCACGTGGCCGACCTTGGGGTACTCGACGGCGATGCGCGCGTCGAGGTCGGCGGCGCTGACCTTCTCGGTCCAGCGGAACTTGCCCTTCGCGCCCTTGCCGCGACCGCACCAGCTGTCGTGCGGCTCGCTGTCGAGGAACGCGTCGAGGTGCTCGCCGTCGACCCGCGACATCCCGCCCTCGGCGGTGTCGGGGCGGCCGCGCAGCGACGGGTCGGGATCGCCGCCCCAGATCCAGTCGTTGTCCTCGCTGTGGCCGCCGCACGACGCCGAGTAGCGCGCGTCCGCCAGGCCGCCGCCGTCGCGCAGCATGACCAGGCCGCGGGTCTTCTCGACCGCCCGGGTGGTGCGCGGCGACTCGTGGCCGGCGCCGGCGTAGACCTGGCAGGCCTGGGTCGAGCACAGCAGGAACGGGTCGGTCGGGTCGCGGTGCCCGAGCTTGGCCAGCAGCTCGGTGCGGGCCGCGATCGCCTGGGCCTCGAGCGCCGCGTCGGGCGACGACGCCATCATCTCGGCCGGCACCAGGCCCGCGAGCAGCTTGTCCTCGGGGACCGCGTTGACCGCGACCAGCGCGCCGCCGCGATCGAGGGTCACGTAGACCCGGCCCCAGTAGCGCCGGGTCTCCTTGCTCGTCTGCAGCTGCGAGCCGCCGGTGCCGACCGGCACGTCGTCGACCACGATGGTGTCGCCCGCGCGCGCCGGCTCGAACCAGATCACCGACGGGTTCTCGACCCGCGCGCCGCCGCCCTCGGCCACGATCGTGCCGCTCGGGCGGCGCACCAGCTCGCGGTGCACGCGCATCGACAGGCCATAGCGCTTCGCGTTCTGCGTCGCGCGCGCGGTGCCGCCCGGCGACGCCACGGGATCGATCGCGACCAGCGTCTCGCGGGTGTCGATGAGCTCGCCATCCACGCCGAACAGCGTGCCGACCTCGAACGTGCGCGGCTCGAAGCCGCGGCCCTTCCAGCGGTCGATCGCCGCGGCCGCGCCCGCGCCGTCGTCGGGGCCCAGGCTCTCGACCACGGTCCATTCCTGGATCTCTGCTGGCGCGGTGTCGCGCGCGCGGATGGTCCAGCGGCCGTCGCCGGCGGCGACCGCGCTGCCGCCGGCGCCATCGGGGCGGACCAGCAGGCCGCCGGGTGCCGACAGCGTGATCTGCTTCTGCCCGCCCATGATCTCGACGGTGATGAGCGGCAGCCCGTCGTCGGTGAACGTGAACCGGCTCGAGTACAGGATCCGCAGCTTGTCGCCGGTCGACGTCTCGTCGGCGCGGGTGGGGCCGACCAGCAGCAAGAGCGCGAGCAGGGACAGCCGGAGTCGGACCATCCCCGAGGCTAGGAGCCGGTCGCCGGCGCGGGCAACTTATCGGCCCGCGCCCGAGCTCATCGCGATCAGCCGCCGGTCGGCTCGAGCGACACGCCGATGTACATGAACGACGGGTCGGTCGGCAGGAAGTCGATCGCGAACGCGCGGTGGAACTTGTTGTGCGTGGTCGTGACCATCTTGGTCGCGTGGTCGTAGCGGTAAAGGTCGGTGCCGTAGTTCTGGTACGACATGCCGAACACCACGTAGAGGACGTTCGGGTCGGTCGGGTGGGCGAAGATCGGCGGGCCGTTCTGCAGGCTCAGGTCCGCGGACTGCGTCAGCACCACCGACCAGCTCGCGCCGCCATCGGTCGAGCGCCAGACGTGGCGCGTGTTGGTGTTGATGTCGACCATCTCGAGGCCCTCGGCCCAGGCGATCTGCGAGTCCACCGGCGAGAACACCGTCGTGAACACGTTCGAGCCCAGCTGGCCGGACGACGTGCCCGTGCTCGGGATCCAGTGCGTGCCGCCATCGATCGTGCGCAGCGCGCCGGTGCTGGCGGTGCTGTACAGCACGTGGTCGAGGTCCTTCGGATCGAAGGTCGCACGGTACGCGAGCGGGTTCGCCTGCGCCGGCACGCCGAGCGGCGCCCAGGTCTCACCGCCGTCGGTCGAGTCCCAGAGCTGCGCCGCCGAGTCGCCGATGCGGACGTGATCCGGGTTGTCGCGATCCGCCGCCATCCCGAGGATCGTGCCGGTGCCCGGCGAGGGCAGCTTGGTCACGGTGGTGTCGTCGATGCGGACCATCGTGGTGCCGTTGTCGACGTAGCCATAGGCGCGCTTCAGGCCCGCGGCCGTGAGCGTCACCGAGTCACCGCCGGTGTCGCCGATCGAGGTCCACGAGCAGCCGCTGTCGAGCGACAGGATCACGGTGCCGTCGTGGCCGGCGACGATCCGCCCGGGCTCGTCCAGCACCGCGAGGCCCTTCGTGTACCTGGTCGCGGTCAGGACCGGGTTGGTCGGCGCCAGCGTCGCGCCCTGATCGCGCGAGAAGGTGACGCCACCGGTGCCGACGATCGTGGTGCAGGTCGGGGCGGTCCAGACCGGCGGCGCGGCATCCGCGGTCGGCGCGGCGTCCGGCGTGACCACCGGCGGCGCATCGGGATTGGAGGTCGAGCTCGAGCCGCCACACGCGGCGAGCAGGGCAAAGGCTAGAAAGGTACGTCGCATAGGGTAGAGCAGTAGCTACCCGCCGCATCGGAGGACAGCAAGTGGCGCAGGTCACCTGCGCCCCACTGAGCCTCGGTCACCGTACGCCGATCACGCCTCGGCGGCGGGCGCGCCCAGCGGCGGCATCTCGACGCGCACGATGAAGCGCAGGTTGACGAAGTTGATCGTGAAGTGCGCCACGATCGGCCCGCCCAGGTCGCCCGTCGCGTGCGCCAGGAGGCCCAGCAGCACGCCCAGCGTGAACGCCATCGCGGTCCACGGCAGGAACTTCTTCCCCGGGCCGATGTGCAGCAGCGCGAAGATCCCGGCCTGTGCCCAGAGCCCGATCCACGGCTCCAGCGCGCCGCGGAACATCAGCTCCTCACCGATGGCGCTCGCGATCGCCAGCGTCGCGATCTCGCGGCCCGTGACCGGACCCAGCACGTGGCGGAAGCTCTGGTGCAGGTCGCGCGCCCACGCCTGCGTGCCCACCGCCCAGCGCGACAGCGCGATGACCGCCAGCCCGAGCAGGAACCCCAGCAGCGGGGACAGCGCCAGCCGCCAGCCCGCGACGTCCTCGTCGAGCCGGTAGATGTCCGCGTCGCCCCGGCCCGCCGAGAGCAGGAGCGCCGTCAGCGCCAGCGCGGCATACAGCCCGATCACCAGCGCCGAGCGACTCGGCGGCGGCGGACTGGTCTGGTAGCGGGCGGGCGCCATGACAGTCGCCTACTATGCATGAGGTGAGCTGGCCGACAACGCCATCATCGCGTGAGGCGCGGATGGCATGTCGCGAGCGCGCCCCGACCTCTTGACATCGAAGCCCGGCTCTTGTACCTGATGTCTCCCTTCAGAAACCAAGCATCTCGCGCGGATGGCGGAATTGGTAGACGCGCTAGTTTGAGGGGCTAGTGAGTAAAATCGTGGGGGTTCGAGTCCCCCTCCGCGCACGAGTGAAATCGCCGGGTTAACTACCCGGCGGTTTCGTTTTCGGGGTCCGGATCGGTGGGGGCCGCCACAGTCGATGGCGCCGGCACGGAGCGCGTTCTTGCACGCGATCGACGAGTCACTCGGCGATCGCGGAGGCCATCCGCGCCCAGCCGTCGACGTAGCCTCGTCGACGGCGAGCCTCCACCAGCTTGATCGTCCGCGCGGCTCCGCCGACCGCGACGACCGTCCGGACAGCTGACCGCCACCCCGGACACCTGTCCGGGTGACCGCAGCCGAAGTCCGCGGATCGACAGCGTCCGCGCCCGGCACGCGCGGTGCTGAGGGTGGTTGTCATGCATCAGCTTCGCGCCACGCTGTTCGCCTTCCTCGTCGCTGCGATCGCCTCGGGCGCCACGGCGCACGCCGACACCGCCCCGCCGACGCCGCCGACGATCGCGACCTACGTCGCCGCCGAGTATCCGGCGGACGCGCGCGCCGCCGGGCGCGAGGCGTCGGTCGAGCTTGAGCTCACCGTGGGCGCGGATGGCCAGGTCCTCGACGCGCGCGTCGTCACCCCGGTCGGCGATGGCTTCGACGAGGCCGCGCTCGCCGCGGTCCGGCAGTTCGTGTTCACCCCCGCGACCAAGGACGGGCAGCCGATCGCCGCGCGGATCCGCTACCGCTACGCGTTCACCCTCGAGCACGCGCCGGTCGCGCCCGCGCCGGTCGCGGGCCGGATCGAGGGCCACATCCTGTCGCGGATCGACGGCAAGCCGCTCGCCGGCGTCGACGTCGTGGTCACGGGCCCCGACGGCAGCGTCAGTCGAGTTACCACCGACGAGGCTGGCGCGTTCGCGCTCGACGCTCTCCCCGCTGGCCACTATCACATCGCGATCGACGCGCTCGACCACGCCGCGTTCGCGCAGGACGAGGACGTGATCGCCGGCGAGGCCGCCGCGGTCACGTATCGCCTGAACCCCGCCACGACGGTCGAGGACACCGGCTCGTATGGCGCGGTCGCGACGATCGAGGCGCCGGTGCGCGAGATCACGCGCCGCTCGCTCGAGGGCGACGAGCTCACGAAGATCGCCGGCACGCGCGGCGATCCGCTGCGCGCCGTGGAGCTGCTCCCTGGCGTGGCGCGCCCGCCGAGCGGGCAGGGCATGCTGATCGTGCGCGGCAGCGCGCCGGAGGACAGCCAGGTGTTCCTCGACGGCGCCCCGGTGCGGCAGCTCTATCACCTCGGCGGGCTCACGAGCTTCGTCAACGGGGCGTTGCTCAAGCGCGTCGATCTGTTCCCGGGAAACTTCTCGGCCCGCTACGGTCGCAAGATCGGCGGCGTGATCGAGGCCGAGATGCGCGACCCGCGCACGGATCGCTTCCACGCCGCGCTCGACCTCAACATGGTCGACGTCTCGGCGCTCGCCGAGGGGCCGATCAGCGACAAGTGGTCGTTCGCGATTGCCGGGCGCCGCAGCCACATCGACGCCTGGATCGGCCCCCTGCTGCGCGCGACCGGCGCGCCCGTCGCCGCGACGCCGGTCTACACCGACTGGCAGGCGATGGCCGTCTACAAGGCCGATGCGAACAACCGGATTCGCGTGATCGGTTATGGTAGCACCGACCGGCTCGAGGTCGTGATCGCCAATCCGAGCGGCGCCGCGACGAAGCGCGATCGCCTCGGGGTCGAGGGCGCCTTTCATCGCCTGCGGGTCGACTGGACGCGCACCTGGCCAAACCTCGAGCAGTCGATCTCGGTGACCGGCGGCTCGAACCGGTACGTGGTCAACGCGAGCGAGCTCGTGCAGGGCGGCATCGATGGCTTCGAGATCTTCGGTCGCGCTGACTGGCACGCAACGCTCTCGAAGTACGCGCAGCTCGCATGGGGACTCGACATCCATGATCTCGAGGCGGACCTCTGGTATCGCGGGCCGCACGTCCCGCAGACCGAGGGCAACCCGGACAAGACGTTCACTGCCGATCGCTTCAACGAGCAGATCGTCGATCAGAAGGACGGCGTGTGGTTCCGGCCCGCGGCGTACGCCGAGGCCACCATCACGCCGATCGCGCCGCTCGCGGTGACCGCCGGCGTGCGCGTCGACTACTTCTCGGACGTCTCGACCTGGGCGGTCGATCCGCGCGCGTCCGGGCGCTACACGCTCGGCGCGACGACGTTCAAGGGTGGCATCGGCCGGTTCTCGCAGCCGCCCAAGGAGGAGGAGTCGATTCCGGCGTTCGGAAATCCCGGCCTGCGCACGCAGCAGGCGACGCACTACGGGTTCGGCTTCGACCACAAGCTCTCGCAGCGCGTGTCGTTCGGCCTCGAGGGCTACTACAAGAGCCTCGACCACATGATCATCGAGACGCCGTCGGGGGCCAAGACCAACACCGGTCGCGGTCGGATCTACGGTGCAGAGCTCGCGGCGCGGTGGCAGCCGGGCGGGCGAGTCTCCGGCTTTCTGTCCTACACGCTGTCGCGCAGCGAGCGCAACGACGCGGGCAAATGGCGCCTGTTCGACTACGACCAGACCCACATCCTCACCGTCTCCAGCTCGATCAAGCTCGGTCACGGCTGGGAGCTCGGCGGCACCTTCCGCCTCGTGACCGGCAACCCGGAGACGCCGGTGATCGGCAGCGTCTACGACGCCGACGTGGATCTCTACCGGCCGCTCTACGGCGCGACCAACAGCGCGCGCACCACGGCGTTCCACCGGCTCGACCTGCGGATCGAGAAGCAGTTCCACATCGCGGGGCATCCCTGCGCCGGATATCTCGACATCCAGAACGCCTACAACCGCGCCAATCGCGAGAGCACTGACTACAGCTTCGACTACTCGCAGCGCAGCGACACCCCGGGCCTCCCGTTGATTCCGAGCCTCGGTATCAAGGGCGAGATCTAGACCTCGATTTTTCGACGCAGGAGATCACCATGTCCAAGCTCATCCCGCTCCTCGTGTTCGCGACCGCGTGCACGTCTTCGCTCGACCCGGCGACCCTGATCGCGCGCGACCGCGTGCTCGGTGCCAAGGTCACTGTCGATGGCGATCCCACGCGCGCGTGGCCCGCGCCCGGCGAGCACGCAACGGTCACGTGGATCACCGCCTCGCCCGGCGACCAGCCCGACTTCTCGTGGACCCTCGCCGCGTGCCCGGCAGCCTCGACCTCGGGCTTTCCGGCCTGCGCCGGTCCCGTCTTCGCCCAGTCGGACGCCACCGGTCCCGTGCCGGTGCTCGACCTCGCGATCCCCGCCGACCTCGACGCCGAGGCGGTCGTGGTCCTCGGCGCGATCTGCGCCAGCGGCGCGCCGGTGATCGATCCCGCGACCTTCGCGGCGTCGTGTGACGATGGCTCGCTGGCGGACCTCGTGTCGCTGCACGTGTTCCTGACCCGCGACGGCGCGACGAACCACCATCCCGACCTCGCCAACGCGCCGTTCACGCTCGCGGGCGTCGCGTGGGCGCCGAGCACCGACCCCGGTTGCGCGGGGCTGCCAGAGGTCGCCGCGGGCGCCGAGCTGGTGCTCGTCGGTGTCGAGATCGATGCCGCGGCGCGCGAGACCTTCGCCGTCGACGGCGATCCGGTGCCGTGGCGCGAGGAGCTGCAGGTCTCGCCGTTCGCGACCGCCGGCGAGCTCACGCAGCAATACGCCTACGTCGAGGCCGATGATGACCGCCCGGTGTCGCCGGTCGCCGTGCAGTGGACCGCCCCCGGCGCCGACGAGATTCCGCCCGACGGCCTGCGCGTGGACTTCGCCTTCGTCGTGCGCGACCTGCGCGGCGGCGTGGACGCGGCCACGCGGGCGCTCTGCGTCAGGTGATCGAGACCGCCGATGTGCGGTAGCGTGGGCCCATTGAAACCGCCAGATCCCACGGCAGGAGCGCGGCGTGAATAGCGCCCTCTGGATCGTCGCCGCGCTCGGCGTCGGGCTCCTCGGCCTGGCGCTGCAGCGCGCGCTGGCGGCGCGGCGAATGCGGGCCCTGGGTATCGCGGTCAAGGCCCTGGCGGCCGGTGAGGACCCGCCGGCACCGGACGACACCGCCCACGCGGAGGTGTTCCGGATCGCGCGCGAGCTCGCCGATGCCCGCCGCAACGATCTGGCGACCGCCGCCGAGCGCGAGGCGCTATTGCGCGCGGCGCTCGAGGCCGCGCCCTCGGCGATCGTGATGTTCTCCGATCTCGGCCGGATCTCGCTCGCGAACGCCGCGGCCCGCGAGCTGTTCTTCGAGAACCGCGATCCCCAGGGCGAAAACTTCGTCGCGATGCTCGGGCGCGCGCCGGATGCCCTGCGGCGCTCGCTCTTGAGCGATGGCGACGAGCTGTTCTCCGTCGACGACATCCACGGCGAGCGCCAGACCTACAACCTGGCCAAGCGGCGGTTCGTGATCGCGGGCGAGGCGATGGTGCTCGTCCTCGTCAAGAACCTGTCGCGCGAGCTGCATCGGCAAGAAGCCGACGCGTGGAAGCGGATGATCCGCGTGTTCTGCCACGAGCTGAACAACTCGCTGGCGCCGATCTCGAGCCTCGTGCACACCGGCAAGCTGGTCGTGGAGGGCTCGCCCCTGGCGCCGAAGCTCGAGCGCATCTTCGCGACGGTCGCCGAGCGCACCGAGCACCTCCGCGTGTTCCTCGACGGCTACGCCCAGTTCTCGCGGCTGCCGATGCCCCGCAAGGTCGACGTCGAGTGGCGCCCGTTCGTGGACCGCTTGCTCGCGATGTATCCCAGCGTGCGGCTCGAGGGGACCCTCCCCACCGAGGCCGGGTGGTTCGATCCCGCGCAGCTCGAGCAGGTGGCGATCAACCTCCTGAAGAACGCCGCCGAGTGCGGCGGGCCCGCCGATGCGGTCACGCTCTCGGTGACCTCTCTCGGCGCGCGGGGCGTCCGGATCACGATCGCGGATCGCGGCCCGGGCATGAGCCCCGAGGTGATGGCGAGCGCGCTCGTGCCGTTCTACTCGACGAAGGAGCGCGGCTCGGGCCTCGGTCTGACCTTGTGCCGCGAGATCGTCGAGGCGCACGGCGGCGCGCTGCGGCTGGAGAACCGCGACGGCGGCGGTCTCGCCGTGCATGCGCGCCTCCTGCACCGAACCTCGCCGCTCACCGCCGGCGTCGGCAAGCTCACGCTGACGCGCAGCTGAGCGGACAGCCGGACACCTGTCCGGCTGTCCGCGGACACCTGGCCGGCGAGCGCCGAGATTCGCCCAGCCATCGAAGAGTTAGCGCGGCACGGCCGCTGCAATAGGGGAAGTCGACCTCAACGACTCCGACCCCGAAAGGCTCTTCGCATATGGATCTCCAGGCTCGACTCACGGACTTCGCAATGAACGGCGCGGAATGGGTGATGTGGCTGCTCGTCGCGCTCTCGATCATCGGCTTCGCGATCGCCATCGAACGCATGATCGCCCTCGTCCGCACCCGCGATCACGTCGGCGCGCTCGGCCTCGACATGATGCGGCTCCTCAAGCGCGGCGACCTCGTGGCCGCCAAGGCGCGGCTCGCGCGCTCGCCCTCGTTCGAGGCGCGGGTCGTCGCCGCCGGCCTCGCCCAGGCCGAGGCCGGCCCCGAGGCCGCCGAGGAGGAGATGCTCGGCGCCGCACAGCTCGCGAAGCTGCAGATGGAGAAGCGGCTGAGCTTCCTCGGCACGCTCGGGGCCAACGCGCCGTTCGTCGGCCTGCTCGGAACCGTGATCGGCATCGTCCGCGCGTTCCACATGCTCGACGATAGCGGCGGCAAGGTCAGCGCGGGCCTGATGTCGGAGGTCGGCGGCGCGCTCGTCGCCACGGCGATCGGCATCCTGGTCGCGCTCCCCGCCGTCGCCTTCTTCAACGCGTTCCAGCGCGTGATCAAGTCCCGGCTCGCGCGCGCCGATGCGCTCGGCCGCCAGCTCCTCGCCCAGCTCCACACCGCGGCGTAGCCCGTTCCCCACCTTCCAGGAGATTCCCATGGCCGCTCGCGCCCTCGACGACGACGACATGATCACCGGCATCAACGTGACGCCGCTGGTCGACATCACCCTCGTGCTGCTCGTGGTCATGATGATCACGGCGAGCTACGTCGCTTCCAAGACCATCCCGATGGAGCTGCCGCGGAGCGCCACCGGCGAAGCCACCCCGGTCGTGCTCGCGGTCTCGATCTCCTCGGGCGGCGACCTCTACCTCGACGCCGTGCCGATCGACGAGGCCGGCCTGCGCGGCAAGATCATCGACGCCCGCGCGCACCAGCACGAGCCCCAGGCGATCATCGCGGCCGATGGCCGCACGCCCCATGCCCGCGTGGTCCACGTGATCGACCTGCTCCGGCAGGAGCAGGTCACGAAGTTCGCCATCAACGTCCAGCCCGAAGGCGAGCGCCGTTGAGATGTCGAGCGAATCGAACTCGCCGACGTTCCTCGTCGTGCTCGCGACGAGCCTCATCGCGCATGTAGGCATCGTCGCCGGTCTCTCGCCGGCCGAGCGCGTCGCGCATGCCACCCCAGCGCCGCCGGTCCTCGTCGCGTTCGAAGCGGCACCGCCGCCGCCGATCGTCCCCGAACCCGCACCGCCACCGCCGGCGAAGGAGCTGCCGGCGCCCGCGACCGCTCGCCCGGTCGCCCGCGCGCCACGGCCACCCGCGGCCCGCATCGCCACCCGACCGACGGTCACGCCCGCCGAGCCACCGCCGACGGCCGCGCCCGCCGAGCCCGTCGACTTCTCGGGCGTGACGCTCACCAACGAAGGCGCCGGCTGGGCCACACCCGTGGGCGACGGTGGGCCGCTCAACGGGCCGATCGGGGCCCCGACCGCGGTCGTGGCGACGACGCGCGCCGCGACGCGCGTCACCGGCGGCGGCACCGGAGATCGCGTCGTCGCCGTCGGTGACCTCTCGCGGCGTCCGCGCGCGCCGAACCTCGACGCCCAGCTCGCCGCGAACTATCCGCACGAGGCGCGGCTCGCGGGGCTCGGGGGCTCCGCGGTGATCCGGGTCCGGATCCTCGTCGACGGTCGCGTCGGCGCGACGCGCGTCGTCTCCGAGAGCACGCCGGGCTTCGGCAAGGCCTGCCAGCGCACGGTCGCCGGTTCGCAATGGCAGCCGCCGCTCGACGCGACCCAGAAGCCTGTCGCGACGGACCTCGCGTACACGTGTACCTTTGCTGTCGCCCGATGAATACGCGTATGGTCCACCTTCGATGAAGGTCCTCATCGTCGATGACCAGCGCGCGATCTGCACGGCGCTCGAGGTGATGTTCGAGCACCACCACATCGAGACGGTGGTCGCCACCGGCCCGGCCGAGGTCCTCGACCTGATCGCGACCGAGGACATCGGCGTCGTGGTGCAGGACATGAACTTCACCGCGAACAAGACCACCGGCGAGGAGGGCGTGGCGCTGTTTCGCGCGATCCGCGCGCTCGACGGCGAGCTGCCGGTGATCTTGATGACCGCGTGGACGTCGATCGAGACCGTGGTCGCGCTCATCAAGGAAGGCGCGGTCGACTACTTCGCCAAGCCCTGGGATGACCACAAGCTGCTCGCGACGGTCAAGAACCTCCTCCAGATGCGCGAGCTCGCGCGCGAGAACACGCGCATGCGCGCCCGCAGCCGCCGCGCGCGGCAGAGCGTCGAGGGGCGCCACGATCTGTGCGGCCTCGTGTACGCGAGCGAGGCAATGCACGCGGTCGTCTCCCTCGCCGTCAGCGTCGCGCCGTCCGATGCGCCGGTCCTGATCACCGGACCCAACGGCGCGGGCAAGGAGAAGCTCGCGGAGATCGTGCAGGCGAACTCGCGCCGCCGCGACCGTCCCTTCGTGAAGGTGAACGTCGGCGGGCTTCCCGACCAGCTGCTCGAGGCCGAGCTGTTCGGCGCCGAGGCCGGCGCGTTCACCGGCGCGACCAAGCCCCGGGTCGGCCGCTTCGAGGCGGCCCACGGCGGCACGCTGTTCCTCGACGAGATCGGCAACCTCTCGATGGTCGGGCAGCAGAAGCTCTTGCGCGTCCTCCAGACCGGCGAGTTCGAGCGGCTCGGGTCGAGCACGACCCGCAAGGTCGACGTCCGGATCATCAGCGCCACGAACGTCGATCTGCCCCGCGCGATCAAGAGCGGTACGTTTCGCGAGGATCTCTACTTCCGGCTCAACGTGATCGAGCTGCGCGTCCCGGCGCTGGTCGATCGTCCCGACGAGATCCTCGCGCTCGCCGAGCGGTTCGTCGCCGGATTCGCGGTCGAGGGCACCGCCCCGGCAACTCTGTCTCCCGCAGCGCGCGAGGCGCTGCTCGCCCACGAGTGGCCCGGCAACGTCCGCGAGCTCCAGAACCGGATCCAGCGGGCGACGCTCGTCTGCACCGGCGGCACGATCCAGGCCGCCGACCTCGGCCTCGACCAGAAGCAGCCTGCGACCCGCCCGACGGAGGCCACACCCGTCGAGGAGGACCTCGGGCCCGAGCACGCCGCCGTCGAGGATGCGCTGCTGCGCGCGAAGGGCGTGGTGTCCAAGGCCGCCGCCGAGCTCGGGATGAGCCGGCAGGCGCTCTACCGCCGGATGAAGCGCCTCGAGATCGTCATCGAGCGCCGTCCGCGCTGATCAGCGGTCCTCGTGGACCAGCGTGCTGCGGCGGCCGAGATCGATCGCCATCGTCGCCGGCCCACTGCGGGGCGCGTCGCTCGCGTGCGGGTCGTCCTTCTGCGCCGCTCGCACCGCGTCCCACCAGCTCCGCGCCGCGGCCAGGTCGAAGCGCGCGGCGTCCTTGCAGGCGAGCAGGCTCGCGCGAAGCACGGCCGCGGACGCAGGACGCGCGTCGCGATCCTTCGCGAGACAGCCCAGCACGATCGCCTCGAGGTCTTCGGGCAGGGCCTTGCCGACTCGCACTGACGGGGGCACCGGCGCCTCGAGCATGTGCTTGCTGCACACCTCGAGGACCGACCCCGCCTCGAACACGTGGTGCCCGGTGAGCAGGAAGTAGGCGACCGCGCCGACCGCGTACAGATCCGAGCGCCCGTCGATCGAGTCCGGCTTCGTGATCGCCTCCGGTGCCATGTACAGCGGCGTTCCGGCCAGCGTCTCGGTGACCGACTCGGCCAGATTGCCGCCGAACTTCTTCACCAGCCCGAAGTCGACCACCTTGACCACATCGGGCTCATCGGGCCGCTCCGTCAGGATGATGTTGGCCGGCTTGATGTCGCGGTGGATGAGCCCCAGCGCGTGCGCCTCGGCGAGCGCGCCTGCGACCTGCGCGAGGATGTGGATCGCCCGCGCCGGCTCGACGGGACCGTTCTCGTCGACCAGCCGCTGCAGGTCCAGCCCGTCCAGGTACTCCATCACGTAGTAGAAGACGCCCTCTGCCGTTCGCCCGTAGTCGAAGATCGAGACCGTGTTCGGGTGGGCGAGCCGACTCGTGAGCTGCACCTCGCGCTCGAATCGCAGCAGGTCGGTCTCCGTCGCGCGATCCCTCAGCAGCAGCTTGATCGCCGCCGGCCGCCGCAGCATCGAGTGCGTCGCCCGGTACACGACGCCCATCGCGCCCTCGCCCAGCTTCCGCTCGAGGACGTACTGCCCGAACTTGCGCGCCTCTCGCACCTCGGCCCGCAGCCCGTAGATCACCCACGAGATCACCGTGCAGGTGATCACCGCGATCGCCCACATCATGATCAGCGTCGACGGCAGCCACGGATATGCGCCCTGGTCGGCGTCGCGCCATGCGAGCCCGCCGTCGCTGGTCGGCACCAGGATGGAGCTCAGCACGACCTTCACCGCCGCCACCGCCCCGGTGAGGATCGCCGTGCGCCACGGCTGCGACGGGATCAGCGCCGCGCGGATCGCGAGGAACATCGCGAGCGGCGCGAGATCGATCATGCAGATGTACGCGTCCGCCATCAGCGTGCCCTCGGCCGTCACCAGCCCGTGCCCGCGCACCAGCCCCGCGAGCAGGTACCGCGTCAGGAACACGCCGACGATCCCGCTCACCACCAGCCCGGTGGCCTCCAGGATCCGGCTGAACCGCACCGACCGCTTCCCGCGCCGGCACAGCTGCCACAGGACGCCGTTGAGCACGACGTTGCCCGCCGTGATCACCAGGTCCATGCCGGGCTTCACCATCGGGCCCAGGAGGCCGAGCACGGCTCCGGCGAGCGTGAAGATGAACAGCACCTTCCAGAACAGCGCGAGCCGCGCCTGGAGGAACGCGCGCGCCTCCTCGGTATCCTGGGTGGTCGGTGGTGATCGCATCGCGCGGAGGAGCGCGCGCACCATAGCACTCGCGCCGCGGCGCTCCGCGCTATGGCTTCAACTTGGACACGATCTCCTCGAGGTTGATCGTCATCGCCTTCTGCCCATCAGGCGTGCCGAAGTCGGGATAGAGCTCGCTCAGGATCTGGTTGCCGTCGGTGACGATCACGCCGAGCCCGCGCATGCGGTCGTAGGTCAGCTGGTCGGCCAGCGTGGTCATGCTGCCGCTCGCGTCGGCGACCACCTGGACGGTGTAGCCGGCGCGGACGAGGCCCTCGACGGTGTGCATCAGGCAGATGTCGCTGGTCATCGGCCGACGGGATCAACCCTCCATCACGCGGCTCCATACTTCTCCTCTCTGTAGGTCGCGCCGGTGAGCACCAGCCGGTTGGCGGGTCCCCAGCGCAGCGTCACGCTGTCGGCCGGCGGCGCTGCGCCGTCGGCGAGGTGCG
The DNA here is from genome assembly GCA_021413675.1 of Deltaproteobacteria bacterium. Taxonomy (GTDB): domain Bacteria; phylum Myxococcota_A; class Polyangia; order Haliangiales; family Haliangiaceae; genus JAIOQA01. Next base: position 1,471 of record JAIOQA010000358.1, on the reverse strand, counting down.
CGCACGACACCGTGGTGCCGCACGCAGGGCAGCCGATGACGAGCCTGGCCTCGCTGACCGAGACCAGCACGACGTCATCGGCAACCGTGAGGTCGTGGTCGTCGGTCTCGGCGACCCGTCGGCCGCATCGGCACTGGATCGTGGTCATCACCACGCGCGTTTCGACCGCGCCCGCGGGCGGTTGCGTGCGCCTCGCACACGAAAGATCGTGTCGAGCGCGAGCGCCCTTCAGCGTGAGAGTGATGCGTGCTCGCTGGACAGTGCGCTCCACGGGCGCATCTCACGCTCTGGCGGGAGGCGGCGCCGGCGCGCCTTGTCCGACACTGCGGTGGCGCGGGAGTAGAACGGAAGGAGTCGCACGGAGCTCAAACGCGATTCGCGGTGGCGAGCCGCCCGTGCGATGTCGTAGAGTCTAGGCAAATGATTCGGGGGTAGGGGATGCGGCGATTGGCGATGGTCTGGGCGGTCGGGGCGGTGGCGTGTGGCAGCGTGAGCACTGGGGCTGACGCTCCTCCGAGCGTGCAGGTTGATGCTGCACCTACGGCGGATTCGAATGCACCTATCGTGGCCACCGGAGGCACCATCACGACGGATGGCGACTTCCAGATCCACAGATTCACGACCTCCGGAACCTTCGAGATCAAATCGGGCTCGGGGCCAGTGGTGAGTCTTATCGTCGGCGGTGGCGGGGCCGGAGGAAACAGTCCAACGAATCCAACCACCGGCATCGGCGGCGGGGGAGGCGCCGGAGGCGTTGTCTACACAGACCCCGGCGACGACCTCGGACCTGGGCGTTACGAAGTCGTCGTCGCCCCTCGGAGCCCAATCGCGAGCTCCGGCAACAACTCTTCTTTCAACGGGCGGATCGCCACAGGCGGCGGACATGGATCGATCGGAGGCAGTCAGGCCGGAAGCCCGGGCGGTTCGGGCGGGGGCGGGTGCGGCGGAGGGAGCCCGGGGACGTTCGGGTCCGGAACCGCTGGCCAGGGAAACAACGGAGGGACTGGCGGAACGAGCATGAACGCTTGTGCTGGCGGGGGTGGCGCCGGTGGCGTAGGAGCTGATGCCGCGCCGGATGCCGCGGGCGATGGCGGCCAGGGAGTGGAGAACGCGATTACGGGCACGCTCGTCCGCTACGGCGGCGGTGGCGGTGGGGGCACCATCGCCGGGACAGCGGGCAGTGGCGGTATGGGCGGCGGTGGCGCCGGCGGTCTCGGAGGCACTGGCGTCTCGGGCGCCGACAACACGGGCGGCGGCGGCGGCGGAACCTGCAACGGTACCGGCACGAGCACAGGCGGCTCTGGGGTCGTGATACTTCGGTATCGATATCGCTAGTCCCCTGGAAACGGAGTCCCCGGTCAAAGTCAGGGGGCCATGATCTCCTGGGCTATGGCCCGAACCGGACGCCCCAAAGTCGAGCTGGTGATCACGGAGGATGAGCGCGCTGAGCTGGTGCGCCTGACGAAGCGCC
>JAIOQA010000357.1 GCA_021413675.1 Deltaproteobacteria bacterium | reverse complement strand
CAACCTCGCGCTCAACGCCGCCGCGATCACCTGCGCCGAGCAGATCCGCGCCACCGCCAACCGCGATGGCGAGCGCGGCGGCGATGCCGGCACGCGCGCCGCCCGCTGGGTCGCGAACGATGCGCTACGCGAGCTCGGCTCGGAGAAGGTCCAGACCCGGCTGCGGGCCCGGCCGCCGCGATGATCAGCGCGGCGCGGCCTCGTCGACGACCGCGAGCTGGATGCGCAGCTCGAAGTGCGCGTCGCCGTGCGCGAACGGCTCGCCGTTCCACGCCTCGAACAGCGGCTGGTGGTCCGGCGCATAGCCGCTCTGCGGCAGCCACGTCGTGTACAGCCAGTCGAACGCGCGCAGCTCGAGCTCGATCGGCCCAGCGATCGCGATCTCGGCCAGCGTCATCGCCGGCAGCACGACCGTGTTGACGTCCCCATCGACGCGGGCCTCATTCGATATCTCGACGCCGATGTCGTAGCGGCACTGCTCGAGCGCGACGATCTCGGGATCGTCCCACTGGTAGCCGAGCCACTGCCCGCCGGCGAGGCCGCGCGCGCGGGCCCACGCCACCATCGTCGCCGCCGCCGCGGTCACGCGCCCGGCCTGGTACGGCGCCATCACCCGCGTGTACGCCACGCGCCGCGGCGGCACCCGGCGCAGCTCGACCGCGAAGCCATCGGGGTTGGCGCCCGCGTGCAGGCGCGCGAGGCGGTGGCGGTCGTCGGGCGCCAGCGTCTCGACCATCTCGTCGCGGCGCGCGCGGCGAAACCCGTCGACGTCGAACACGCTCGGCGGCATGCCGTAGTGGGCGCGGAACGCGCGCGAGAAGTCGGAGCTCGACGCGAACCCGCAGCGCAGCGCGACGTCGGTCAAGGACGTCCCCTCGCCGTGCGAGATCAGGAACAGCGCCCGCTCGAGCCGCACCCGCTTGACGAACGCGTGCAGCGTCTCGCCGACCAGCGCGCGGAAGATCCGGTGGAAGTGATACGGCGAGAAGCACGCGACCCGCGCGACCTCTTCGAGCGGCAGCGGCTCCGCCAGGTGGCGCGTGACGTGATCGATCGCGCGGTTCACCCGGGTGACGTAGTCGAGATTCGCAAGATCTGACAAGCCGCGCCTCTGCGCGCGATCCTAGCATCACGGGCATGACCACTCCCCACACCACCAGCCTCGGCAACTTCTCGGTCAGCCTCGCCGTCAAGGACCTCGCCGCGTCGCGCGCCTTCTACGAGGCGCTCGGCTTCACGGTCCGCGGCGGCAACCCCGCCCGCTTCCTGATCCTGCAGAACGGTGGCGCGACCATCGGCCTGTTCCAGGGCATGTTCGACCGCAACATCCTCACGTTCAACCCCGGCTGGGACAACGCCTCGACCCCGCTCGTCGAGTTCACCGACGTGCGCGAGCACCAGCGCCGCCTGCGCGCCGCCGGCATCGAGCCGGTCAGCGCCGCCGACGAGCATTCGACCGGCCCGGCGAGCTTCATGGTGATCGATCCGGACGGCAATCCGATCCTGATCGATCAGCACGTGTAGCGCGCTACTGCAGGTTGATCGGCGACAGGTTGCTGCCGCCGGGATAGCCGTACGACACGAAGCTGTCCCAGCCCCACACGATCAGCCCGAAGTGATCGCCGCTCGACGTGTCGAGGTAGTGCACGCCGTCATCCTGGATGCCGGGGCCGGTCCGCGACGGATGCGACAGCAGGCACCGGATCGCGACGTACTGCAGATCGGTGCCGTCGGGGCCGATCGGCAGCGTGCCGACCGGGTGGTAGTCGCAGTCGAGGGCGTCCTCGAGATCGACGTTGTCGTAGCGCAGGCGCGCGGTCGAGGGCGCGGCGATGAGGATCGAGTCGAAGGCGTACTTGTTGGGCACGAGCACGAGGTAGTGATCGCGCCACTGCTCGACGGGCGGGACGATGATCGACGACGGGTCACCGCCGGGCGGGCGGGTGCCGTCGGGGAGCGTCGACGGGATGCCGATGGCCTGCTGGCTCGCGGGGTACTGGCCGACCGACACCGGCTGCGAGGCCTGGATCGTGAAGTCGGTGGACGACTCGACGATGACGCTCTCGCCGCGATCGAGGGTGATGGTGTCGTTGGGGATCGGCAGGTTGGTATGGACGAGCGTGGCGTTGTGCGCGGCGAGGATGCGCCAGTACTCGGGCTCGGCGCTGAGCGCGGTGACCGGCCAGCCGGCGGCGGCGACGGCGGCGGACCGGATCGGCGTCTTGACCGCGACGAAGCTCTCGCCGAAGGACACCTCGGGGAAGAGCTGCTCCTCGAGGTGATCGGCGCAGCAGCGGCGATCGGCGATCGAGTCGAAGCGCGGCACGTCGGAGGCCTCGCTGCCGGTGAAGACCGCGATCGGCTTGCCGTCGGTGACGATCGACGTGCCGGTGAAGTCGGCGTTGAAGCCGCCGGTCTCGAGGTTGAGGACCTCGTAGCGATCGAGGATGACGTGGACGGTGTCGCCCTTCGACGCGGGCGGGATGCCGCCACCGCCGATGATGTCGGTCGAGAGCGTGATGTCGATCGTCGTCTGATCGGACACGCCGATGATCGTCAGGAACGCGCGCAGGTCGATGCCGCCGTTGGTCGTCGACTCGTTGGTCAGCGCCAGGGTCTGCGGCCACGACATCACGAGGTAGCGGCTGTCGAGGGACTCGGTCGGCAGCAGCAGCGAGGCGTCGTTGGAGAACACGCCGGCGTTCTCGAGCGGGTTGAACTGATAGGCGATGATCGGCGCGGACGCGTGGACGCGGAACGCGTGGTGCGAGCGCGCGGTGCCGGTGCCGTCGTTGAGCTCGGGGCGGGTCGCGCCGTCGAGCTCGCGCGGATCGAGATCGATGATGCGCAGATCGCCGGGCGCGACCTTGAGGCCCTTGACCAGCGTGAACGCCTGGCCCTCGGTGCAGTGGATCGCCGGGTTCGCGGCGTCGGCGGCGTCGCACCAGATGTCGACGTCGACATCGGCGCTGAGCAGGCTGGGATTCGAGACCACGACCGCGTACTGCTGCGCCGCCGCCGCGCCCTGATCGGCGACCACGGCGTTGTCGAGATCGACGGCCCAGTACTCGCAGCCCTCGTAGCTGTGCTGCTCGGCGGCCAGCGCGCAGGCGTCCTTGCACTCGCCGCCGGCGCACACCTGCCCCATCGTGCCGTCGCAGGTGGTGATCGTGTCGAAGCCCGAACCGTCGGGGCGGCAGCGCACGATGTCCTGCCCGACGCAGGCGTTGATGTTGGGCTGGCACGCGACACAACCGCGGGCGAGATCGCAGACCTGGCCGCGCTGGCCACAGTCGTCGAGGGTGCGCCACGACTGGCCATCGTCGGCGCACTGCTCGAGCACGCCGACGTCGCAGCGCTGGAAGCCCGGCGCGCACAGGCTGTCGAGCGGTCGCGGGTTGCCGCACGCCGCGAGGGCGAGCGCGGCCAGGACGATTGCGTCACGCATCGCGGCTCTCATCATCGCTTGCATCACTGCGCCGGGAACGTGACCCACGCCGAGTCGCTCGCGTACGCGGTCCAGTACGACGAGCCGTTCCAGCGATAGGTGTACTGGTTGAAGTCGCCTGGCACCTGGATGCTCCACACCGTCCAGTACAGGCGCTTGTCGGGCGGCGGGAACACCACGCCGATCGACGACAGATCGGGCAGCGGCGTGTCGATCTCGGCGCCGCAGGTGATGGCGCGCCAGATCGGCATGCCCTGATCGTCCGAGAGGTAATGGATGTGGAAGGTCGGCGCCGAGGTCTCGTGCTCGGGCGCGATCACCGCGTGGCGCGGCGACGACGCGACGCCCTCGGGCGCGGGGTCCGCCGCGCGCGGCACGCCGAGGAAGCCGCTGACGCTCACCGGGTGGCTGGTGTCCTTCACGCCGCGCACCAGGCGCGCGGACATCGGCGCGCCGAGGTACGTGTACGCGCCGACGAGGAACGCGTACGAGGCGTCGCCGATCGCGTGGGTGAGCGACGGCGCCGACGTGAGCAGGAGCGAGGTCACGCCCGTGGGCAGCGTGATGGTGCCTGGCAGATCGCCGCTCGCGCCCGGCGGCAGGCCGTGCGCGCCGAACAGGATCGTGCCCTCGCCGCCGAGGTCGACGACCGCGCGCACGAGGTGCTGCATCGGCCCGGCGAAGCCGGGCGTGGCGAGCGGCGGCGGGTCCTTGAGCTGCACCTGGACCGCGGCATCGAGCGGGATGTCGACGACGACATCGATCCCCTCGCGCACCTCATCGGGCCCGACGAGCACGCCGCGGCCGACGCCGAGCGCGAACGGCTCGAAGCCCTGGCTGCCATCGCCCTTGGGATCGTTCGCGGCATCGTAGAGGCCGGCGACCGCGACCACCGACCACGCGCCCGGCCGCGCGTTGATCTCGAACGGCCACGCCAGCTGGTTGGGGTCGTAGCTGTAGTCGATGTGCACGATCGACTGGCGCGGCTGACCGAAGACCGACGTGCCGCTGGTGCCGACGTAGATCCGCTTGACCTCGGTCGCGGTGCGCGGCTCGGGCACGATGTTCCACACCGCCGAGCCGAGGCCGGTCGCGTTGCCGAACAGCAGGTTGCCGCGGATCGTGCCGTCGGAGGTGCCCACGCCCGGCGGGCCGGTCGGCGTCGGCGAGACCTGCGGCCGCAGCGTGATCGACAGGTTGGTGGCGTCGAAGCAATCGAAGGTGCCGACCTCGTAGCCGGGCGCGGTCGCGACCACGGAGATCGGGCCCTTCAAGGTCGGGCCGCTGAACGTGATCTGGCCGAGCGCGTCGGCGTTGCCGCGCCACGGCGTGGTGTTCGGATCGCCGAGCGCGACGAACGCGCCGGCGACGCCGTCCTGGGTGTACGCGTCGATCACGACGACGTTGACCGTGCCGTTGATCGCGCCGCCCGACAGCCCGCCCGCGAACGGATCGCCGGTCGCGTAGTAGGCGTAGCCGCGATCGGCGCGATAGGTGTCGCTGGCGGTCGCGACGAGCACGTTGGCGTCGCCGGTCGTGCCAGGCGGCGTGAACGCGGTCAGGCGCTCGGCGTTCTCGACGGTGACGCCGGTCGCCGGCAAGCCGTCGAACAGCACCGCGACCGGCGCGTCGTCGAAGTGGGTGCCGAAGCCGCTGATGATCACGTAGGTGCCGCCGGCGATCGACCCCGACGGCGGATCGATCGCGATCGCCTCGTAGGTGAAGGCGTCGTCGCGCGAGGCGACGGCGCCGCCGGGCGCGGTGACCTCGATCGCGGCCACGCCGGGCTCGCCGGGCGGCACGGTCACCTGCAGGTGGCGCGCGTCGAGCAGCACGACCTCGGTGGCGAGGCGCCCGCCGATGCGGACGACGTCGTCCTTGGCGAAGCCGGTGCCGCGGATGACGGTCGTGGTGCCACCGCGGAACGGGCCGTGATCCGGATCGGTGTACTGGACGCTGAACGTCGGCGTGGCGTCGGGGGTGCCGCCACCGTCGACGACGCGAGCGTCGCCACGCGGCGCGTCGGTCGCCCCACCGGGCGACGGCGAGGTCGAGCACGCGGCGAGCGCGATCGCGAGGATCGCCGCGATGGACCAGGCGCGCATGGGGCCGAGTATCGCATGGCCCGCGGGAATTGGATGATTTCCCGCGAGCCTCCGGTCACCGCCGGGCGACGATCGGCCAGCGCTGCCAGGCGGTGCCACCGTGCGCGTCGCGGACGACGATCGCGAGCTCGCCGGCCTGCGGGTCGTCGGGCTCGACGCGCAGCCGCGCGTGGGCCAGGTCGAAGTCGTGGAGCGTGCCGCATGATGTCAGCCACGTCACGCTCGCGCCCGCGTCGACGTCGATCGTGAGCGCGACGTCGACTCCCGCCGCGACCTCGATCGCTCCCTCGACCGCTGCGCCATCGATCGCGATGGCGATCGTGGGGTTCTGCGCGGCGGCGCCGATCCGCACGGTCTTGGTCGCGACCCACGGCCCGACCCGGGTCGCGATCACGACCGGGACCTCCGCGTCGGCGCGGAGCCCGCGGGCCGCGAGCTCCTCGATCGTCGGCGCGGTGAACTCGCCGTCCACCAGCGGCCCGGCGAGCTCCGGCGGCGAGACGATCGCCGCGGCCTCGGGCATCTCGACCGTGGTCGGCTCGCCGACATGCCCGACCAGGACATCGAGCGTCGTGGTCTCGCCCGCGCCGATCGCCGGCGGCGTGGCGCGGACCGCGATGATCCGATCGTGATCGAGCTGCCACGGCGGATCGACCTCGTCGGCGCATCCGGTGACGAGCGCGACCGAGGCGACCGCGATCAGCGCGACCAGCCAGGCCCTCACAGCGCACCCCGCACGCCGATCGACGGCAGGATGGGCAGCGAGCGGATCGCGCTGGGCTGGGTGTAGTCGTAACCGTAGGTGACGGTGGCGACGCTGTCGTTGAGGTACACGTTCTGCACGTCGAGGAACGCGGTCATCGAGGTGGGTCCCCAGGTCCACGCGTAGTCGACGCGCAGATCCAGCTGATGGTGGAGCGGCGCGCGCGCGGAGTTGGGCGCGCCGTAGGTCGGCATGTAGAGGTTGCGATCGCTGTCGAGCACGGCGCCGGTCGCGGGCGTGTACGGCAGCCCGGAGTAGAGCTGGAACCGGCCGCCGAGCTGCCAGCGCCCGCGATGCCAGCTCGCCGCCGCGTTCAAGCTGTGCGGCTGATCGAAGCTGAATGGCCGCGACACGTCGCCGGGATGATCGACGCGCGTCGAGCGCGAGTAGCTGTAGCCGAGCCAGCCGAACCACGGCCCGCCGCGGTAGCTCGCGAGCAGCTCGCCGCCGAGCGAGGTGCCGCGGCCGGTGTTCGCGAGCGCGCCGTCCATCTCGTCGCGCGCGAGGAGCCGCGAGCGATCGGTGTAGTAGGCCGAGGCCTGGAGGCGCGCGCCCTCGCGCGGCTCGTAGGCGAGGCTCGCGATGTGCTGGGTCGAGCGCTCGGCGTCGAGCGCGGCCTGCAACAGCTCCGACTGGTACTCGGGCGGCCGCGCGAACGCTCCCGACGACAGGCGCGCGGTCACGGTCGGCGTGAGCTTGATCTCGAGCTTCGCGCGCGGCTGCACCGCGACCTCGCCGCTGCGCGTGAACTGGTCGGTGCGGAGCCCGAGGGTCAGGCGGATCGCCGGATCCATGTCCGCCGCGACGCTCGCCCACTGCGCGAGATCGGGCACCCAGAACGTGCCGCGGTACTGAAGGGACACGTCGTGCGGGTCGTACGCCGCGACCGGCTCGCCCTCGCGATCCTCGCGCTGGGTCGCGAGGTCGGCGGTGTAACGCCCGACCTGGGCCTCGGCGCCGGCGCGCACCTCGACGTTGGAGAGGCCGATCGCGGTGGCCATCGTACGCGTGACCTCGGCGCGCGGCGTGACCGCGGGCAGCACCGCCGACACCCGCTGATCGGCGCCGGCCTCGTTCACGAACTTCGGGATCATCCCCGACAGCGCGAGCTTCGCGGTCCACGGACCGTCGTGGAACGTCGCCGAGCCGGTGACCCGCGCGAACGCGGTGTGGCCGTAGAACCGCTTCGAGCGCTCGCTGGTGTCCTTCGTCGTGTAGATCTCGAGCGTGTCGGTGGCCGCGGCGCCCGACAGCGCGAGCGTCCAGCGCGGGCCGAGCCGGTGATCGAGGCGGAACTGACCGTCGTAGTAGTTCGGCACGGTGGTCAGCGACAGATCGAGATCGCTGGGCAAGAGCGACGGCAGGACCAGGTCGACCATCGATCGCCGGAACGCGACGATGTAGCGCGTGTCCTTCCCCGCGGGGCCCTGCGCGAGCACGCCGCCGTCGATCAGCGACAGCTCGGCCTGCGCATGCCGCCGCTCGTCGCCGGCGCGGGTGGTGACCGCGACGATGCCCGACGACGCGCGCCCGAAGCCGACGTCGAACCCGCCGGGCACGTAGTCGAGCGACTGCACCGTCTCGATCGGCAGCACCGAGCGGATGCCGATGTTGTGGATCAGGATCGGGATCTCGAAGTCATCGAGCAGCACCTTCGAGTCCTGCGGTGACGCGCCGCGGATCACGACGCCCGAGTAGCCGAGCGGGCCCTGGCTGTTGACGATGCCGGGCATCACCGTGAGCGCGCGCACGACGTCGCCGCCGGTGCCGGGCACGCGGTGCAGCTCCTCGCGATCGAGCGACGCGGCGCCGGGCGCGGTGAGCGGCGCGGCGCCGCGGATCTCGACGGTCTCGCCGGCGCCGACCTCGCGCAGCGCGACCTCGAGCGACTCACCGGTGACCAGCGCGATGCCGACCTCGTGATCGTCGGCCTCGATCACGAGGGTCGCGCCGACCGGCGCGGTGATCGCGAACCGGCCATCGCGATCCGTGACCACGCCAGTGGGGTTGTTCTCGACGGAGACGAGCGCGCCAGCGAGCGGTCGCCCGGCCGTATCGACGACGCGGCCGGTGGCGGTCGCGGCCGTGGAGGGAGTGGTCGACGCGGAGACGTCGGCGGGTTGCGCGCGCACCGGCGGCGCGAGCGCGACCGGCAGCGCGAGGACAGCGACAAGCAGGGTTCGGGACACGCCTCTCTGTCCCCGCAGCGGCGCGATCGTTCAATGGAGCCGCGTCACCGCGCTGTCGCGCCGGCGGCGCCCGCATTACCATGGCGAGATGCGGACATTCCTGGGGAACCCGAGAGGCCTTCTGTTGTCATTCGCCTGCCTCGCGGCGTGCGGCGGCGGCGGCGACAACTTTCCTGACGCGAACAACACCGACGCGAACAACGTCGACAGCGGCGTGTCGATCGACGCGACCGTCTCTGGCGCCGTGACCGTGACCACGCGCAGCCGGTGCTGCACCGACGCGGTCGGCACGCTGATCGCGGGCGTGCCGGTGATCGCGGTGCAGCCCGATGGCACCGCCCTGCCGACGGTCACCACCGACGCGAGCGGCGTGGCCGCGCTGACCGGCGTGCAGCTCGGCGCGACGATCACCGCGATCTACGACACCACCGAAGGTCCCGATCTGGTGACCGTCGTCGGCGTGAAGCCGGGCGACCACCTCGAGTTCGGCGAGAAGTTCACGCCCACCACCACGGGTGTCGAAGGCACGATGACGCTGACGTTCCCGGACAACGGCGCCTACTACTTCCAGGCCTTCACGCCGTGCGGCGCGCCCGGCATCACCGGTCCGGCGACGCAGCTGACGCTCTTCCAGTACACGTACTGCCAGACCCCGACCGCCGACATCCTGCTCGTCGCCTACGACACGTCGTTCAACGTGATCGCCAGCGCGCGGCTGCACGCGACGCCGTACACCAACGACATCACCGCGAGCGTGTCGGCGTGGACGCCAGGCATCACGCTGACGCCGACCTTGACCGGGCTCACCGCCGATACGACCTACGTCTCGATGGTCGCGAACTCGATCGCGGACACCGTCTACTACAACGACAACGTCTACCCGGACTACGCGACCGGCACCGCGAGCGCGCCGATCCAGCTGCCGGCGGGCACCGATCGGATCGCGCTATCGGTGTCCGAGAGCCGGACCGGCGACGTCGGGTCGCACGTCGAGGGCCGGTCGCTCGCGCCGGCCGCGACCACCGCGGCGATCGCGTCGAACCAGCTGCCGTGGCTCGGCCAGACCACGGTCAGCGGCGCGGGCTCGGTCGCGCAGTGGATCCAGGTCGGCACGGGCGCGTACGACGGCGCGGTCGCCTACGCCAACTGGTCGCGCTTCGACGCCACCGCGGACACGACGGTCTACTACTCGTGGACGCTGGTCCTGCCGCCGGGCATCAGCAGCTACAGCTGGGCGGGCGCGCCGGCCGCGCTCGCCGACTACCTGCCCGGGCTCGGCGACAGCGTCAATGGCGACGTGATCCTCGTCGATCTCACCGACGCCACCGGGTACGACGGCCTGCGCGCCGCGCCCGAGTGGATCAGCTCGTGCCCGGAGTGCGCGATCCGCCAGGGCGATCTGCCGGGCGCCGACATCGCGTACTCGTTCTCCAATGGCGGGTGCGGCGGGCGGTTCGCGAAGCTGGCGGGGAAGGCCAGCCGCGCGTGCCTCGCGACGCCGACCCGCTGATCAGCCGTCGCATGGCGACGCGCGCCGCTCACCAGGGCGCGCGGTAGTCCTCGAGGATCAGGTACATCGGCACCAGGCCGTGGCTGCCGAGGGCCTTGACCATGCGCAGCGAGTCGGCGATGCGATCGATGTTGTCCTTGTGCTGGTCGACGTAGCCCGGGTTGCTCGCCAGCTTGGTCACGCCGAGCTGGCGGATCGCCGCGGCCTCGCGCTCGAGCGAGCTGAGGAACCGGCGCTCCCAGCCGTTCGCGGGCACCTGCACGGTCAGGAGCTCGTCGTAGGCGTCGACGTGCAGCTCGCGGCCGACGCGCCGCAACAGCAGCGCCGCCTCGCCCAGCGATAGCGTCGCGCCGCGCGCGGCCGCCATCACGGCGAACCCATCACGGAGCAACGCGACCCGCGTCAGGTCTGCGGCGAGCGCCGGCGCGAAGCCCTGCGCCACCAGCTCCTGCTCGCGCGTCGCGATCGCGGCCTTCGCCGGGCCATCGAGCGCGGCGACCAGCGCGGCCGCCGTGGCCTCGAACTCCTGCTTCACGCTCGCGATCGTGTCGAGCGGGATCCGCCACGTGCTCTCGTTCCACAGCCACCAGCGCAAGAGCGCGCGGTTGACCTCTTCGAGCGCGAGCAGCTCGGCGTACTGGACGCTGGCGGCGATCGTGTAGTCACCGGCGTGGATCGCCGCGCGCAGCGCGCGTCCACCGATCAGCTCGTCGCACACGAAGTAGCGCACGACCAGCTCGTCGATCGGGAGGCTGGTCTCCTTGCTCAGCTCGACCAGCAGCATGCAGCCGGCCTGGTTGATGATCGCGTTGGTCGCGACCGTGGCGATGATCTCGCGGCGCAGCTGGTGACCGGCGATCTGCGTCGCGTGGGTCTTGGCCAGCGCGGGCGGGAAGTAGGCCGTGAGCATCGGCTGGAACAGCGGCAACTCGGGGATGCGCGAGCCCAGCACGCGATCGAACAGATCGAGCTTGGTGTGGGCCACCAGCACCGCCAGCAGGTTGCGCGGCAGCCCCTTGCCGGTCGCCAGCCACGCGCGCAGCTCCTCGTCGGGCGGTACGTGCTCGGCGGTGCGGTTGAGGTTGTGCTTGTCGAGGTACGACACCAGATCGAGCAGCGGCTCGCCGCGCCTGAGCGTGCGGATCGACTCCATCGACAGGAGCGCCGACTGGAGATAGTTGTCCTGCACGCACGCGAGCCCGACGTCGGCCTCGAGCTCGCGGAGCAGCTCGTCGCGCGCGACGCGCGTGGTCGCGCCGGTGGCCATCATCGGCGCGAACAGGATCTTGAGGTTGACCTCGTGATCGCTGCAGTCCACGCCCGCGGAGTTGTCGATCGCGTCGGTGTTGCAGCGCCCGCCGCGCAGCGCGTACTCGGTGCGCGCGCGCTGGGTGATCGCGAGGTTCGCGCCCTCGCCGATGACCCGGGCGCGCAGCTCGGGCGCGCTGATGCGGACGTTGTCGTTGACCTTGTCGCCGACCTCGCCGTGGCTCTCGGTGGTCGCCTTGACGTAGGTGCCGATGCCGGCGAACCACATCAGATCGACCTCGAGCGACAGGATCGCGCGCACGATGTCGGGTCCGGTGACGATCTTGGCCGTGAGGCCGAGCAGCGCCTGCGCCTCGGGCGACAGCTTGATCTCCTTGGCGGCGCGCTCGAACACGCCGCCGCCCCGGCTGATCGCCGCGGTCGCGTAGTCGCTCCACTGCGTGCCGGGCGTGGTGAACAGCCGCTTGCGCTCGGCGTACGACACCGCCGGATCCGGATCGGGATCGATGAACACGTGCTTGTGGTTGAACGCCGCCACGAGCTTGAGCTTCTCGTTGAGCAGCATGCCGTTGCCGAAGACGTCGCCGCTCATGTCGCCGACGCCGGCGACGCGGATCGAGGTCTGCCGGATGTCGACGCCGAGCTCGCGGAAGTGGCGAAGGACGTTGGTCCAGGCGCCACGCGAGGTGATGCCCATGACCTTGTGGTCGTAGCCCGCCGAGCCGCCCGAGGCGAAGGCGTCGTCGAGCCAGAAGCCGTACCGCAACGAGATCTGGTTCGCGGTGTCGCTGAGGTGCGCGGTGCCCTTGTCGGCGGCCACGACCAGGTACGGATCGTCGCCGTCGTAGCGCAGCACGCCGGGCGGCGGGACGATCGCGGTGCCGTGGTAGGTGTCGGTGACGTCGAGCAGGCCGGCGATGAACACCTCGTACTGCTGGCGCGCCTCGTCGCGGGTCGGGCCGACCTTGCGGGTCGCGAAGCCACCCTTCGAGCCGGTCGGCACGATGACCGTGTTCTTGAGCGTCTGGGTCCGCTGCAGCCCGAGCACCTCGGTGCGGAAGTCGTCGGCGCGATCGCTGTGGCGGATGCCGCCGCGCGCGACCTTGCCGCCGCGCAGGTGGATGCCCTCGACGCCGGGCGCGTGGACGTAGATCTCGTACAGCGGGCACGGCCGCGGCATGTGCTCGATCTGACCCGACTCGATCTTGATCGAGATCGTGTCGCCGCGCCCCGGCCGGTAGAAGTTGGTGCGGCGGGTCGCCTCGAACAGATCGATGAAGTACCGGAGGATGAGGTCCTCCTGGATCGAGGTGACCTTCTCGAGCAGCTCGTCGTAGCGCCGCGCGATCGGCGGCAACAGCGCCTCGGCGCGGTGCGCGATCGAGTCGTCGCGATCGGTCCGGAACTTGGTCTCGAAGTACTCGACGAGCAGCGCCGCGCATGGCGGGTGCATCAGCAGCGCGTCGTTGACGCTGTGGGTGCCGAAGCCCTGGAACACCTGCACGAAGTAGTTGCGGTAGGTGATCAGCAGATCGATCTGCTGCCAGTCGAGGCCCGCGAGGTACCCCAGGCCGAGGAGCCGGTCGTCGAGCAGCTGGCCGTCGAGGACGCGCTGGATGATCGCGCCGAGGCGCTCGAGCGAGGCCTCGTCCTCGATCTCGCGCCCGTCGGCGCCGGTGACCTCGAAGCCGGTGATGTAGACGTCGGGGCCCGGGCCCTCGAGCTGCGCGACCAGGCGGCTGGTCGTGCGCAGCGCCATGCGGTGCAGCGTCGGCACGACGTCGTTGAGCAGGAGCTCCTTGCGCGACACGATCCGCAAGGACGTGTGGCGGTCCGCGCCCTCGCCGATGCCGACGAGCGCGACGCGGAGGCCCTCGCTCGCCACGACCTTCTCGACCAGCCCGATGTCGAGCACGGCGATCTCGGGCGCCAGCGCGCGCTGGTACGCCTCGGGGAACCGCGCGCCGTAGCGGTTCCAGATGTCCTGCGCCGACGCCGTGCTGTCGAGGTAGATCGAGGACCGCGACCGCGTGCTCGGGTCACCGTTCACGCGGAAGCGCCGGAAGATCAGGTCGCGCAGCAGATCGGTCCAGGTCTCGAGCAGGTGCTCGAGCTCCGCGGTCAGCGCCGCGAGGTCGGCGTCGGTCACGTTGGGCCGGTACTTGCCGACGGTGAAGTGCAGGCGGATCGACGACTCGTTGTCGGTCTCCTGCCGGTAGTCGCGGACGTGCGCCACGCCGAGGGACAGGCGGACCTTCTCCGACAGCTCGGCGCGCAGCGCCTCGGAGAACTGCATCCGCGGGACCACGCACACGACCGTGATGCGTCGGCCGCCGGGGCGCCGCCACACGAAGACGTGCGCGTGATCGCTGGACTCGGCGCGGCGGAACTGGTTGGCGACGTCGAGGATCTCGTCGATCGTCCAGTAGAAGAGATCCTCGAGTGGGATCGAGTCGAGGATCGCGACGCTCTTGGTGTACGCGTAGCTGCCCGGCGGATCCTCGAGGCGCGCGATCACCTGCTTGATCCGCTTGCCGACGATCGGCACGCGGCGGTTCGCCTGCTTGAGCGCCTTGGTCGACATCAGGCCGACGAACACGTGCTCGCCGATGCTCTTGCCCTCGGCGTCGAGCTGCGCGACGCCGAAGTAGCGGACCTGCGCGACCGACCGCACGACCGTCATGAAGTCGGTGCGGTAGAACGAGTAGAGTTCGGTGCGCGCGCGGCGGGTCCGCACGATCTCGCCGATGAGCTCGTCGAGCAGGGCGTGCTCCGGGGCCGCGAACAACCCGAGCGGCTGCGCGGGCACGGCGCTCGCCGCGTCGGGGTACCAGCCGTAGCCGAGGAGGATGAAGTTGTCGTCCTTCAGCCAGTCGATCAGCTCCACCGCCTCGGCCGCCTCGGCCTCGTGCGGCAACCGCAGCCCGTCGGTGGGCGCGCGCTGGATGTTGTCGATCGGGATCGACTGCGACTCGCGATGGCTGCGCCGCCCCGGGTCCAGCCCGCACTGCAGGCACAGGAAGCGGCGGGTCTCGTCGAGCCGCGCCATCATCTCGCGGCGATCGCGGTTGACGAGCAGCGTGAGCTCGAGGCGGTGCTCGAGATCGAGCCGCAGGGCCTCGCGCCGCTCGGCGGGGATCGTCGAGACCTGCAGGTAGACCTGCGAGAACTTGGATCCGTGCGCGGCGTCGATGCCCGTGATGACGCCGTCGGCGTGGAGCACACCGTGGATCGGGTGCAGCACGAACTGCAGCTGCAGCCCGGCCTCGCGCAGGAACGCCTTGATCGTCCGGATCACGAACGCGCAGTCCGGGAGCCGGGTCTCGATCACCGTCGACGGCGCCGCGTCGGCGGTGAGCATCGTCTCGGGATCGCGGATCGCCACCTTCACGGTGCGACCGAAGTCCTCCTCGAGGAACGCGAACCGCTCCATGATGAAGGCGAGGAGCACCCGCGGCTCGACCTCTCGCATCACCTCGGGAGGGATCGCGCGGCAGTAGGTGCGGACATAGGCCTCGACTCGCGCCCGGTGCGTCTCCTTGACGGCTTGATGGGCCAGCGCGAGGACCTGCTGAACGAGTTCGGCGTGCATTTCAACCGACACGCTATCACCGCGTCCGCGCGAGGACATGGCAGGCGCGGCGCACGTTCACGCGGTCGATCGCAGCGAGCGGTCGGATCGCGCGCCGCGTCACGCTCGGCGCGATGCGGCATCCCGGGCGCTTGTGTCCGCGCCGCAGAGCGTTAGGCTTGGGTCACTTGTCGACGACGACCCGGGCCCGCCTGACTGCAGCGTTCGCGCTGGCGATCGCCATGGTCGGGACCGCGCACGCGGATGACGGCGCCCGCCGCGACACACCGCCACAGCCGGCGAAGGCGCCGGTCATGACCAAGGCGCCGGTGCTGGTGCAGGCGGTCGCGCCCGAGTACCCGAAGGCCGCGCTGGCCGCGGGCAAGACCGCCGACGTCGCGGTGAAGATCCACGTCGACGCGGATGGCGTCGTCACCGCGGTGGATGTCGTGACCCCGGTCGGCGACGGCTTCGACGAGGCCGCGCAGGCCGCGGCGATGCAGTACGTCTTCGATCCGGCCGAGTACGACGGCGTCCCCGGACCGATCGTCGTCGAGACCACGATCCACTTCGTCCTCGACAAGGTGGTCGAGACCGTGCCGGTCGAGCCGCCGCAGCCCGCGCCCGACGACGCGCCCGGCCACGTGGGCGACGCGCGGCTGCCGGTCACGATCCGCGGCCAGATCCGCGAGCTGTCGACGCGCCGGCACCTCGGCGGCGTGATCGTCTCGATCGCCGAGCTCGGGATGGACGTCATCACCGACGACGACGGCAACTTCGCGTTCCACGGCGTCCTACCGGGCACCTACAAGCTGCTGGTCGTGGCCGAGCGCTACGAGCGGGTCGAGAAGCCGATCGTCCTCGCGAAGGACGACGCGCTCGATCTGGTCGTGCGGCTGCGCCCGCTCAACGGCAACCCCTACGAGACTGTCGTCGAAGGCGAGCGCGAGGTCCTCGAGGTCACGCGCCGCAAGCTGACCCGCGATCAGCTGACGTCGGTGCCCGGCACGTTCGGCGATCCGATCCGCGCGATCCAGGCGCTACCCGGCATCGCGCGCTCGCCGTTCGGCCTCGGCGTGATCATCGTCCGCGGCTCGAACCCCGACGACACCGGCATCTTCATCGACGGCCACCGCGTGCCCGGCATCTTCCACTTCCTGGGCGGGCCCTCGATCATCAACCCCGAGTTCCTCGACTCGATCGAGCTCTACCCCGGCGGCTTCCCGGCGCGCTTCGGGCGCCAGCACGGCGGCGTGGTCGCGATCGAGACCCGCGCGTCGAAGTCCGATGGCGTGCACGGCTCGCTCGCGATCGACATCCTGAATGCCGCCGGTTACGTGCGCGCGCCGATCACCAAGCGGGTCTCGGTCGCGGTCGCGGGGCGGCGCTCGTACCTCGACGGCGTGCTCGCGCTGCTGTTGCCCAAGCCCAAGGCCGGCGCGCAGCGCGTGGTCGTGCCGGTCTACTACGACGGCCAGGCGCGCGTCGACGTCGACCTCGGCAAGGAGGGCAAGCTCAGCGTGCTCGGCCTGATCTCGAGCGACGCGCTCAAGGTCGTCAACTCGAACCCCGACGAGCAGGCCTCGCTCAAGCTCAACGCCGCGATCGACTTCTTCCGGGTGATCGGCAAGTACACGCGGCCGCTGGCCGGCGACCTGACGCTCACGCTGTCGCCCGCGTTCGGCCGCGACTCGGTCGCGTTCTCGGGCTCGCAGGCCCAGGCCGCGGGGCCCTACAGCCAGCTCGCGGTCACGCAGAACACGCTGTCGTACCGCATGCGCGTCGCCGGCCGCCTCGGCAAGCACACGTACCTCGACAGCGGCATCGACTACGAGTCGCGCGTCACGAACTACGATGTGCTCGCGGCGATCGGCGACGACTTCCGCAACAGCTTCGGCGCCGATCTGCCGACCGAGCAGCTCAACCGCGGCGTATCGCAGACCGCGCTCGGCCTGCACGGCGATGTGGCGATCGATCTCGGCAAGCTGCGGCTGGTGCCGGGGCTGCGCGTCGACGGCTACGTGCTGTCGGGCCAGACCCGCGCGAGCATCGATCCGCGCCTGGTCGCGAAGCTGGCGCTCAGCTCGATGTGGACCGGCAAGGCCTACGCCGGCGTGTTCCACCAGCCGCCGCAGCCCGAGGCGTTCGATCAGCGCTTCGGCAACCCGGCGATCGGCATCGAGCGCGGCCTGCACGGCGGCATCGGCGCGGAGTGGCAGCCCGATCGCATGTGGCACATGGACGTCGAGGCGTACGTCGTGCGCCGCCAGAACCTGGTCGCGTTCACCAACGACGTCGTCGTCAACGAGGACGGCACCGCCACGCCGGTCAACTTCCGCAACTCCGGCGACGGCTGGACCTACGGCTTCGAGGGCATGATCCGGCGCGAGCTGTCGGAGCGCGCCTACGGCTGGCTCACGTACACGTTCAGCCGCTCGAAGCGCCGGCTCAACAACGAGATGGGCTACGCGCTCAACGCCTTCGACCAGACCCACATCATCAACGCGGTCGCGAGCTACAAGCTGGGCCGCGGCTGGGAGCTGGGCGCGCGCTTCCGGCTCGCGACCGGCCTGCCCGAGACCCAGCCCAGCGGCGCCACGTTCGACGCCGACAGCGGCGGCTATCTCGGCGTCGATCCCGGGTTCCGCACGGCGCGCGCGCCGTACTTCACGCAGACCGACGTCCGCGCCGAGAAGTCGTGGCTGTTCGACACCTGGAGCATGGGCGTGTACCTCGACATCCAGAACGTCTTCGCGCGCGACAACGTCGAGGCCATCGAATACGACTACCGCTTCCGCAAGAGCGCGCCGGTGACCAGCGTGCCGTTCCTGCCGACGCTCGGCATCCGGGGGCAGTGGTGAAGCGCCTCGCAGCCCTCGCGCTCGCGCTCGCGGCGTGCGGCACGTTCGAGGATCCGGCGATCGTGATCGATCTGCGCATCCTCGCGACCACCGCGCAGCCGCCCGAGCAGCTGATCCCGATCGATCCCAACAACCCGCCGGATCCGTCGACGCTCACGCTCGCGCCGGTCGAGCTGTGCTCGCTGATCGCCGAGCCCGGGATCGATCGCCCGCTCGAGTGGCAGATGATCGCGTGCCCGCCGTCGAACGATGGCCGCTGCCAGGACGGCGATCCGACGGTGATCGTGGGCGGCGGCATGATCGAGGATCCCGAGACCGCGCCCGTGCCACAGATGGCGTGCGGTCGACTCGAGGGCGGCGCGCCCACCCTCCTGGTCCTCAAGAACACGATCGAGAACGATCCGCTCGCCGGCTTCGATCACGTCGACATCCAGGTGTCGATCCGGGTGCAGCCGTCCGGCGTGCCCGCGGATCAGGCGATCTGGGGCACCAAGGCGGTGCGGTACGGCGCGCAGGTGCCGGCCGAGCGCACGCCCAACCAGAACCCCACGCTCACGCGCATCGACGCCGACGTCGGCGAGACCGGCGCGTCGGTGCCGCTCACGCTCGGCCGCTGCGCCGATCAGGCGACGCCGCTGACGGTCGCGCCGGGCACCCGCATCAAGCTGTTGCCCGTGGAGCCGCCGAGCGCGCGCGAGGACTACCTCGTGCCGACGTTCAGCGGCGGCGTGCGCATGCTGCACGAGAACCTGTCGTACCAGTGGCTCGCCGGCGCCGGCTCGTACACGCGCGGATCGAGCGGCGGCCCCAAGGACGGCGTCGGCAACGAGCCCGAGCTCGACTCGACGTTCGTGGCGCCGACCTCGGATGTCGTCGGCGCGGGCCTCGACGTCCCGCTGTGGGTCGTGCAGCGCGACGAGCGCCTCGGCCTCGCGTGGTACGAGAGCTGTGTTCGCGTCGCGCCGTAGCGAAACACCGAATTCGCACGCAACTCGTCACAGGCCCGACCGATGCGCTCTTCATGCAGATGAAGATCCACGCTCGCCTGACCTTCGCGCTGGCCTTGCTCGCGCCCGGCATCGCGCTCGCCCAGCCCGCGCCGCCCGCGCCACCGCCTGCGCCGGAGACGGAGGCGCCCGTCGCGCCCGTCGCGCCCGCGCCCGTCGCCCCCGC